>NZ_JBFBBT010000005.1:0-284041 GCF_040682815.1 Amycolatopsis sp. NPDC051102
TCGGCCGTTCGGGTGCCGCCGTCCGGCCGATCCGGGCGTTCGTCACCGCGCGTGCGTGATCGTGCGTTTCACCCCGGCGTCGCGCCCTGTTCAGCGACACGGCACTGGCATCGTGTCGACCCTTCAATCACGCGAGTCGACCCTCCAATCACGGGTGTTGACCTCTCGATCACGTGAAAAGGGCTCCGCGGGGTGGGGGTGGCGGGCTTACCATCGGGGGATGGACGGCACGGGTGGCGTCCTTGCGAACCTGATCCTCTTCGCCGTGGTGTGTGTCGCTCCCACGGTGCTGTTCTGGTGCGCGCTGCGCATCCCCAAGGTCCTCGGCTGGGTCCGGTCGAGGCGGGCGCAGCCGCAACCCGAAGGTCCGCCGATCGAGCGCGTCGCCGCCGACCTGCGGCGGGTGCACCGCCTGCTCGCCGGCTACCCCGCCGGCACCCCGGCGGCCCGCCGGTTCGGGACGCGGCAGGCGTACGACGAGCTGCTCACCCAGGCGTGCCGCCAGGTCGGCGTGCCGCACCGGCTGGGGGAGCTGCCCGAGGGGATGGACCGGGAGATCGAACGCCTGCGCGTCGAGCATTCGCTGCGGGAGCGCGGGCTGGCCGTGCCCTGAACGCGGAAACCCCGCCACCGAAGTGACGGGGTTTCCGTTGTCCCATAAGGAAACTCAGTCCAGGTAGTCCCGCAGGACCTGGGACCGCGACGGGTGGCGCAGCTTCGACATCGTCTTCGACTCGATCTGCCGGATGCGCTCGCGGGTCACCCCGTACACCTGGCCGATCTCGTCGAGCGTGCGCGGCTGGCCGTCCGTGAGGCCGAAGCGCAGCCGGACCACGCCCGCCTCGCGCTCGGACAGCGTCTGCAGCACCGACTGGAGCTGGTCCTGCAGCAGCGTGAACGACACGGCGTCCACCGCGACGACCGCTTCGGAGTCCTCGATGAAGTCACCGAGCTGCGAGTCGCCCTCGTCGCCGATCGTCTGGTCGAGCGAGATCGGCTCGCGCGCGTACTGCTGGATCTCGAGGACCTTCTCCGGGGAGATGTCCATTTCCTTCGCGAGCTCTTCCGGGGTCGGCTCGCGGCCGAGGTCCTGGAGCAGTTCACGCTGTATGCGGCCGAGCTTGTTGATGACCTCGACCATGTGCACCGGGATGCGGATGGTGCGGGCCTGGTCGGCCATCGCGCGGGTGATCGCCTGGCGGATCCACCACGTGGCGTACGTCGAGAACTTGTAGCCCTTGGTGTAGTCGAACTTCTCCACCGCGCGGATCAGGCCGAGGTTGCCCTCCTGGATCAGGTCCAGGAACGCCATGCCGCGGCCGGTGTAGCGCTTGGCCAGCGAGACCACGAGCCGCAGGTTCGCCTCGAGCAGGTGGTTCTTGGCGCGCTCGCCGTCGCGCACGATCCACTTGAGGTCGCGGCGCATCTGGGTGACGAGCTTCTCGCCCTCCTCCTCGGCGGTGCGCACGCGCTCGGCGGCGTAGAGCCCGGCCTCGATCCGCTTGGCCAGCTCCACCTCCTCCTCCGCGTTCAGCAGCGCGACCTTGCCGATCTGCTTGAGGTAGGCACGCACGGAGTCGGCCGACGCGGTGAGCTCGGCGTCCTTGCGCGCCTGGCGCAGCGCCTCGGACTCCTCCTCGTCCCAGACGAAGTCCGGGTTGTCGCTCTTGGCCGCGGCCTTGTCGGCCGCCGCGCCGCGACGCCGCTGCGCCGGAGTCTCCTCGTCCGACTCCTCGTCGTCATCGTCGTCGTCGGCCGAGTCGGCGTCCGGCTCGTCGGCGACCGTCTCGTCGACGACGTCGACCTCGACCTCTTCCAGGTCCGACAGGTCGGGCGTACCCAGTTCGTCGTCCTCGAGGTCGACGGGACCGTCCGGCTCGCCGTCTTCGGTCTTCGCGCCCTTGGTCGCGGCCTTCTTCGCGGGTGCCTTCTTGGCCGGCGCCTTCTTGGCGGTGGTGGTCTTGCGCGCCGCTGGCTTCGCCGTCCCGGTGGCTGCCTCTTCGGCCGGCTCGCCGGCTGCGGTCGCTGTCTTCGTCCCGCCTCGGGTTGCGGTTCTTGCGGCTGCCACTTACGCCCTTTCGCAGCGGTCGATCATGACGAGCAACGGCCTGGGGCCACTGCTGCCTCACATTCGGGGAACAGCCTCGGCCTGCGGTTTTGCCCTCCGCAGCCGTGGGCCGTGTTCCATTGTAACGACGGTACGCGCATGCGGTGCGAAGCGATCACCCTCCGGCCGCCTCCGGAGCCCCGATCCGCGCCGGGACGGGGCCTCCGGTCACGGCCGGATCAGTGCTGGATGCCCTCGGCCGCGGCGGCCGCGGCGCCCACGATGCCGGCGTTGTTCTGCAGCGTCGCGACCAGCACCGGAGTGCGGATGTCCAGCAGCGGCACCCATTTCTCGGCCTTCTTGCTGACCCCGCCGCCGACGATGAACAGATCGGGCCAGATCAGGTTCTCCAGCACGGTCAGGTAACGGTGCACGCGCTTGGCCCATTCGGGGTAGGAAAGCCCCTCGTTGTCCTTCACCGAAGCGGCCGCGCGCTTCTCGGCGTCGTGGCCGTCGATCTCCAGGTGGCCGAATTCGGTGTTCGGGACGAGCTTGCCGTCCTGGAACACCGCGCTGCCGATGCCGGTGCCGAAGGTGAGCAGCGCGGTCACGCCGGTGCGCGCGACGGGGTCGCCGAAGCGGATCTCCGCCATGCCCGCCGCGTCGGCGTCGTTGAGCATCGCGACCTGGTCGACGCCGCGGCCGAGCCGCTTGGCGAACAGCGCGTCGGCGTCGGTGCCGATCCACTGCTTGTCGATGTTGGCCGCGGTGTGCGCGACGCCCTTCTTGACGACCGCGGGCAGGGTCACGCCGACCGGGCCGTCCCAGCCCGCCTGCGTGACGATGTCGTGCACGACGTCGGCCACCGCCGACGGGGTGGACGGCTTCGGCGTCTCGATCCGGATCCGGTCGCCGATGAGCTGCCCCTTGTCCAAGTCCACCAAGGCGCCCTTGATCCCGCTGCCGCCGATGTCGATGCCGAAACCTCGGCGGGTCGCCTCCACCACGGACGTGGTCCCTTCTCGCACGATTCAGAAGCCTGCCTCGGAGACTTTAACCGGATGTGGTGACATGTCGGACGTGGGAGTTGACGAGTCGTTGCTGAAAAGCGTCGCGGTGCAGGTCGCGACGGACGCCGCGGAGCTGGTTCGCGAGGCGTGGGAGGGCATGGCGGCGGGCCGGCCGGTGGCCGTCGGCACCAAGTCCGGCGCCACCGACGTGGTGACCGCGGTGGACCACGAGTCGGAACGCCTGGTGCGCGACCGGCTGGCCGCGCTGCGGCCGGGCGAGCCGGTGCTGGGCGAGGAAGGCGGTGGTGCCGCGGGCGACGGCGTGACGTGGGTGGTCGACCCGATCGACGGGACGGTCAACTTCCTGTACGGGCTGCCGTGGTTCGCCGTGTCGGTGGCGGCGCAGGTCGGCGGGGTGTCGGTGGCGGGCGCGGTGGTGGAGCCGGCGACCGGCCGCGTCTGGTCGGCGGCCCGCGGCCAGGGCGCGTACCTGGACGGACGGCGGCTGGCGGTCTCGGCGCCGTCGAGCCTGGAAGTGACGCTGGTCGGAACCGGTTTCGCGTACTCGCCTTCGCGGCGGACGCGGCAGTCGCGCTTCGCGGCCTCGCTGCTCGGGCGGGTCCGGGACATCCGCCGCAACGGGGCGGCATCGCTGGACCTGTGCGCGGTGGCGGCGGGCTGGCTGGACGCGTACGTGGAGCACGGCCTGCACCGCTGGGACTGGGCGGCCGGGGCGCTGATCGCGGCCGAGGCGGGCGCGGAGGTGTCCCTGCCGGGCTCGGCCCCGGAGCTGGGCGCGGACGCGACGTACGCGGCGGCGCCGTCGATCGCGGAGCCGCTGCGGAAGGTCCTGGCGGACTGCGGCGCGGCAGAAGTCTGACCGGAGTCCCGCTGACCGGGACGGCCGGCTCGCGTACCCAAGCGGTCGGCTCGCGTCCCTGGAGGGTCGGCTCACGTGCCCAGACGGTCAGTTCGCGTATCTGAGTGGTCGGTTCGCCAGCCGATGGTCCGGCACGAAACCGACCCTCTCGGTACGCGAGCCGACGTTCCAGGTACGCCAACCGACCCTTCCGGCACGCGAGCCGACCGTTCGTGTACGCGAACCGACCGTTCCGGCACGTCAATCGACGCGTGGGGTAAGCGGAACGGCACTTTGGGCGACCGAAACTGTCGGTGCCCTCCGGTAGCGTGGAAAACGGGGGGCGCCCCCGCGGGCAGGGGCCGGGTTCAGCGGCGGGTCAGCACTCCACGTCGCGGGCCGAGGCCAGCAGGGTCTGGTCGACCACCGGGGCCTTCGCGCCCGCGGACTGCTCGTTCGTGCCGCCGCCCTGGTGGGCCTTGGACCAGTCGGCGAGCTGGGTGATGATCTGGCGGGCTTCCGCGCGGGGCCGGATGTCGCCGAACAGCGTGCCCGTCACCACGTCCACGCTCGCGTCCTTGCGGTTGTCCTGGACCAGCTCGGCGCACGGCACCACCAGGCTGAGCGTGCGGGCCGCCGTGACGCCGTTCTCGCCGAAGCGGATCTGGCCGCGGCACTTGGCCTCGCGGTTCTCGTACGCCGGGTCGTTGGCCGGTTCGGCCGCGCCGGTGAACCCGAGCTCGCGCAGCGCCGTCGTGGTGATGCCGCCCTGGCCGCGGCTGCCCGAGGCGTTGAGGACCCGGTAGGCGACCTTGTCCGGCGGGACGGGCGCGCGGTCGTCGAGCGCGTTGTGCGGAAGCGTGTTGAACGTGACACCCGGTGGCGGGCTCGCGGGCGGGTCGCACTTGACGGCCTCGTCGACGTCGCCCTTGCCGATCGCGGCGTTCACCCAGACGATGATCGCGCCGACGGCGAGCACGCCGATGACGATCAGCGCCGGCAGCGGCTTGTGCTTGCGATACGGCCGCGTCCCACGGTCCCCGATGCCGTTCCCCGACGCCACCTGCCCGTCCCTTCCCGAACACCGAACCCCGGCCGGTGCGGACCCGCGCACCGTCGTGGCCGCTCAGCCTAGGCGCTGCGGCCGGCGCGCGTCGTCCAGGGTCACCCGGCCGGTTCCCCGTGCTCCGCCTGCGGTACCGGGCCGTGCCCGGACCGATCCCCGTGCGGCGATCGCACCACGGCGGAGGCGGCGGGGGCAAGCCGGGACGGGCCGGGCGTGAAGTTCTGCACCCGGGCGCAACCCGAACGGACGACAACGCGTCTTACCTGCGGGTTCCCCCTGTCGGGTGACGATTCCCCGGCAATGTCTGACTCGTTGCAGAACCCGGACAGCGGTGAGCTACCCTTCGCGGGCTCCGGCCGCAGGAAGAGGCGCAAAAAGAAGAGACCTCGGTCACTTCGGCCGTCGGGCACAAACGAGGGCCCTGGAACGTTGACCAGCGGCACGGCGGACTCACGGGCGCATCCGGGGGTCCGGGAAAACGACTACACAAGCTGATCGCAGGGGTGAGGGACAACATGGCTACCGACTACGACGCTCCGCGCCGCAGCGAAGCCGACGAGCTGGCCGAAGACTCGTTGGAGGAGCTCAAGGCCCGGCGGAACGAGAACCAGTCCGGCGTCGTCGACGTCGACGAGGACGCGACCGCCGAGAACTTCGAGCTGCCGGGTGCCGACCTTTCCGGGCTTTCCGGTGAGGACATGACCGTGAAGGTGGTGCCGAAGCAGGCGGACGAGTTCACCTGCTCCGTCTGCTTCCTGGTGCACCACCGCAGCCGGCTGGCCGAGGACAACGGCGGACGCCTGATCTGCCGCGACTGCGCCTGACACGCGCAGGGGATTCTCGGACACAGGGGACGAACAGACGCGACGGAGAGCCTCGAGGGCACTGCCCGGCGAAGAGTGAGGGGGAGGCTCGAAGCGCGCTGGGGACAAGGGGGCCGGCCGGCAGGCCGGCCCCCTTCCCATATCGGCGTTCAGGCGCCTTTCAGCAGCGCGGCGACCTTTTCCGGGTGCCGGGTGCTGAACAGCCAGTACGGCGTCGGGTCGTTCGCGTCGGTGAGGTGCACCTTCACGACCGGGCCCACCCAGCCGCGGTGCAGCACGTACGCGGCGGGATCGCCGTCGCGCCCCAGGGCCTTGCGCTTGGCGTCCTTGTCGAAGATCTCGACTTCGCCGGCGTAGCGCAGGGGCAGGTGCGCGTCGCCGACCCACAGTTCCGGCTCGTCACCGCCGGTGATCCGGACCTTCGACCGGCCCAGCGACAGCAGCAGCGCCACGACGACCGGCAGCGCGATCACGTACGGCAGCCACGCCCGGATCCCCGGGTAGCCGAGGTCGATCTCGGCCGCCAGCAGGACCGCGCCCAGCACCGGCAGCGGCCAGCCCCACCACGGGACGTACAGCCGTTCGGAATGCCGGACCGCGGCGTTCGCGGCCGTCTTCGCTGATTCACCCACGGGTAGAGAGTAATCTCGCCGCCCGTGTCCAGCGTTCAGGTACTCCTCTCCCGGCTCGATCCGGATGTTCCGCTGCCCGCCTACGCCCGACCGGGCGACGCGGGCGCCGATCTCGTCACCACCTCGGATATCGTCCTCGGACCCGGGGAACGCGGCGTCGTCGGCACCGGCGTCGCGATCGCGCTCCCGTCCGGGTACGCGGGGTTCGTCCACCCGCGGTCGGGCCTGGCCGCCCGGGTCGGCCTCTCGGTGGTGAACACCCCGGGCACCATCGACGCGGGCTACCGCGGGGAGATCAAGATCTGCCTGATCAACCACGACCCGGTGCACCCGGTGGAGCTGACGCGCGGCGACCGCATCGCCCAGCTGGTCGTGCAGCGGGTCGAGCACGCGGAGTTCGTCGAGGTCGCCGAGCTCGACACGACCGAGCGGGGCGACGGAGGCTACGGCTCCACGGGTGGACACGCCACACTGGGAGCACCGGCGCTCGCCGCGAGCGCCGTGACGGGGGAAGGAACGGAGAAGTAGTGGGGATTTTCGGACGCAAGCGGCGGACCGAGGGCGGGTCCGCCGGACGGCACGCCGCGCCCGAGGCCGACGACACGATCGAGGACGAGGCGTACGAAGACGAGGACGGGCCGGAGCTGTCGGACGTCTCCGACGGCCCGTTCGACGTCGCCGACTTCGAAGACGACGGCATCCCGCGGATCGACCTCGGCTCGGTGAAGGTGCCGGTGCCCGACGGTTCCCAGGTCCAGGTCGAGATGGACCCGGAGACCGGGGGCGTGCGGGCCGTGCACGTCGTCACCGAGCAGGGCCAGATCACGGTCAGCGCGTACGCCGCGCCGCGCTCGGGCGGGCTGTGGCGCGAGGTCAGCTCCGAACTGGCCGACCAGCTGCGGGCCGACGGCGCCAAGGTCACCCTCGGCCGCGGCGCGTGGGGCCTGGAGATCTCGGCCATCATCGGCGACGTCGCCCTGCGCTTCGTCGGCATCGACCGGCCCCGCTGGATGCTGCGCGGCGTCATCGCCGGTCCCCAGTCGGAGGCCGCCGCGGCCGTCGAGGTGCTGCGCGAGATCGTGCGGCGCACGATCGTGGACCGCGGCGACGCGCCCAT
This sequence comes from Amycolatopsis sp. NPDC051102, assembly GCF_040682815.1. Lineage (NCBI taxonomy): Bacteria > Bacillati > Actinomycetota > Actinomycetes > Pseudonocardiales > Pseudonocardiaceae > Amycolatopsis > Amycolatopsis sp. NPDC051102. Next base: position 7,556 of record NZ_JBFBBT010000005.1, read on the forward strand.
GCCGGTCCGGACCCCGCTGACCATCACGCTGCCCGAGGCCGTCGCGGAGCACATCGCGGCCCAGCAGCAGCAAGGCTGACGTTCCGCCCGTGAAGGCCACCCCCAGTGCCCGGGGGTGGCCTTCACGGCGTTTTCAGGGCCCGCAGGAACGCGAGGACCGTCACCCGGCCGAGGGATTCGCGATCCGCGCCCAAGGCCGCGAGCGTCGTCTCGCCGAGTGCCGCGCGGGGGAGGGCGGCCGCCCACTCCGCTGCGACTTTCGTCGGGTGAATCGGGTCGTCGGTGCAGGTGCCGACCCCGGCCGGCACGGTCAGCCCGGCGAGTTCGGCGAGGGTGGGGGACGGCCGGCCCGCCGCGACGCGCAGGCCGCCGGCCAGCCCGTCGCCGTGGCGGCGCCACGCCCGGTCCAGTTCGGCCCGCAGCCAGTCCGGGCTGCCGGCCGCCTGCGCCAGGGCGGTGTCGACGCCCGATCCGGCCACCAGGTCCGCCGTCAGCGTCGCGGCCTGCGATGCGGGTGCTGACCCCGGGGCGCCGTTCCAGGCCGGGAGCGCGGCCAGCAGGCCCCCGCAACGGCCCGGATTGCGCACCGCCCACTCCGCGGCGAGGTGGGCGCCGAACGAAATGCCGCCCACGAGCAGTTCGCCGTGTTCGTCCGCCAGTGCGTCCAGGGTGGCCAGGTAGCCCTCGGCGAGGGCGGCACCCGCCGGCGGCGGTGGCGCGATGAGCGGGACACCGAGGGCGCGCAGCGGCCCGCCGAAGACGGCCCGGACGAACACCTCGTCCGAGCCGGTGCCGGGCAGCAGCACCGCGGCGGGAACTCTGATTGCGGACGTCACGTTGCGATCTTTGCGCAAAGGCGTTTCCCTGGCGGGGACCGCAGTACGCTGGAATCGCACGGGCCGCAAGCGATTTGCCGCCGGGCCCCGGAGCACAGGAGCACCTATGTCCGCCAAAGACGGCGGCTACTTCAGCCGGTTGGTACGCAAGCTGACCAGCGACGTCGACGAACTCGACGCCGACGAGATGTCCATGAGGTCCGGCGCCGAAGGCGCGCAGCGGGCCTGCGACTGCCGCTCCGGCGAAGAGGTCACCGTGATGGGGAGACTCCGCAGCGTGGAGCTCTGCCCGACGAACGAGGCCGCCACGCTGGAGGCGGAGTTGTTCGACGGAACACAGGGCGTGACGCTAATCTGGCTCGGCCGCCGCCGGATCCCGGGCATCGAGCCTGGCCGGACGATCAAGGTGCGTGGTCGGATGGCCGAGCGTGACGGCCAGAAGGTGCTGTACAACCCCTATTACGAGCTCCAGAGCCCAGTGAGTTGATCACCCATCGTGACTGAACCCGCCCCGAGCGAGAAGAAGACCGACGCGGAAGAAGAGCCGCAGCCCACCCTGCTCGAGCAGATGGGCGGCGTGTCCGGCCTGATTTACTCGTCGGTCCCGGTGATCGTCTTCGTCCTGGCGAACTCGTTCTTCGGCCTGACCGCGGCCATCTGGACCTCGATCGGCAGCGCCGTGGCCATCACGGTGCTGCGCCTGGTCCGCAAGGAGCCCCTCCAGCCGGCGATCTCGGGATTCTTCGGCGTCGCGATCGCGGCGTTCATCGCCTACCGGACGGGGTCGGCGAAGGGCTTCTTCCTGTTCGGCATCTACGCGAGTCTGATCTACTGCGGCATCTTCGTGCTGTCGGTGCTGGTGCGCTGGCCGATCGCGGGCGTGGTCTGGAACATGCTCAACGGCACGGGCCAGGCGTGGCGCAAGGACAAGCCGTCCCGCTACGGCTACGACATCGCCACGCTGGCGATGGCGGCGATCTTCGCGGCCCGGTTCGTGGTGCAGCGCTGGCTGTACCAGGAGGACTACACGGGCTGGCTGGCCTTCGCGAAGATCGCGATGGGCTACCCGCTGTACGCACTGGGCCTGCTGGTGGTGGTGTGGGCGGTCCGCCGCTCGGACAAGCGCCTGAAGGCCATGGCGGAGGAGGAGCCGGCACCGGAGACCGACGCGGAGGTCGAGGCCCGCCTGCGGCAGAAGTACGCGACTCCGGAAGCCTGACAACCCGCGCGCGTGGGGGCGCCCCCCGGTTTCCACTCTACCGGCGGGCACCGACAGTTTCGCCGCGCCGGCGGCCCGGTCCCGCCTGATGTCCCCGCAGTCACGCGTGACGCCTCTCCAGTCACGCGTGATGCCCCGCTGATCACGCGAGATCCGCGCCGGGTCACGTGAGTTGCGGGTCCGGTCACGCCAGACCCGGCTCGGATCACGTGACTTGCGGCTTGAGGCACGCCGAGCGGGCCTCGGTCGCGCGAGTTCCGGCTCAGGTCGCGTCGGATCCGGCCTCGATCACGCGGGTTGCGGCTTGGAGCACGCCGAACCGGTCTCGGTCGCGCGAGTTCCGGCTCAGGTCACGCCGGACCGGCTGCGGTCACGCGAGATGCCCCGTTGATCCCGTGAGCTTCGCACCGGATCACGCGAGTCCCGGCTCCGATCACGCGGGTTGCGGCTCGAAGCACGCCGAGCCGACCAGACCGCGCGAGATCCGCGTCGAATCACGTCAGTTCCGGCTCCGATCACGCCAGCCCCGGCCTGGAACGCGAGTTCCGGCCTGGATCACGCCGAGCCGTGCGACGGGAAGCCACCGCAAGTTTGAAACGCCCCCAGCCCGCGGGGGCGCCCCCCGTCTTCCACGCTACCGGCAGGCACCGACAATTCCGGGCCCGCCGCGGACCCGCACCAACCCACGAAAAAGGCCCCCAGCAAGCTCGCCGGGGGCCTTTCCCACGTCGTCAGTACCCCAGCGCCGTCCGGATCTCCGGCTCCACGTCCGCGGTCGCGACGAACAGCAGCTCGTCCCCCGGCTCCAGCGGGTCCTCCGGCTGCGGCACGATCACCCGGTCACCGCGCAGGATGGTCACCAAAGCCGCGTCGCGCGGCAGCGTCAGCTCGCTCACCGGCTTCCCGGCCAGCGGCGTCTCCGCCGGCAGCGTCAGCTCGACGAGGTTCGCGTTGCTCTGCCGGAACGTCATCAGCCGCACCAGGTCGCCGACGCTGACCGCCTCCTCGACCATCGCCGCCAGCATGCGCGGGGTCGACACCGCGACGTCGACGCCCCACGCGTCGGTGAACAGCCACTCGTTCGCCGGGTTGTTCACCCGGGCCACCACGCGCCGCACCGCGAACTCCGTCTTGGCCAGCAGGGAGACCACCAGGTTGGCCTTGTCGTCGCCCGTTGCCGCGATCACCACGTCGCACTGCTCGATGCCGGACTCCTCCAGGATCGACACCTCGCACGCGTCGCCCAGGACCCAGTCGGCCTGCTCGACCGCGTGCGGCTCGAACTGGTCGGCTTCGCGCTCGATGAGCATCACCTGGTGCCTGCCGTCGATCAGCTCGGCGGCGATGGAGCGGCCGACCGCCCCGGCGCCCGCAATCGCGACCCTCATGCCTCGTCCTCCGGTTCGCGGTGGGCCACACTGGTGACGTCCGTGACGGTGCCGGACCGCGCGGCCACCCACACGACGTCGTCGGCCTGCAGCACGGTCTTGGTGTCGGGCAGCACCGCGGTGCCGAAGCGCATGATGAACGCCACCCGCGCGCCGGTCGCCTGCTGCAGGGACTGCACCGAGTGCCCGACCCAGCCCTCGTGCAGCGGCAGCTGCAGCAGCGCGACGTTGCCCGACGGGTCCCGCCACGCCGACGCGACGCCGTCCGGCAGCAGCGAGCGCAGGAACCGGTCCGTGGTCCACGGCACGGTCGCCACCGTCGGGATGCCCAGCCGCTCGTACACGGCCGCGCGCTTGTGGTCGTAGATCCGCGCGACGACGTGCTCGATGCCGAAGTTCTCGCGGGCCACCCTGGCCGAAATGATGTTCGAGTTGTCGCCGCTGGACACCGCCGCGAACGCGCCGGCGCGCTCGATGCCGGCTTCGATCAGCACCCGGCGGTCGAAACCGACGCCGACGACCTGCTGGCCGTGGAAGTCGCTGCCGAGCCGGCGGAACGCCTGCTGGTTCTTGTCGATGACGGCCACCTCGTGGCCGAGCCGCTCCAGCGCAGCGGCCAGGGACGCGCCGACCCGGCCGCACCCCATGATCACCACGTGCACGCCCTGCCTCCTCCTCGGCGGTTACCCGTCCGTACCTACCCCGACATGCCAGCGCCGAACCTACCGTGCCGCCATGCCGTTAGGCTTTCGTGGTGTCGAAGTTCCCGACCGTGCTGAAACGCCTGGTCCTCGGACGTCCGTTCCGCAGTGACCGGCTCTCTCACACGCTGCTGCCGAAGCGCATCGCGCTGCCGATTTTCGCCTCGGACGCCCTCTCGAGCGTCGCCTACGCCCCGGAAGAGATCTTCCTGACGCTGAGCGTCGCCGGTCTGTCCGCGTACGCGCTGGCGCCGTGGATCGGCATCATGGTCGCCCTGGTCATGCTGGTCGTCGTCGCCTCCTACCGGCAGAACGTGCACGCCTACCCGAGCGGCGGCGGCGACTACGAGGTCGCCAACACCAACCTCGGCGGCAAGTTCGGCCTCACCGTGGCCAGCGCCCTGCTGGTCGACTACGTGCTCACCGTCGCGGTGTCCACTTCGTCCGGTGTGGCCAACATCGGCTCGGCCGTCCCGTGGGTCGCCCAGCACAAGGTGCTCGCGTCGATCGTCATCGTGGTCGTGCTGACCTCGCTGAACCTGCGCGGCATCCGCGAGTCGGGGAAGGCCTTCGCGATCCCGACATACGGGTTCATCCTGGGCATCCTCGTCATGGTCGCCTGGGGCCTGGTGCAGGCCGCCACCGGCACCGAGATGAAGGCCGAGAGCGCCGGGTTCACGCTGACCGCCGAAGGCACCTTCGCCGGCGTCGGGTACGCGTTCCTGGTGCTGCGGGCGTTCTCCTCCGGCGCGGCCGCGCTGACCGGGGTGGAGGCGATCAGCAACGGCGTCCCGGCGTTCCAGAAGCCGAAGTCGAAGAACGCGGCCACCACGCTGCTGATGATGGGCCTGCTCGCGGTCACCATGCTGGTCGGCATCATCACCCTGGCCACCATCACCGACGTCAAGTTCGCCGAGGACCCGGCGCGGCAGCTCGAGGGCGCGCCCGCCGGCTACGAGCAGAAGACGATCGTGGCGCAGATCGCGCACGCGGTGTTCGCCGACTTCCCGCCGGCGTTCTACTACATCTCCTTCTCCACCGGCATCATCCTGCTGCTGGCCGCGAACACCGCGTTCAACGGCTTCCCGGTACTGGGCTCGATCCTGGCGCAGGACCGCTACCTGCCACGCCAGCTGCACACTCGCGGCGACCGGCTCGCGTTCTCCAACGGCATCCTGTTCCTGTCGGCCTTCGCGCTGGTCCTGATCATCGCGTTCGACGCCGAGGTGACCCGGCTCATCCAGCTCTACATCGTGGGCGTGTTCGTGTCGTTCACGGTGAGCCAGGCAGGCATGATCCGGCACTGGAACCGGTTGCTGGCCAGGGAAACCGACCCAGCCAAGCGGCGGCGGATGCGGCGCTCCCAGACCGTCAACGCGGTCGGCCTCACCTGCACCGGCGTCGTGCTGGTGATCGTGCTCATCACCAAGTTCCTGCTCGGCGCGTGGATCGCGATCGCGGCGATGGTGGCGATCTTCGTGCTGATGACGGCGATCCGGCGGCACTACGACCGCGTCGCCGACGAGCTGAAGGACCTCGGCGACACCCCGACCGTGCTGCCCTCGCGCAACCACGCGATCGTGCTGGTGTCCAAATTGCACCGTCCGACGCTGCGCGCGCTGGCCTACGCCAAGGCGATGCGCCCGGACGTCCTCGAGGCCGTGACGGTCAATGTGGACGATGCCGACACCCGCAAGCTCACCGCCGAGTGGGACGCCCACAACTTCAAGGTGCCGCTGAAGGTCGTCGAATCGCCCTACCGCGAGATCACGAAGCCGGTCCTGGACTACGTGAAGCGCGTTCGCGGCGACAATCCGCGCAACGTGGTCACCGTGTTCATCCCGGAGTACGTGGTCGGGCACTGGTGGGAGCAGGTGCTGCACAACCAGAGCGCGCTGCGGCTCAAGGGCCGGCTGCTGTTCCAGTCCGGGGTGATCGTGGCGAGCGTGCCGTGGCAGCTGGAGTCGTCGGCGAAGGCGGCCGCGCGGGTCCGGAACGAGCGCCCGGCGGCCGGCGACGTCCGCCGCGGGTTCTCGCCCAACGGGCAGCCCATCGTGGCGCCGAAGCCGAAGGAGCCGGCCGAATGACGAGCTGGCTGGGCCGCGTCCTCGAGGTCGAGGTCGGCGCGGTGGCGCACGGCGGCCACTGCGTGGCGCGCGCGGACGGGCGGGTCGTGTTCGTCCGGCACGCGCTGCCGGGCGAACAGGTGCGCGTCGAAGTCACCGAGGACAACGGCGGCTCGTTCTGCCGCGGAGACGCGATCGAGGTGCTCTCGGCGTCTCCGCACCGCGTCCCGCCGCCGTGCCCGCTGGCCGTGCCGGGCGGCTGCGGCGGCTGCGACTGGCAGCACGCCGACCCGGACTACCAGCGATCGCTCAAGGCGGCGGTGGTGGCGGAACAGCTGCAGCGGCTGGCGGGCATCGAGCGCGATGTCGTCGTCGAAGCGCTGGACGGCGGGCCGCTGGACTGGCGCAGCCGCGTCCGGCTGGTCGCCGGGCACGACGGCCGCGCGGGGCTGCGCGCCCACCACAGCCACCGGGTGGTGGCCCTGGACGACTGCCCGATCGCCGTCCCCGGCGAGCTCGACGACGTCCTGGCGCGGCGCTGGCGCCCGGGCAGCGAGCTGGAAGTCACCCGGGACGGTGACGGCGGGGTGCACGTCCGCGAGCTGTCGACGGTGCGCGGCAAGGTCCGCGCCCGGCAGCTGACGGGCGGCGTCGCGGTCCAGCACGCGGCGGGCCGCGACTGGCGCCTCGACGCGCACGGCTTCTGGCAGGTCCACCCGGCGGCGGCGTCGACGCTGGCCGCCGTCGTGGCGGAGTGGGCGGAGGCGCCGGCCGGCGGGTCGGCCTGGGACCTCTACGCGGGGGTCGGGCTGTTCGCGTCGGTGCTGGCCGGGCAGGTGGGAACGGCGGGCCGGGTGCTGGCGGTGGAGTCCGGCCGGCGCGCGGTCTCCGACGGTGAGCGCAACCTCGCGGACCTGCCGCAGGTTTCGTGGCGTGCCGGGCGCGTGGAGCACGTGCTGGCGTCGGCGGACAAGCCGGTCGACGTGGTCGTGCTGGACCCGCCGCGCAAGGGCGCGGGCAAGGCGGTCGTGGAGTCGATCGTGGCGGGCGCCCCCGACCGGATCGTCTACGTGGCCTGCGACCCGGCGGCGCTGGCGCGGGACGTGGCGAGCTTCGCGGCCCAGGGGTATTCGCTGACGGACCTGCGGGCGTTCGACGCGTTCCCGATGACCCACCACGTGGAGTGCGTGGCGCTGCTGTCCTGAGTTTTTGTCGGTGGTGGTCGGCACACTGGGCGCATGACTCCACTCGACGAGTTCGACCTGGCGGCTTCGACGGTGCGTGCGCTGGTGTCCGCGGTCCGTGCCGACCAGTGGGCGCTCCCGACGGCGTGCGCGGAGTGGGACGTGCGCGCGGTGGTGAACCACCTGGCGCACGGCAACGCGAAGGTGGCGTTCTGGTCGGGCTCGGGCCCTCCGGCGCCGGACGGCGACTACCTGGGGGAGTCACCGGCCGAGGCGTTCGCGGCATCGGTGGCGGCGGCCCGGGCGGTGCTGGCGGCGCCCGGGTTGTTCTCGCGGCAGGTGACGACGCCGCTGGGCGAGGTGCCGGGGGTGTTCCTGGTGCACATGCGGGTGAACGAGTACGTGGTGCACGGCTGGGACATCGCCGACGCGACGGGCGCCTCGACGGACCTGGTGCCGGAGCTGGCCGAGCGGGCGCTGGAGCAGTGGCGGGCGAGGTTCGGGACGGCGCCGAGGCAGGTGGGCGGGCCGTTCGGGCCGGAGGTGGACGCGCCACCGGACGCGACCGCGGCGGACCGGCTGGCGGCGTTCCTGGGCCGGAAGGCGGTGGGCGGGTAGCGGCTCGGTGAAATCTCAGCGGGGCATGGACCTGCGGGCGGCTGCTGCGGGGTGAGGTGGCGCGGTGCTTCGGTGCCGAGCATGCGTGGCTGGCGCTGCGCCGCGCCTGTGGCGCGGCTGGCGGTTGGCAGGCGCGCGATGGGAAGGCGAGTGCTGCGGTTTGGGCCTTGGTGTGGCCGGAGCCGGCGCTCAGCTCGCCCGGCGCACCGCGAACGCCGCCGCCAAGCCGGCTGCCGTCATCGCTGCGCCGGAGGCCAGCAGCACCCACGTTCCCGCCCCGGGCACCACCCGGGCCGCCGGCTGGATGCGGGTCACTCCCGGGAGCGTCACCACGAGGTGGCGGAGGATCACGCCCGTCACCACCAGGCCCGGCAGGCTGGCCATCGCCAGGGGCTCGTCCTGGTGGCGGGCGAACGTCAGGTACGCCAGCGTCACCGCGATCAGGACCGCCGCCGCGCACACCAGGCGCAGGCTCAGGTCCAGCTCCGGGTCCGGCGTTCCCGGCGGCAGCGTCCCCGGGTACTCCGCCGTCCGGAGGGTCAGGCCCGCGATCACGCCCAGCCCGGCCAGTCCCACCAGGACCGCGCGCGGGCCCCGTAGCCGCTTTCCCGGTCGCTGCTGGTCCACTCCGGCCTCCCTGCGTCGCGGTGGAGGCAGCATAGGACGCTGGGCCGTCCGGGGGATCCCGATCGGGCGATGCTCAGCCCGCGAACCAGTGCTGCGGGGCCGGGCGCAGGTTCTGGTAGATGTGCTTGACCTCGGTGTACTCCGCCAGCCCCGTCGGGCCCAGCTCGCGGCCGAACCCGGACTGCTTGTAACCGCCCCACTCCGCCTGGGGCAGGTACGGGTGGAAGTCGTTGATCCACACCGTCCCGTGGCGCAGCCGGCCCGCCACTCGCTGCGCCCGCGAAGCGTCGTTCGTGAACACCGCGCCCGCCAGGCCGTAGTGCGTGTCGTTGGCGATGCGGACCGCGTCGTCCTCGTCGGTGAACGTCTCGACCGTCAGGACCGGGCCGAACGACTCGTCCACCACCGCCGACGAGCCCTGTTTCACCTGGTCCAGGATGGTCGGCAGGTAGTAGAAGCCGTCGGCCAGTGCCGGGTCGTCCGGACGGCGGCCGCCCGTCCGCAGCACCGCGCCCTCGGCCAGCGCCGCCGCCACGTACGCCTCGACCTTCGACCGGTGCGCCGCCGAGATCAGCGGGCCGGTCTCCGCGTGCGGGTCGAACGGGCCACCCAGCCGGATCCGCTCGGCCCGGCGCACCAGCTCGTCGACGAACTCGTCGTGCCACTCCCGCTGCACGATCAGCCGCGCGCCCGCCGAGCACACCTGGCCGGAGTGGAGGAACACCGCCGTCAGCGCGTAGTCGACCGCGGTTTCGAAATCGGCGTCGGCGAACACCACGTTCGGGTTCTTCCCGCCCAGCTCCAGGGCCACTTTCTTGACCGTCGCCGCGGCCGACGCGGCGATCACCTTGCCGGTTGCCAGGCCGCCGGTGAACGACACGAGGTCGACGTCCGGGTGGGACGCCAGCGGCGCGCCGGCCTCGGCGCCCGCGCCCAGCACGAGGTTGCCCACGCCCGGCGGCAGGCCCGCCTCGGTGAGCAGCTTGAGGAACAGGATCGCCGTGTGCGGGGTCAGCTCGCTGGGCTTCAGCACGAACGTGTTGCCCGCCGCCAGCGCCGGGGCGATCTTCCACACCGTCTGCAGCAGCGGGTAGTTCCACGGCGTGATCAGCCCGCAGACGCCGACCGGCTCGTGCACGATCCGGCTGAACGCGTCCGGGTTGCCGGTGTCGACCACGCGCCCGGCGTCCTGCGCCGCGAGCTTGCCGAAGTAGCGCAGGCAGGCGGCGATGTCCGCCATGTCGTACCGGCTCTCCACCAGGCGCTTGCCGGTGTCGAGCGACTCGGCGCGGGCGAACGCCTCCGCGTCGCGGTCCAGCAGGTCCGCGGTGCGCAGCAGCAGGTCGCCGCGCAGGTGCGCGGGCGTGCCGGGCCACGGGCCGGTGTCGAACGCCCGGCGCGCCGCCGCGATGGCGGCCTCGGTGTCCTTGGCGGTGCCCTCGGCGACCGTCGCCACCAGGGAGCCGTCGGCCGGGCAGCGGATCTCGCGCCGCCCGCCGTCCACTGCGTCCACCCAGTCGCCGCCGATGAAGAAGTCCGCCATGCGGCCCATTCTCGTGGCCACGCGGCGTGACCGCCACAGCGACGCGGCGAGACGAGGTTCACCCCCGCTGCTGACCGGTGGTCGCGCTCGGGTGTGACACCGGACGCGGCGGGCGGAACCGCGGTGGCGGGTCTCCGTAGACTGGCCGGAACCGAGCGAGTGAGGTGGAGACGAGTGACGATGCTGGAGTCCGTGAGCGGACCGGCGGACCTGAAGCGCATGAGTGTCGAGGACCTCGGCGAACTGGCCGCCGAGATCCGGGACTTCCTCGTCGACAAGGTCCGGCGGGCGGGCGGGCACCTGGGGCCGAACCTGGGCGTCGTCGAGCTCACCCTGGCGTTGCACCGCGTGTTCGACTCGCCGCGCGACGCGATCGTCTGGGACGTCGGTCACCAGGCGTACGTGCACAAGATCGTCACCGGCCGCGCGGACGGGTTCGACCTGCTGCGCCAGACCGGCGGCGTCACCGGTTACCCCTCGCGCGCGGAGAGTGAGCACGACTGGGTGGAGAGCAGCCACGCCTCCTCCGGACTGTCCTATGTGGACGGCCTGGCGAAGGCGTTCGAGCTGGCCGGCGGCGGCCGGCACGCGATCGCCGTCGTCGGCGACGGCGCGCTCACCGGCGGCATGTGCTGGGAGGCGCTCAACAACATCGCCGCGCACAAGGAGCGGCCGGTCGTCATCGTGATCAACGACAACGGCCGCTCGTACTCGCCGACCATCGGCGGCCTGGCCGACCACCTCGCGGCGCTGCGCCTGCAGCCCGGCTACGAGCGGCTGCTCGACGGCGGCCGCGAGCTGCTGCGGCACACCCCGGTCGTCGGCCGGCCGATCTACGCCGCGCTGCACGCGGCGAAGGCCGGCCTGAAGGACGCGCTGAGCCCGCAGGCGATGTTCTCCGACCTGGGCCTGAAGTACCTCGGCCCGGTCGACGGCCACGACTTCGTCGCGCTGGAGAAGGCGTTCCAGAGTGCGCGCTCCTTCGGCGGCGCGGTGATCGTGCACGTGGTCACCGAGAAGGGCCACGGTTACGCGCCCGCGGTGAACAACCAGCACGACCAGATGCACCAGACCGACCCGATCGACCCGGAGACCGGCCTGCCGCCGGTGAAGGGGCCGAGCTGGACCGGCGTGTTCGGCTCCGAGCTCGCGGCGATCGGCGCCGAGCGCGCGGACGTCGTGGCGATCACCGCGGCGATGCTGCGATCGACCGGGCTGGACAAGTTCGCCGAGGCGTTCCCGGACCGGTGGTACGACGTCGGGATCGCCGAGCAGCACGCCGTCACCTCGGCTGCCGGGCTCGCCATGGGCGGCCTGCACCCGGTGGTCGCGATCTACTCGACGTTCCTGAACCGGGCGTTCGACCAGGTGCTGATGGATGTCGCGCTGCACCGGCTGCCGGTGACGCTGGTGCTCGACCGGGCCGGGATCACCGGGCCGGACGGGCCCAGTCACCACGGGATGTGGGACCTCTCGCTGCTCGGCATGGTGCCCGGGATGCGGGTGGCTGCGGCGCGGGACCCGGCCACTCTCCGCGAGGAGCTGCGCGAGGCGGTGGCGGTGTCGGACGGGCCGACCGCTCTGCGGTTCTCGAAGGGGAAGGTCGGGACGGACGTGGCCGCCGTCGAGCGGATCGGCACGGTTGACGTGCTGCGCCGGCCGGTCGATGGTGCCGACGTTCTGCTCGTGACCGTGGGTACCTTCGCGACGCTCGGGTTGGCAGCTGCCGATCGGCTCGCCGATCAGGGGATCGGCGTGACTGTGGTGGATCCGCGGTGGGTGCTGCCGGTTCCGGCTGAGCTGGTGGCGTTGGCTTCGCAGCACAAGCTTGTGGTGACTGTCGAGGACAGTGGGCGGCATGGCGGGTTCGGGTCGGCCTTGGCGGCCTTGTTCCGGGATGCCGAGTGTGATGTTCCGTTGCGGGATCTGGCTGTTCCGCAGGCTTTTCATGAGCACGGGAGCCGGGATGAGGTTCTCGGGCGGGTGGGGTTGACCGCTCAGGATGTTGCCCGGCGGGTTACCGAGTGGGCTTCTCGGTTGGGTTCCGCTTCGGAGCCTGCGGCCGAGAAGGATGTCAATCGGCGCTGAGGCCTTCTGCCTCAGCGCGCGAACCCCGTGACCCAGCGGTAACCCGATGTCACTAGATGTGGATCATTCTGAGGCGTAGCGTAATCAACGCGTGTAGACGACACGTGTTGATTCCGAAGGGTGATCGCGATGGTTACTCGTCGTGATGTCGCTTTGCGGGCCGGTACCTCCGAAGCGGTGGTCAGCTATGTGGTCAACAACGGCCCGCGCAACGTGGCGCCGGCGACCCGGGAGCGGGTCCAGGCCGCTATTCGCGAATTGGGCTATCGCGCGAACTCTGTGGCGCGCTCACTCCGAACGAATCGCACGATGTCGATCGGGGTCGTCACGCCGGATTCGTCGAACGAGTTCTTCGGCTACCTGACCCGCGCCATCGAGAGCGTCGCCTTCGACTTCGGCTACACGACCCTGCTCGGCAATGCGATGGAAGACCCGGAACGAGAGAGGCAGTACGTCCGCACGCTGCTCGACCGCCAAGTCGACGGACTCATCGTCATTCCTGTGCCGGGTTCTACAGTCCTGGAGGCAGACCTCGACGGTGCCCCCGTTCCGTTCGTGATCCTCGATCGAAGTCTCGACGACGAACACGCTGTCGAGATCACCGTCGACAACGAGCAAGCCGCCCGCCTGGCGACGAGCCATCTCCTGGGGCACGGCAAGACCAGGATCGCCTGTGTCGCCGGGCCGGAGAATGCCCGGACCACGATGGCTCGGGTGGCGGGCTGGCGTCGTGGCCTGATCGACCACGGCATCGATCCGGCGACAGTGCCTCTTGCGTACGGCACCTTCCGCCTGGGCGACGGCTATCGCGCCGGCATGGAACTCCTTGCGGGAGAAGAACGTCCCGACGCGGTCTTCGCCACCAGCGACGAGCAGGCAATGGGAGTGCTGCGCGCGGCCGCCGAGCTGGGCTTGCGCGTACCGGACGATCTCGCCGTGCTCGGATTTGACGGAATCGAGCGTGGCCGCTTCAGCGTCCCTTCTCTGAGCACTGTCCAGCAACCCATGGAACAGCTGGCCGACTGTGCTTTCCGGCACCTGGAACACCGGATCCGGGACAGCGAAGCCGACGCGCTGCCGAAGACTTTCGCGACCGAGCTCGTGCTGCGGGAATCCTGCGGGTGCCGGAGCAGCCCGTGAACCGTACCGGTGGATGACTGCTTCGGTTGCTGGTGGACAACGTGGCACGGACCGCCGCCGGGCTGGCGGACCACGTGCCGTTTTCTTGATGACTGGCCCGGTACGGTCGCGTGGAGGCTCCCATGCCGATTCCCTTGGTGGCATTGAGACAGGCGGAAGCGTGGGGGCAGCTCGCGCGCTCGGTGGCGATCTTGCTGGCGTTTCTGCCGCTGCTCGTCGTGGTGGTCTGTGCGGTGCCCGCGCTCGTCGTAGGACATTTCGTTCCGTCGATGCGAACGCCTACGGCAGATCTGGTATCGGGCTTCATCAGGTGGACCGAGAAGATCTTGTCCATCGTGGCCGCGGTGTCGGCCATTCCGCCCCCTGATCTGCCTCAGCAGCGTCGTTCTGGCTTGAATCCCGAGCCTGGCGATTCTGCGGAAGACTGTTCGTCGACGGGCGCGCCGGAGAAGGATGTCAATCGGCGCTGAGGCCTTCTGCCGTGGGGAAAAGATTGTCCTCGCCGGACCGGCAGGCTCCGGGATGACCGTCGCTGGTTGGTCATCCCGTCGCCTGATTGAGGCCTATCACTTTGAGCCAGGCCCGCAATCTTGCGCTTTTCTCTCTCTTTGCGCTGTGGGTTGCGGGCCTGGCTCAAAGTGATTTGGGGGCCTCAGGCGACGGGATGACCAACCAGCTCAGGCTTGGGGGTTGGGGCGAGGACCTCCGGGGGTTCCGGGAACAGCTTCACCAGCACCGGGTACGCCACTGCCGCTGTCAGGAGCGTTACCAGCAGGCTGATGTCCACGCCGCCGGCGATGTTGTGCCAGGGGCCCGTGATCATGGGGGTGTTTGCGCACAGCAGGCCCAGTGTTGTTGCCGGGATCCAGGCCGCCATTGCTCGCCAGTTCACTCCGTTGGTGAACCAGTAGCGGCCGCCCTTGCGGCCTTCGTTGAACACCTGTAGGTCTTCGACGTCGTAGAATCCGCGTCTTTGCACGAAGCCGATCATCATGATCACCATCCAGGGGCTTGTGCACAGGACTATCAGCGTGGCGAATGCGTTGATGCTCGACACCATGTCCAGCACGAAGTTGCCGATGAAGATGAACGCTACGCTCAGTGTTCCGATCAGCAGCGTGGCCTGGACGCGGGACAGCTTCGAGAAGATCGAGCTGAAGTCCAGGCCCGTTCCGTACAGCGATGTCGTTCCCGTTGACAGGCCGCCGATCAACGCCACCACGATCAGCGGGATTGCGTACCACAGCGGGGAAATTGCCGTCAGGCCCGTTATGTAGTCCGCCGGGTTCGTCACCAGTGTTGCCGTTGCTATGCCGAAGCCGAACGGGAGCAGCGTTGCCACCTGGGCCAGGAACGGGGCCGTCAGCAGGGAGCGCTTGCTGTGCCTTGCCGGGATGTAGCGGGCCCAGTCGCCGAGGAATGCGCCGAACGAGATCGGGTTGGCCAGGGCCGTCAGGGCCGCCAACGTGAATGTCGGCCAGAACGTTCCCAGCGCGTACGTTCCCGTGCCCGCGTAGCCCGGGTCGAATGTTCCGCCGTAGGCGAAGATGCCCAGGAGCATGATCGCTGTGCCGAGGACCACCGCTGTCCGGTTGACCAGGAGCATGAACCGGTAGCCGTAGATGCACACCACCAGCGTCGCCGTCGCGATGACGCCGTACGCGATGCCGCGCAGTGCTGCGCCGCCGTCGAAGCCGAACAGTCTCTGTGCTGCTCCCGCCACCGCGTCGCCGCTCACCCAGACCGAGATCGCGAAGAACGTTATTGCCGTCAGCAGCGACAGGAACGAGCCCACGCACCGGCCGACCACGCCGAAGTGCGCGCCCGATGACACGGCGTTGTTCGTGCGGGTCCGGGGGCCGAACAGGGCCATCGGGGCCAGGACCAGGCCGCCGGTCACCACGCCGAGTGCGGTGGCCAGCAGCGCGTCCCGGAAGCTCAGCCCGTAGGCGATCGGGAGCGTGCCCAGGATGATCGTCGCGAACGTGTTCGCGCCGCCGAACGCCAGGCGGAACAGGTCGCGGGGGCGGGATGTCTGCTCCTCCGGCGGGATCGGTGCGATGCCGTGCTGCTCGACCTGCGTCACGCGGGTGCTCATGCGAACCTCGTCATCACGTGCTTGACGCGGGTGTACTCCGCGAACGCGTACGCCGAGAGGTCCTTGCCGTGGCCCGAATGGCCGAAGCCGCCGTGGGGCATCTCGGCGACCAGCGGCCCGTGGGTGTTGACCCACACGCAGCCGAAGTCCAGTTCGGCCGACACCCGCGCCGCGACGGATAGATCGCGAGTCCACACCGAGGACGCCAGCCCGTAGGGGACGCCGTTGGCCAGTGCGATACCCGCCGCTTCGTCCGCGAAGGACTGGACCGTGAGCACCGGGCCGAAGATCTCCTCCTGGACGATCTCGTCGTCCTGGCGCACCCCCGAGATCACCGTGGGGGAGTAGTAGAAGCCCCGGGAACCGAACCGGGTGCCACCCGTTTCGATCCGGGTGTGGGACGGCAACCGGGAGATCAGGCCCTCGACGCGCGAGAACTGCGCCGCGCTGTTCAACGGCCCGTAGTCGACGCCCGGTGTCCGGTCCGCGGCCGTCTTCGTCAACGAAGCCACGAATTCGTCGTGGATCGACGCGTGCACCAGCACCCGGCTGCCCGCCGTGCAGTCCTGGCCCGCGTTGTAGAACGCCGCGCCCACGATGCCCTCCGCCGCCGACGCGATGTCGACATCCGGGAACACCAGCAGTGGTGCGTTGCCGCCCAGCTCCAGATGCGTGCGTTTGAGGTCCGCGGCCGCCACCGTGGCCACGTCGATGCCCGCCCGCGTCGACCCCGTGAGGGAGACCAGGTCGGTGCTCGGGTGGCGCACCAGCGCGCGGCCGGTGTCGCGGTCGCCCGTCAGCACGGTGAACGCCCCGGAAGGCAGGAACTCCGCCGCGATCTCGGCCAGCAGGACGGCCGTCGACGGGGTCGTCTCGGCCGGCTTCAGCACCACCGTGTTGCCCGCGGCCAGCGCCGGTGCGATCTTCCAGACCGCCATCATCAGCGGGTAGTTCCACGGGGCGATCTGCGCGCAGACGCCGACCGGCTC
Organism: Amycolatopsis sp. NPDC051102; assembly: GCF_040682815.1. NCBI lineage: Bacteria > Bacillati > Actinomycetota > Actinomycetes > Pseudonocardiales > Pseudonocardiaceae > Amycolatopsis > Amycolatopsis sp. NPDC051102. The sequence goes on from NZ_JBFBBT010000005.1 coordinate 24,053, forward strand.
GCGGCGGATCACCGAGGTGTGGCCGGGGGTGTACTCCCCGGCCGCGGTGCCCTCCAGGTGGCGCGCGGCGCCGGCGAAGAACCGCAGCGCGCTCACGCACTCCGGGATCTCCTCCTCGAGCACCACCGACCGGATCTTGCCGGTTTCCCGCACCTCGAGGTTCGCGAACTCGCCCGCCCGGGCTTCGAGCGCGTCGGCGATCTTCAGCAGGGCCAGCTGCCGCTGGGCCGGGGTGCTGCGGCGCCAGACCGCAAACGCTTGCGCAGCCGATTCGAGTGCTGTGTCCACTTCGGACGGGGAGGCGACGGGGCTGGTCCCGAAGACCTCGCCGGTCGCCGGGTCGGTCAGGTCGAGCGTGCGGGTCATGCCTGCTCCAAGTGGGTCGGCGCGAACATCTTCAGCGACGCGGGGAGGACGACGACGGACGGGCCGGGCGTGCGCAACGCCTTCGCCAGGTCGATGCCCACGGTGTCCGGAGTGGACGAGCACGCGGGCACCCCGAAGGAGGACGCCAAGGCCACGAAGTCGGGCCGCGCCAGCTCCGTGGCCGTCGTCCGGCCGAACGCGCCGGTGAGGTACTCGCGCAGGATGCCGTAGCCGCCGTCGTCGATGATCAGCCACGTGACGTCGAGGCCGTGCTGCACCGCCGTGGCCAGCTCGGCGATGCCGTACATCGCGCCGCCGTCGCCGGACACCGCCAGCGTCGTGCCGCCCGCGGCCGCGCCGCCGAGAGCACCCGGGAGGCCGTAACCCAGGCCGCCCGCACCCTGTGCGGTGTGGATCGGCGCGCCCTCCGGGTTCCAGGCCGACCAGGCCCAGTACGCGGCGATCGTCATGTCCCAGAACGTCTGCGTGCCCTCGGGCAACGCCGCGCGGATGTCGTCGATCAGCTTCCGTTCGGCGGCCACGTTCTGTCCGTCCAGACGCGACTCGACGCGCGTGAGCAGGCTCGAAACCGCCTGCTCGGCCCGGCCGTCGGAGCGCCGCATCGGCACCCACTCCAGCAGTGCCTGCAGCGTCCGCCGGACGTCGGCGTGGATGCCCAGGCCGGGGTAGTTCGACTCCAGCTTCCCGAGGTCCGCTTCGACCTGGATCACGCGGCCGCGCGGGGCGAACGCGCGGTAGTTGCTGGACAGCTCGCCGAGGCCGGAACCGAGCACGAGCAGCACGTCGGCGTCCGCCAGGAACTCCGTGGTGTGCCAGTCCTCCAGCCACGAGCGCCCGGACAGCTCGTGGTCCCAGCCGAAGACGCCCTTGCCGCCGAACGTCGAGATCACCGGCGCGCGCAGGGCCTCGGCCAGGGCCAGCAGTTCGGCGTGCGCGCCCGACCGCAGCGCGCCGCCGCCGGCCAGGATCACCGGGTTCGCCGCCGCGCCCAGCAACTCCGCCGCGGCGGTGACCAGCTCCGGCAGCGGGTCCAGCACCGGGGGCGCGGCCGACACCGACGTGATCGGCGGGACCCCGGCGGGGCCGAGCAGCACGTCCTGGGGGATTTCGACCCACACCGGCCCGTAGGGCGCGGTCGCCGCCGACGTCCACGCCTCGCGCAACGCCGAGGGAATCTGGCTCGCCCGCCGGACGACGTGCACGGACTTGACGACGTCCCGGAAGCTCGCCTGCTGGTCGGGCAGCTCGTGCAGGTAGCCGTGCCGTCCGCCGCCGAGGCCGGCGACCGGGACCTGGCTGGAGATCCCGAGCACCGGCACCGAAGCCGCGCGCGACTCCTGCAGCGAGGCCAGGGTGAGCAGCGCGCCCGGGCCGGTGGAGACGATCAGCGGTGTCACCGGTACCGGGCCGTCCGGGTTCGCCGCGAGCCGGGCGCGGGCGTGGCCGTCGGCGGCGAAGGCGAGGTTGTTTTCGACGCGGCCGCTGATCACGCGCAGGTCGCCGGCGCGCCGCAGCGCGTCGAACAGGCCCAGCGCGTGCTGGCCCGGCAGGCCGAACACCGTGTCGGCGCCCAGGGCCCGCAGGGTCTCGACGACGACGTCGCCGCCGATGCGGGTCATTCGCCCTTCCCCAGCGACAGCAGGCTCACCAGGTCGTAGGCGACGTGGGAGGCCGCGATGGCGGTGATCTCGGCGTGGTCGTAGGCCGGGGCGAGCTCGACGACGTCCGCGCCGACCAGGTTGAGGTCGCGCAGCCCGCGCAGGATCTCCAGCAGTTCGCGGCTGGTCATCCCGCCGGCCTCGGGCGTCCCGGTGCCGGGCGCGTGGGCCGGGTCGAGCACGTCGATGTCGACCGAGACGTACAGCGGCCGGTCGCCGATGCGCTGCCGCAGCGCGTCGACGGTCTCGGCGACGCCGCGGCGCATGACGTCGCCGGAGGTGACGATGCCGAAGCCGAGCCGGCGGTCCTCTTCCAGGTCCCGCTTGCCGTACAGCGGCCCGCGCGTGCCGACGTGCGACAGCGCGCTCGTGTCGAGGATGCCTTCCTCCGACGCCCGCCGAAACGGGGTGCCGTGGGTGTACGGCTCACCGAAGTAGGTGTCCCAGGTGTCCAGGTGCGCGTCGAAGTGCAGCAGGGCCACGGGTCCGTGCTTCTTCGCCACGGCCCGCAGCAGCGGCAGCGCGATCGTGTGGTCGCCGCCGACGGTCACCAGCCGCGTCCCGTCCGCCTGCAGCGCTTCGGCTTCCTGCTGCAGCGTCTCGATCGCTTCGCCGATGTTGAACGGGTTGACCGCGATGTCGCCCGCGTCGACGACCTGCTTCTCGGCGAACGGCGAAACGTCCAGCTCCGGGTGGTACGGCCGCAGCAGCCGGCTCGCCTCGCGGACCGCGGCCGGCCCGAACCGCGCGCCGGGCCGGTAGGACACCCCGGAGTCGAAGGGCACTCCGACGACGGCGACGTCGGCGCGCTCGACCTGGTCGATCCGCGGCAGCCGCGCGAAGGTCGCGAAGCCGGCGAACCGGGGGACGCGCGACGAGTCGAGGGGTCCGATGTTAGGCACTGGTGGGCTCCTGTTCCCGGGTTTCGGTGGTGGTGTCTTCGCCGTTGAGCCGGCGCGTCCAAAGGGAAAGAACCGAGTCGGCCGTGCGGGGCGTGGCGAAGCTGACCGCCAGGTAGACGACCAGGCTCGCGCCGAGGCCCCAGTAGATCGGCGTGTTGGCGTCGACGCCGTCGATGATCATGAAGGCGATCACCGAGAGCGTGCCGGCCACCATCGAGGCGTACGCGCCCTGCCGCGTGCCGCGCTTCCAGAACAGCGCGCCGACGATGGCCACCAGCAGGCCGCCGACCAGGATGTCGTAGGCGATGGTGAGCGCGTTGACGACGTCGTCGACGATCATCGCGATGCCGATGGCCAGCAGGCCCAGCACCAGCGTGGCGAGCCGGTTGCGGCTGACCTCGCCGCCCTTCTTCAGGCCGAACTTGGTCAGCAGGTCCGACGTCGTGGTGGTGGAACACGCGATCAGCGCGCCGCTCGCCGTCGACATCATCGCCGACAGCGCGGCGGCCAGGACCAGGCCGCGGACGCCCGTCGGCAGCAGCCGCTCGACGATCGTCGCGAAGGCGTCCTGCGCGCTGGCGATGTCCGGGTACAGCGCGTGGGCCGCGGTGCCGATCAGGGCGCCGGCCAGGCCGTAGACCAGGCAGTAGACGCCGGAGGTGAGGCCGCCGGACGTCGCGATCGCCGGCGTGCGGGCGGTGAACACGCGCTGCCAGATGTCCTGGCCGATCAGCAGGCCGAAGGTGTAGATCACGAAGTACGTGATGATCGTGTCCGTGCCGATCGAGGTGAAGCTGAAGAAGCTCGCGTCCAGCTTCGCGCTCATGCCGCTGAAGCCGCCGGCCGAGCTGATCGCGACGGGCAGCAGGATGGCCAGGATGCCGATCGTCTTGATGACGAACTGGGCGATGTCGGTGAGCGTGATCGACCACATGCCACCGAGCACCGAGTAGAGCACGACGATCGAGCCGCCGACCGCGATCCCGGCCCAGTTCGGCAGGTCGAACAGCACCTTGAAGATCGTGGCGAAGGCCAGCGTCGAGGTCACCGTGAGCATCAGCGTGTAGCCCCACATGACGACGCCGGACACCGTGCTGGTGCGGCCGCCGTAGCGCAGGTCGAGCATCTCGCCGACGGTGTAGACCTTCAGCCGCACCAGCCGCCGCGCGAACAGGGCGTGCAGCACCAGGATGCCGACGCCGATGCTGACGACCAGCCACATGCCGGAAATGCCGTAGGTGTAGCCGAGTTTCACGCCGCCGACGGTCGACGCGCCGCCGAGCACGACGGCCGACATCGTGCCGGAGTACATGAACCAGCCCAGCCGCCGTCCGGCGACGAGGTAGTCGGACTTCGTCTTCGCGAGCCGGAGGCCGTACCAGCCGACCCCGAGCATGCCCGCGATGTACAGCGCGATCACCGCGTAGTCGCCGGTCACGGTGTCCTCCTCACGTCGGTTTCGGGTCACCGTAGGTTCGCGCGCCACCCCCACGGCATGGGACGATTCGTCTCCGTATCGACACAGTTGGGGACAAGATGACCCAGAACACGGATGCAGCGCACACGGAGGTGAATGTCCCGTTACGCGCGGTCGTCGGCAACCGGGAACTCGCGCTCGACGTCGTCCCCGAGACGCTGCGGCCGGGCGCGCTGGACGCCCCGGTGCGGTGGGCGCACGTCAGCGAGCTGCAGGACCCGGCGCCCTACTTGCTGGGCGGCGAACTGATCCTCACCGCCGGCGTCAACCTGCCCGAGCAGCTCGACCGGTACGTGCGCGGACTGCGTGACGCCGGCGTGACGGCGCTGGGCTTCGGCCTCACCCCGGCGGTGCACGAAACGCTGCCGGAGCCCCTGCGCCGGGCCTGCGCGCGGCATGGGCTGCCGCTGCTGGTGGTGCCGACGCGGACGCCGTTCCTCGCGGTCAACCGGGCGGTTTCGGTCGCCCTGACCGAGGCCGGGCAGCGGGAACAGCGGCGGATCACGGCGGCACGCGAGACGCTCACCCGCGCCGCGGGCGGCGGGCTCGGCGAGCTGACGTCGTCGCTGGCGGCGGTGCTGCGGTCGTGGGTCGCCCTGGTCGGCGCGGGTGACGTGCTGGCCGCGGCGCACGACGCGCCCGTTCCGCTGCCGCTCCCGGTGCGGGAGCTGATGGCGACCGTGCGGGCCGGCAGCGGGATCCGGAGCGCGACCACCGAGCTCGACGGCGGGTTCGTCGTCGTCCAGCCGGTGTATCCGCAGGCCACGGCGTCGCACCTGGTGGTCGTCGGGCGTACCCGGCGGCTCGACGGCGCCGACCGGGCGATCCTCGCCGTCGGCGCGGCCCTGCTCGGCTTGGTCGGCCGCGCGGGCTCGGACGCGGCGGAGCTGGGCGCGGCGGCCACCGGCCTGCTGCTCGGCCGGACGTCGCCCGGAGACGCGGCCGGATCGCTGCTGGGGTCGGACGTCGTCCGGCTGGTCGCCGGGGCGGCGTACCGGCGCGGCCCGGACGAGGTGGCGCATCGGCCGGACTGGCTGCGCGCGCGGCTCGACACGCCGCTGGTGGCGGTGTCGCCCGGCCGGTTCGTGGCGATCGCGAGGTCGGCGCCGTCGGGTGCGACGCTGGAGGTGCTGCGCGCCCACGGCTGGCTGGCGGCGGTGGGTTCGCCGGCGCCGGCCGAAGAACTGTCTGAAAGCGAAGTGGAGCTGCTGCTTTCGCGGGCGCTCGCGCTCGGCCGCCCGGTCGTGGCCGGGAACGAGCCGCTGGACTTCGACGCGCTGCTCGACCCGGGTGCTTCTCGCGGGTTCGCTTCGAGGGCGTTGGAGCCGTTGGTGGCGCTGGACCGGGCGGGAGACCGTGCGCTGGTGCCGACGCTGCGGACGTGGCTGGCCCACCACGGTGGCTGGGAGCCGACGGCGGCCGAGCTGGGCGTGCACCGCAACAGCGTCCGGCACCGGATCGCCCAGGTGGAGCGCGCTTTGGGCGTGGATCTCGCGGACCCGGAGGTCCGGATGCGGCTGTGGTTCGCGCTGCGCTGGGCCACCCCTGATCCTTAAAGGGCACTCTCAGGAAAATATGGGATTGTGTGCTGGTGCGAGTTTTGGTAGTCGAGGACGAAGAACCCCTGGCCGACGCGATCGCCCGCGGGCTGCGCCGCGAAGGGATGGCGGTGGACGTCGCGCTGACCGGGGACGACGGGCACGAGAAGGCCGCCGTCACGCGGTACGACGTCGTGCTGCTGGACCGGGACCTGCCCGGGATGTCCGGGGACGAGCTGTGCCGGGAGATCGTCGCGTCCGGGGAACTGACCCGGGTGCTGATGCTCACCGCGAGCAGCTCGGTGTCCGACCGCGTCGAAGGGCTGTCGCTCGGCGCCGACGACTACCTCGCCAAGCCGTTCGCCTTCCCCGAGCTGGTCGCGCGGGTGCGGGCGCTGGGCCGCCGGGCCACGCCGGCCGCGCCGCCGCTGCTCACGGCCGGGGACGTCGAACTCGACCCGGCCAAGCGCACGGTCCGGCGCGCGAGCGGGCCGGTCGAGCTGACGCGCAAGGAGTTCGGCGTGCTCGAGGTGCTGCTGCAGGCCGCCGGATCCGTCGTCAGCAGCGAGGAGCTGCTCGAACGGGTGTGGGACGAGAACGCCGACCCGTTCACCACGACCGTCCGGGTGACCGTGATGACGCTGCGCAAGAAGCTGGGCGAGCCGGGGATCATCGAGACCGTCGTCGGCTCCGGGTACCGGGTGCCGGAGCCCGGCGCGCCGCGCGCGTGAACCTGCCGGGCACGCGCACCCTCCGCGCCCGGATCACCCTGCTGGCGACCGTGCTGGTCGCGGCCGTCAGCCTGCTGCTGCTCTGGCTGGCCTGGACGCTGGTGCGGGACTCGCTCGACGCCGTCCCGCAGATGCCGCCGGGCAGCGTGGTGGTCGTCGACGGCGTGCCGGTCGACGCCTCGACGCTGGCCGAGCACCTGCGCGTGCACGCCCGGAACCGGATGCTGCTGTTCGGGTCGATCGCGTTCCTGCTGGTGGTGGCGGCCGCGGCGATCCTCGCCTGGACGTTCACCTCGCGCGTGCTGCTGCCGCTGCGCGAGATCACCGGCACCGCGCGGCGGCTGTCGGTCGAGTCGCTGGGGGAGCGGATCGGCGAGATCCGCTCCCGCGACGAGCTGGCCGAGCTGGCGAGCACGTTCGACGACATGCTCGACCGGCTCCAGGCCGCGTTCGACGCGCAACGCCACTTCGTCGCCAACGCCAGCCACGAGCTGCGGACGCCGTTGTCGGTGATCCGGACCGAACTCGACGTCACCCTGGCCGACGACGACGCCGACGAAGCCGAGCTGCGCCGGATGGGCGGCGTCGTCCGGGACGCGACCGAGCGCGCCGGGCAGCTGGTCAACTCGCTGCTGCTGCTGGCCCGCACCGACGGCGCCGGCCTGGGGGTGCGCGAGCCGGTCGATCTCGCGGTGGTCGTCGACCGGGCCTGGCGCGCGGTCCAGCGGGAAGCCTCGCAACGCGGCATCCGGGCGACGTTCTCGGTGGTGCCGGCGCCGGCGTTCGGTGATCCGGCGCTGCTGGAGCGGATCGCGGGCAACCTGCTGGAGAACGCCGTCCGCCACAACGTCGACGGCGGCTGGCTGGAGGTCGCGACGCAGCCGGGGCCCCGGTGGTCGGTGCTGCGGGTCCGGTCCTCGGGCGGCCTGGTCGACCCGGCGGGGGTGGCGGAGCTGTTCGAGCCGTTCCGCCGCGCGGGCGTGGCCCGGACGGCCCGCTCGGGCGCGGGCCTCGGGCTCTCGATCGTCCGGGCCGCGGTGGCGGCGCACGGCGGAACGGTCACGGCCGAGCCGATCGTGGGCGGCGGCCTCGGCGTGACGGTCCACCTCCCCGTCCGCTGACCGTGCGCCAACAGACATCACCCGTGATTAGAGGGTCATCTCGCGTGATTGGAGGGTCGACACGCCGGATCGAGCCGGGTTCGCCGTGTCGTCCCTCCAATCACGCGTGATGGCTGCTCGATCACGGGAGGTGGCCCGGCGGGGACAGGGCGAGGCCGGCGCGGAGGACGCCGGCGGCGTGGAGCATGGCCGCGCGGGCGTCCGGGTCCACGCCGACCCGGTTCGCGAAGCCGTGTAGCTGGCCTTCGTGGCATCGGTGGACCAACGGGACTCCGGCGGACGCGAGGCGGCGCGCGTACGCCTCGCCTTCGTCGCGGAGGAGGTCGAAGCCGCACGTGGCCACGTACGTCTGTGGGAGGCCGTCGACGGTTTCGTCGTAGAGGACCGAGGCTCGCGGGTCCGTGTAGGACGCCGGGTCGCGCAGGTACTGGGCGCGGTACCAGGCCCACTCGTCGCGGTCGAGGCGGAAGCCGGAGCCGAACTGCTGATGGGAACGAGACGAGCCGAGGGCGTCCGTCGCCGGGGTGAGCAGGAGGCTGAACGCCGGGCGCGGCAGCTCGCCGCGGGCCGCCGCGTGGGCGACCACCGCCGCCAGGTTGCCGCCGCTGCTGTCGCCGCCCACCGCCAGCCGGACCGGGTCCACGCCGAACTCCGTGGCGTGGGAAACCACGTGGGCGAAGGCCGCGACCGCGTCGGTGGCCGCCGCCGGGAACGGGTGTTCCGGGGCCAGCCGGTAGCCGATCGACACCACCCGCACCCCGGCTTCCTCCGCGAGCAGCCGGCACGCGCCCTCGTGCGTGTCGAGACTGCCGAGCACGAACCCGCCGCCGTGGAAGTACACGATCGCCGGGCTCGGCGCCGGGACGCCGGCCGGCTCGTACAGCCGCAGCGGGAGCGGCCCGCCCGGCCCGGGCCAGGTGGCCTCGCCGGTCCGGACGCCGGGGCAGATCCCGGCGCCGGCGAGCGCACCCGCCAGGTCCAGCTCGGTCCGGGCCCGCGCCAGGCTGCCGTTCCGGTGCGGCGCGTCGAACGGCGCGAACCGCGACACCCGCATCAGCATCCGGGCGGTGGGCACCGGCTGCCGCCCGTCGACGACCACCGGGCGGCCCGCCAGCACCCGCAGCACCGGCGCGGGCAGGCGCAGCAGCCACCGCAGCCCGGTCATGATCGACCGGACGAGCCACCGCCGGAACAGTCCGTTCAGCACACGTCCACGAAAATCGGGTTCGCGTACAACCACAAGTCCTCGAACGGGTTCGCCTGCCCGATGACGTCCGGCGCCGGTTCGCCGTCGCCGTTCGTCCCGCGGACCCGCGCGTAGAACGGGTCCCGGACGTTGCGGAAGGTGTGCCGGTACACGACCTGCCTTCCCGGCACCCAGCGCGGCTCGAACGACGCGGCAACTCGCGTTCCGGGCGCAGTCATCGTGTCGCGGTCGGTGACCGGGCCGGTGACCGGGCCCGCGACGACGTCCAGGCGGGCCAGCCGCGGCACCGAGCCGCCGCCGTTCGGCCGGGACGCCAGCCGCGCGGAGACCACGAGCGTGACGTCCGATCCCCACCGCACCCGCAGACGGCCGCCCAGCGTCGCCGCGGAACCGCCGCCGTACGCGGCGACCTCAAGCTCGGAGACCAAACCGCCGTGCGACAGCCAGATCCGCCCGGCCCGCAGCCCCTCCAAGACGCCTTCGAGGCTGCGCCGCGTGACGCCGACGTGCGTGCGGCTGAACTCGCCGGGGTAGAAGTCGGCGTACGGCGGGACGAACTGGCGGACGCCGCTGTCGACCGGGTCCGGGAACTTGCCGGTGCCGTCGTACCAGCCGTCGGGAACCTGGGGCCGGACCAGCGTGTCGCCGCGGTTGTAGTGCGAGTCGGAGTTCGTGGTGATCCACCACGGCTTGCCCTCGGCGAGCAGCGAGTCCCACAGGCCGCCGACCTTCGCCGTCGCCCAGTCCCAGCCGCCGAACGTCCGGTACGCCTCGGCCGGGAAGCCCGGCCACGAGTTCGGGCCGGGCGCGTTCGCGTAGCCGCCGCGCGCGCCGCCGTTGCCGAGCGGCTTCGGGAAGCCGTCCGCCTGCGCGCCGGGCGCGCCTTCCATGCCGATCACGATGTGCGGCGCCGCGTCGCGGTAGGCGCGCAGCTCGTGCGGCGCGACGCGGCCGTTGCGCAGCGGGTGGTTGATCAGCACGACCGGCGCGTGGATCCGCTTCGCCTGCTCTTCCGCGGCGAGCCAGCGCAACGCCCGCAGCGCGAGGGCCTCGTTCGCCGGGCTCGACGCCTCCGAGTTCGTCAGCCGCCAGTCGAAGGTCCGCTCGAACTCGCGCAGCTTCGCGGCCTGCTGCGAACCGGCCTGGAAGAACACGGTCGCGTGTTCGGCGCCCGGGACGTTCCACTCCATGCCGTGCCACAGCAGCAGGTCCGGGTACTTCCGCCGGGCGGCGAGGAAGTCGGCTTCGGTGGGTTCGACCGACGCCTTCTCGTGCTCGGCGTGGCCGTGGTCGGTGAAGACGATCCAGTCCGCGCCGTGCGCGCGCCCGCCGGCGGCGATCTGGTCGATCCGGTACATCGCGTCGTAGGAGTACTGGCTGTGCGTGTGGTGGTCGCCGACCAGCCACTGGTAGCGGCCGCACACCCGGCTCGGGTCGAGATCGAGGTCGAGGTCGGCCGGGGCCGGGAGGGGCACGCCCGCGGCGGCGGCCGCGAGGCCGGCGCCCTTGAGGAAGCGGCGTCTGTCGGTGGTCACGGCGGGACGCTAAGCCGCCGGGGTGAACGGACGGTGTCCCGGCGGCCAACGTGTGCTGTGATCTTCGGTGTGGAGGACAAGCCCCTGGTCCGCGTGCTGGTGCCGGTGATCGCGCTGGCGCTGGCGGCCGGGGTGGGGCTGGCCTTCGGCGTCGCGGCGCTGCTGCGGCCGCCGGACCTGCCGGTCGACACGAACCCGGCCCCGCTGGCCGGGCACACGCTGTGCGCGGCGGTCGTGGTGGTCTTCCCAGCCGAAGCCGACATGCGGGCCGCGGAACGGTCCCTGCGCGACGACCCCAAGGTGCGGCGGGTGTTCGTGGACCCGCCGTCGGTCTCGCTGCTCGCCGTCCCGGGCACCGACCTGACGGCGTGGGCGCAGGAGCTGCACGCCCGCTACCGGACCGCCGAGCGCGTGACGGTGATCGATTCCGACGCGACGGCGGCGCAGCTGAAACTCACTGCGCCGCCGCCGAAGTGCCCTCGCGAGGGCGAGTACTAGCGCGTCGGGACCGAAGCCACGCCCGGGGCGAGGAACGGCTTGCCGTTCACGCGCTCGGACACCCCGGAGCGGTCCAGGTACGGCGTGATGCCGCCGTTCCAGAACGGCCAGCCCGCACCGAGGATCAGGCACAGGTCGATGTCCTGCGCCTCGGCGACCACGCCCTCGTCGAGCATGATCCGGATCTCCTCGGCGATCGCCGCCAGCGCGCGCTCGCGCACCTGCTCCGAAGTGGACGGCTGGTCACCCTGCGTCCAGAGTTCGACGACCTCGGGGTCGGCCGACTGGTTGCCCTTGTCGTCCCAGACCCAGACGCCCTTCTTGCCCGCCTTGACGAACTTCGCGAGGTTCTCGGACACGGTGAACCGGTCCGGGAACGCCTCGTGCAGCGTCTCGCCGACGTGCAGGGCGATGGCCGGGCCGACGAGCTGCATCAGCGTCAGCGGCGTCATCGGCAGGCCGAGCGGTTCCAGGGCCTTGTCGGCGACGTCGAACGGCGTGCCCTCGTCGACCGTCACCAGCACCTCGCCGAGGAAGCGCAGCAGGAGCCGGTTGACGACGAACGCGCTCGCGTCCTTGACCAGCACGCTCGACTTCTTCAGCTGCTTGCCGACCGAGAACGCCGTCGCCAGGGAAGCGTCGTCGGTCCGCTCGCCGCGGACGATCTCCAGCAGCGGCAGCACGGCGACCGGGTTGAAGAAGTGGAAGCCGACCACGCGCTCGGGGTGCTGCAGCTTCGACGCCATCGCGGTGATCGACAGCGACGAGGTGTTCGTCGCCAGGATCGCCTCGGGCTTGACGTGCTGCTCCAGCTCGGCGAACACCTGCTGCTTGACGCCGAGCTCCTCGAAGACGGCTTCGATGACGAAGTCGGCGTCGGCGAACGCGGCCTTGTCGAGCGAGCCGGAGACCAGCGCCTTGAGCCGGTTGGCGCCGTCCGGGGACAGGCGCTTCTTGCCCAGCAGCTTGTCGATCTCGGCGTGGACGTAGCCGACGCCCTTGTCGACGCGCTCCTGGTCGACGTCGGTCAGCACGACCGGCACCTTCAGGCGGCGCACGAACAGCAGCGCCAGCTGGCTGGCCATCAGGCCGGCGCCGACGATGCCGACCTTGTTCACCTTGCGGGCCAGGTTCTTGTCCGGCGCGCCTGCCGGGCGCTTGGCGCGCTTGTTGACCAGGTTGAACGAGTACAGCCCGGCGCGCAGGACGTCGGACATGAGCAGCTCGGCGAGGCCGTCGGTCTCGGCCGCGTAGCCGCGGTCGAGGTCGTTTTCGCGGGCCAGCTCCAGCAGCTCGACGGCCTTGGTGGCGCCCGGCGACGCGCCGTGCGTGCGACCGTCCACAAGGGACTTGGCGCGGGCGATGGCGGCGTCCCACGCGGAACCGCGGTCGATCTCGCGGCGTTCCGGCGTGATCTCGCCGTTGACGACCTTCGCCAGCCACAGCAGCGACTGCTCGAGGTAGTCGGCGGACCCGAAGACCGCGTCGACGATGCCGAGCTCGGCCGTCTGCTTGACGTTGAGCATCTTGTTCTGCGCCAGCGCGTTCTCGATGATCACCGTGACGGCGGCGTCCGCGCCGATCAGGTTCGGCAGCAGCTGGGTGCCGCCCCAGCCCGGGAACAGGCCGAGGAAGACCTCGGGGAACGCGATGGCGGCGGTGTTCTCCGACAGCGTCCGGTAGTGGCAGGACAGCGCCAGCTCCAGGCCGCCGCCCATGACCGCGCCGTTGACGAACCCGAACGTCGGGATCTTCGACTCGGTGAGCCGCCGGAAGACGTCGTGCCCGGTCTGGGCGATCTCGCGCGCCAGCTTCGGGTCGCTGACGGACTCGACACCGGACAGGTCGGCGCCGACGGCGAAGATGAACGGCTTGCCGGTGACGGCGATCGCGGCCGGCTCGGCCTCGAACGCCTTGTCCAGCGCGGTGTTCAACGACACGAGACCCTGCGGGCCGAAGGTGTTCGGCCGGGTGTGGTCGTGGCCGTTGTCGAGCGTGATGAGCGCGACGGGCTTGGTGAGCCCGGGCACCTTCACCAGGCGCGTCACGGCGTGCGTGACGACCTCGTCCGGGAAGGCGGCCTTCGCTTCTTCAGCGGTGAAAGTCATTACTTCGCCCCCTCGAAGGCCGGGTTCTCCCAGATCACGGTGCCGCCCATGCCGATACCGATGCACATCGTGGTCATGCCGTACTGCACGTCGGGCCGCTCGGCGAACTGGCGCGCCAGCTGCGTCATGAGCCGGACGCCGGACGAGGCCAGCGGGTGGCCGCACGCGATCGCGCCGCCCCACTGGTTGACGCGCGGGTCTTCGTCGTCGATGCCGAAGTGGTCGAGGAAGGCCAGCACCTGCACGGCGAAGGCCTCGTTGATCTCGAACAGGCCGATGTCGTCGATCGACAGGCCGGTGCGCTTGAACAGCTTCTCGGTGGCCGGCACCGGGCCGATGCCCATGACCTCCGGCTCGACGCCGGCGAAGGAGTAGCCGACCAGCCGCATCGCGACCGGCAGGCCCAGCTCGCGGGCGGTGTCCTCGTCGGCGAGCAGCGACGCGGTCGCGCCGTCGTTGAGGCCGGCCGCGTTGCCCGCGGTGATCCGGCCGAACGGGCGGAACGGCGTCTTCAGCCCGGCGAGGGTCTCCAGCGTGGTGCCCGGGCGCGGCGGCTCGTCCTCGGTGGCCAGACCCCAGCCCAGCTCCTTCGAACGGGTGGCGACCGGGACCAGCTCGGGGCCGATCTTGCCGGTCTTGACGGCTTCGGCGTAGCGCTCCTGGCTGCGCGCGGCGTAGGCGTCGGTGCGCTGCTTGGTGATCGCCGGGAAGCGGTCGTGCAGGTTCTCGGCGGTCTGGCCCATGACGAGCGCGGTCGGGTCGACGAGCTTGTCGGCGATGATCCGCGGGTTCGGGTCGACGCCCTCACCCATCGGGTGACGGCCCATGTGCTCGACGCCACCGGCGATGGCGATGTCGTAGGCGCCGAAGCCGATGCCGGACGCGACGCTGGTGACGGCGGTCATCGCGCCGGCGCACATGCGGTCGATGGCGAAGCCCGGGACGGACTTCGGCAGCCCGGCCAGCAGCGCGGCGGTGCGGCCGATCGTCAGGCCCTGGTCGCCGATCTGGGTGGTGGCGGCGATGGCCACCTCGTCGACGCGCTCGGGCGGCAGTTCGGGGTGCCGCCGCAGCAGCTCGCGGATGGTGTTGACGACCAGGTCGTCGGCGCGGGTGCCGGCGTAGATGCCCTTGTCGCCGGCCTTGCCGAAGGGGGTGCGTACCCCCTCGACGAAGGCGACGTTTCGCACGCCCCGCGCGTTCGGCGCGAGCGGCGTTGCTGGTGCGGCCACTGATGCTCCATGGGATAGAGGTCTTTGACCGCACGATAGCCCTTGTTACCCACCGGTAACCAGTGGTGTGGCCCGGTCGAGTGGGCTACGGCACACTCTTGGGCTCCATCGTCTGTCCCTTCACGAGCCACGCGACACCGAACGCCTCCACCGCGATGCTCTCCAGCCACAGCGCCGGGTGCAGCGACGGCGTCAGGCCGAGGTACTTGGCCAGGGCGATCAGCAGCAGGCAGACGAGGATCACGGCCCCGCAGGCGCGGTAGAGCGCGCCGAACTTCTCCGGCTGCTCGCCGTCGTGGGGGAACAGGCGCAGGCAGAAGTAGGCGAGGGAGAGGAAGAACACGGCCGCGAAGACCCAGTGCAGCACGCCGGACGTGCGGTTCCAGGCCGTGACGTCGTGGTCCGGGGTGGTGGGCAGCAGCGCGAGGCCGATCGCGCCGAGCCCGGCGACGCTGCTGGCGACGTTGTCGACGTAGTCGTGGCCGTAGTAGGCGAGGAGGAACACCCCGACCGCGCACATGGCGCCGACGAGGACGTCCCGCAGGTCGGTGTAGTAGTAGCTGCTGAGCGAGCCGGCGACGCCCCCGCCTTGGACGAGCTGCTTGCCGAGGATGAGGACGACCGGCAGGGCCACGCCGACCAGCCCGATGGCGCGCCGGAGGAACAGGTAGGAGTGGACGAGGGTGTCCTGGGGGGATCGGGTTGCCGTGGTCATGGCTGCCTCCGGGGGTTCACTACCGGGTACATCGGTACGCCCGGCGCGGTCGCTGAAGGCTCGTTACCGCGCCGGGCAGCTGATCGTTACCCGCGGACGTGGGCCAGCCAACCGCCCTTCGCCGAAATGTCCTCCGCGCCTTCGGTCGCCGCCGGTTCGCACAGGAAGCCCGGCACCGACGTCCCGTCGGCCAGTTCGAGCTTGCCGATCGCCAGCGGAGCCGGGATCCCGGCCACGAACTCGCCGAACCCCCGCGCCGGCAGCTCCCAGACCTCCGCGGCCACCGAGACCCCGCCGGAGGCCACCCGCACCAAGCCCGGCTTGGGCGGCACCGTGTCCAGCGCGTACAACCGGTACGCAGCCGCCGTCGACACCGCGGACACGAACCGGCCGCCGCGCGAGGTCAGCTCGTGGTTCAGCGGCTGGCCCCGCAGGTGCGCACCGACCACCACGACCGGGATGCGTGCCGAGCGCAGTCCCGCCAACGCCGCCAGCTTCAGGTCGTCGTGCGGGGCACCCAGGAACATCACGCCGAACGGGCGTCCGGCCACCGAGCCCGCCGGGACGGACAGGGCCGACAGGCCGAACAGGTTGGTGGAGTTGGTGAACCGGCCCAGGCGGGCGTTGACGGCCACCGGGTCCGCCGCCACTTCCGCCAGCGTCGGGTGCTCGGTCGTCGTCGGGAGCAGGATCGCGTCGACGCCGGCCAGTGCCACCAGCGCTTCCGTCCGCAGGGCCGCCAAGGTCGCCTGGTCGGCGAACAGCCGGTGCGCGGGGATGTCCCGCGCCGGGCCGATGATCGAGCGCACCACCGGGTCGACGGCGTCCGGGTGGGCGTCGATGAACTCGCCGACCGCGGTGTAGCGCTCGGCGACGAACGCGCCGCCGTACAACAGCTGAGCCGCCTCCAGGAACGCTGAAATGTCCACGGTGGTCACTTCGGCACCCGCCGCGGCGTAGTCCGACACCGCCGCGTCGAACGCCTCGGCCCAGCCGGTAGCCAAGGGACCCAGCTGGTCCGGGGACGGCACACCGAGGCGGAACCGTCCCGTGTGGACCTGCGCGGGCTCGGCCAGGCAGGTCAGCGCGAACGATGCTTCCTCCACCGTCCGTGCGAACAGCGAGACGCAGTCGATGCTCGCGCAGGCGGGCACGACCCCGTCCGTCGGCAGCAGGCCCGGGGTCGGCTTCAGGCCGACGATCCCGTTGAACGCCGCGGGCACCCGGCCGGACCCGGCGGTGTCCGTGCCGAGCGCCAGGTCCACGATGCCCAGCGCGACGGCCACCGCGGAGCCCGAGCTGGAGCCGCCGGACACGTAAGCCGGGTCGACGGCGTTGCGCACCGCGCCGTACGGGCTGCGCGTCCCGACCAGGCCGGTCGCGAACTGGTCGAGGTTCGTGGTGCCGAGCACCAGCGCACCCGCCGCCCGCAGCCGCGCGACCACCGGGGCGTCGGCTTCCGGCTTGTACGCGTAGTCCGGGCAGCCCGCCGTCGTCGGCAGCCCGGCGACGTCGATGTTGCCCTTGACCGCCACGAGCTTGCCGTACAGCGGCAACCCGCGTGGCTCCGCCGCGGCGGCTTCGGCCAGGACGTCGGCTTCCGGCCGCAGGTCGATCCAGATCTCCGGCCGATCCACCTGTTCGATCCGCCGGTATGCCGCCCGTACCCGTTCGACGGCGCTCATCCCAGCACCACCAACGGCGTGCCGGGCGCCACCTGGTCGCCGGGGGACACCAGCACTTCGACCACCTCGCCGCTCGCCGGCGCGGGGATCCGCGCCTCCGTCTTCATCGCTTCCAGCGTCACCAGCGGCTCCGCGTGCTCGACGCGCTGGCCCGCGGTGACGTCGACCCGCCACACCGTCGCCGCGAACGGCGCCTCCACGACGTGCCCGCCCGGCGGGGCCTCGACCCGGGCCGGGGGCCGGGTGACCGGCTCCGGCTTGGGGTCGAACTCGCCCGCCGCGGCCCATGCCTGCCGCTCCGCCTCGAACGCCGCCGCCTGCGTCGCCCGGAACCCGGCGATGCTCTCGGCGTTGTCCGCGAGGAACTTCTGGTAGTCGGCGAGGGCGAAGGAGCCTTCGGTGGTCTCGAGGGCCAGCTGCCCGGACGCGCTCTGCGCCCGAAGGTCCAGGAGCTCCTCGGCCGACACCGGGTACCAGGAGATCCGGTCGAAGAACCGCAGGTTCCACGGCTGCTCGCCGCCGCGCCAGCTGTTCCACACCTGGACCGTGCGCCCGACGAACTGGTAGCCGCCCGGGCCCTCCATGCCGTAGATGCAGAGGTAGGCACCGCCGATGCCGACGGAGTTCTCCGCCGTCCACGTCCGCGCCGGGTTGTACTTCGTCGTCACCAGGCGGTGGCGCGGGTCCAGCGGCGTCGCCACCGGCGCGCCGAGGTAGACGTCGCCGAGGCCGAGCACGAGGTACTCGGCGTCGAACACCGTGCGGTAGACGTCGTCCACACTGGACAGCCCGTTGACGCGCCGGATGAACTCGATGTTCCACGGGCACCACGGCGCGTCGTCGCGCACGCCGGTCATGTACCGCTCGATCGCCTCGCGGGTCGCCGGGTCGTCCCACGACAGCGGCAGCCGCACGCTGCGGCTCGGCACCACGAGCGCGTGCGTCGGCGGCAGGTCCCGCTCCAGCTCGCGCACCAGCCCGAGCGCCTTGCCGACCGGGAGCGCGTCCGGGTCGACGTGCACCTGCAGCGACCGGATGCCCGGGGTGAGGTCGACGATCCCCGGGACGCCCTCGGCGGCGAGCCGTTCGCCGAGCGCGTGCACCCGCATCCGCAGGGCCAGGTCGAGCTTCATCTCGCCGTACTCGACGAGCAGGTTGTCGTCGCCGCTGCGGCGGTAGGTGACCGACGGCTCGCCCGAGGATTCCGAACAGTCCGAAGCGGACAGTCGCGCGAGGACACCGCCGTCGTCGCGGGCGGCCCGGCTCGGCTCGATCACCGACGCGGGGCGCGTCCGCAGCGCCGCCGCGTGGTCGGTGCCGATCGGCACGAACCGCACGGTGTCGCCCGGGCGCAGCTGCCCGAGCTTCCACCGCTCGCCGGTGGCGACCGTCGCCGGGCAGACGAACCCGCCCAGGCTGGGGCCGTCCGGGCCGAGCAGGATGGGCAGGTCGCCGGTGTAGTCGACGGCGCCGATCGCGTATGGCGTGTCGTGGATGTTCGACGGGTGCAGGCCCGCCTCGCCGCCGTCCGCGCGGGCCCAGCCGGGCCGCGGCCCGACGAGCCGGACGCCGGTGCGCGCCGAGTTGAAGTGCACCTGCCAGTCCGTGGCGTAGAACGTGTCGACGTCTTCCGGGGTGAAGAACTCCGGAGCCGCGTGCGGCCCTTCGAGCGCACCGATCGTCCAATGCGGAGCGAAGGCCGGGCGGTCGGCCTCGGCGACCGGCCCGACGACGGGGTCCGCGGGCGCCGGCCCGGGCCGCAGGACGTCCCCGGCGGCCAGCGCGCGGCCGCCGTGCCCGCCGAACTTGCCCAGCGTGAACGTCGCCGCGCTGCCGAGGAACTCCGGCACGTCTACGCCGCCGCGGACCAGCACGTAGCTGCGCAGCCCGGCCGTGCACGCGCGGACGTCGAGCGTCGCCCCCGCGGGGACTTCGACCGGTGTCCACAGGGGAGCTTCGACGCCGTCGACGAGGACCGTCGCCGGCGCGCCGGCGACGCACACCTCGGTGGCGTGGGAGAACCGCAGGGCCACGCCATCCACAGTGGACTCCAGGCCGGGCGCGCCCTCGGGGTTGCCCAGCGCGAGGTTGCCCAGCCGCAGCGAGCGGTCGTCCATCGGGCCGCTCGGCGGCACCCCGACGTGCCAGAAGCCGGTGCGGCCCGGCCAGTCCTGCACCGTCGTCATGGTCCCGCCGCGGACCACGTCGATCCGCGGTTCCGCGTCGCCGATCGTGTCCAAAGTGGACGTGTGGTGCGTGGCGGCGCCGAAGGCCGGGTCGCCGGCCGCCGCCCGCAGCTGGCCGAGGTTGGTCTGGACGCCGTCGAAGCGGGTCGCGGCGAGCGCTGCACGCAGGTTTTCCAGGGCCTCGGCGCGGTCGGCGCCGGTGCAGATCACCTTGGCCAGTAGCGGATCGTAGTGGGTGGTGACGGTCGTGCCCGGCTCGACCCAGGTGTCGACCCGCGTGGCCGGCGGCAGCGTGACCCGCGTGACGAGGCCCGCGCTGGGCCGGTGCCCGGCTCCGGGGTCCTCGGCGTACACGCGCGCCTCGACGGCGTGCCCGCGCGCGACCGGGACCGCGCGGAACATCCCGCGGTCGCCTTGGGCGAGCCGCAGCATCCACGCCACCAGGTCGACGCCGTGGACCGCCTCGGTGACCGGGTGCTCGACCTGCAGGCGGGTGTTGACTTCGAGAAACGCCGCCTCGCCGCGCCCGGGGTCGTAGACGTACTCGACCGTGCCCGCCGAGCGGTACCGCACCGACGAGCACAGCGCGACGGCGGACTCGACCAGGTGCTTCCGGACCTCCTCGGGCAGGTCCGGCGCCGGGCACTCCTCGACCACCTTCTGGTTGCGCCGCTGCAGTGAGCAGTCGCGCGTGCCCAGGGCGAGGACCTCGCCGAAGCCGTCGCCGAACACCTGGACCTCGACGTGCCGCGCGCGGGTCACCAGGCGTTCGAGGAAGACGCCGGAACTGGCGAAGCTCTTGGCGGCGACGCTGCGCACGGTGTCCCAGGCGGCGCGCAGCTCCTCCGGTGACGCGCACGCGCGCATCCCGATGCCGCCCCCGCCGCCGGTCGCCTTGAGCATCACCGGGTAGCCGATGTCCGCCG
The DNA here is from genome assembly GCF_040682815.1 of Amycolatopsis sp. NPDC051102. Taxonomy (NCBI): domain Bacteria; kingdom Bacillati; phylum Actinomycetota; class Actinomycetes; order Pseudonocardiales; family Pseudonocardiaceae; genus Amycolatopsis; species Amycolatopsis sp. NPDC051102. Next base: position 43,959 of record NZ_JBFBBT010000005.1, read on the forward strand.
CACGCGCCAACGCTTCGTCCACATCGGACAGCAGGCCGGTGCCGGCCAGCAGCGGCACGCCGGCCGCGATCGCGGCCTCGCGCGCGGTGTGCTTGCTGCCGAACACCTCCAGGTGCTCCGGTGACGGCCCGGCGAACGCGATCCCGGCGTCTTCGCAGGCGCGCGCGAACGCCGCGTCCTCCGAGAGGAAGCCGTAGCCGGGGTGGATCGCGTCGCAGCTGGTTTCCAGGGCCGCGGCGATGATCGCCTCGGCCCGCAGGTAGCTCTCCGCGGCGGGCGCCGGGCCGAGCCGGACGGCCCGGTCGGCGAGCCGCACGTGCGGGGCGAGGCGGTCGGCGTCGGAGTACACCGCGACGGTCTCGAGACCCAGTTCCTTCGCGCTGCGCAGGATCCGGACCGCGATCTCGCCGCGGTTGGCGACGAGCAGCCTCACTCGCCGCCTCCGGGGGAGATGACGACCATCCGGACCGGCGTCGGGTCGAACCCGTTGCAGGGGTTGTTGATCTGCGGGCAGTTCGACACCAGCACCAGCACGTCGGTCTCGGCGCGCAGCCGGACTTCCAGGCCCGGTGCGGAAATGCCGTCGACGATGCCGAGCGTGCCGTCTTCCTCGACCGGCACGTTCATGTACCAGTTGACGTTGCTGACCAGGTCGCGCTTGCCCAGGCCCCACTTCGCGCCCTCGATGAGGAAGTTCTCGACGCAGGCGTGCTGGTGCCGGGTGTGCTGCCCGTAGCGGAGGCTGTTGGACTCCTTGCTGCACGCGCCGCCGATCGTGTCGTGGCGGCCGCAGGTGTCGGCGACGACGGTCAGCAGCGGCGCGCCCTCCTGGGTGCGCAGGACGCTGCCGGTGGTCAGGAAGATGTTGCCCTGCGCGGCGATCGTCGCGGGCGCGCTGTAGCGCTTCGCCGTGTCGTTCGCGTCGTAGCAGAGGAAGTCGACGGCCTGGTTGCCACCCAGGTCGATGATGGCCAGCTCCTGCCCCTCGTGCAGCACCGTGGAGAACGGCGCCCGCGCGGGGACGTCGACGCTGACCTCCAGCTGGGACTCGTACGCGGTGCTCATGCGATCCCCCGGGCGGTGAGGTAGTCGGCGGTGTTCTCGAAGGCGCGCTGCGCCTCCGGCGTGTGTGTCCACTCGGGACTGTCCGGGGTCGTCGGCCGGTCGCGCCAGGCGAGGACTCCGAGCCGGGACACGGTGTGCTCCGGGCGCGGGTCGACCGGGTGGGCGACGTTGGCGAGCAGCACGATCGACGGGATCTCGATCCGCAGGTCGACGGCCTTGCCCGCGCCCGCGGAGCCGGTGAACTCCAGCCCGCCTTCGGGCTGGACCCGCACGCCCTGGAAGAAGGACAGGCTCGGTGGCAGGTCACGCGGCTGCAGGCCGTTCTTGGCCGCCGCCAGGGTGAACAGCGCCAGCCCGGCGGGGGAGGGGCCCTGCGGGGAACCGTCGCCGTAGCGGGCCGTGTTGCCGTCCACAGTGGACGTTCCGCAGAGCGCGTCGTGCCGCCCGCTGGAGTCGGCGACGATCGTGGCCAGCACCCGTCCCTGGTCCGACAGCAGCGCCACCGACTCGCCGAGGTAGGCGTTCCACTGCACCTTGACCGTGTCGGCGACGTTCAGCCGCTCCCAGGGCTGATCGGCGTTGAACAGCAGCAGGTGGGCGCAGGCATCGCCGTCGACGTCGGTCAGCCGCAGCCGCGTGCCGCGCGCCAGCACCTTGTGCGTGTACCCGCCGCCGGCCACGGTTTCGGCCCAGGTCAGCGCCTCGGGATCGACCTCGGGCGGCGGTTCCGGCCAGCTGCTCGCCGGGATCGACGGCATCGTGTCGACCACGGTGCCGGCCTGCGCGCGGGCGTGGTCGCGCGCTCCGTGGGGCGTCGCGGTGGTGCTCATGGTCGTCCTCTCTCAGGTCGCGGGTTCGAGGGCGGGAGCCGGGCGCAGCCGCAGCCAGCAGAGCCAGCCGATCACCAGTGCGCCGCCGACGAACTCTAGCGGGAACAAGAGCATCCAGGGGGCGCCCGAACCGGCGAGATCGTAGATCTCCGCGCGCGGCCAGGCGATGTTCACGATCATCGCGATTCCGTAGAGGACGGCTGCGCCGTTCAGCGGAACACCCCACCGGCCCAGGGAGAACCGGCCGGGCTCGGCGGGGAACCGCCCGCGCAGCCGGTGCACGAGCAGCGGCCCGGTGACGAGCAGGTAGGCCAGGTAGACGACCACCACCGACGTCCCGGTGATCGTGCTGAACAGCGTCGGGTTGCCGACGTTGAGCAGCAGCAGCCCGATGGCCAGTGCGCCGGACAGCAGCGCGGGCGCGACCGGTGTCCCGGTGCGCGGGCTGACCCCGGCGAGCCGGCCGGACGCCGGCAGCGCGCCGTCGCGGGCCATCGCGTAGATCAGCCGGACGGTGCCGGTCTGGATGGTGAGCGTGCAGACCACGACGGCGATCGCGACGTCGGCGAGGAAGACCCGGCCGAGGGTGTCGCCGAAGACGGCGGTGATGACGTACGGCAGGCCGTGCCCGGCGAGCTGGCCGTCGGTGAGGCTCGGTGCGGCCATCAGCGCGGTGACGACCACGGCCAGGCCGCCGATCCCGGACACCAGCACGGCCCGCAGCACCGCCCGCGGAGCCGCCTTTCGCGCGTCCTTCGTCTCCTCCGCGACCGAGGCGGCGGTGTCGAAGCCGTAGAGCACGTACGCCGCCATGAGCGCCGACGCGAGCACGCCGCCGATCCCGGCGCTGGTGCCCGGCGCGTCGTGCAGCACCACCTGCGGACCGCGGACGGCGAACAGGGCCAGCCCGGCGACGAGGACGACGACCCCGAGCAGCTCGGCCGCGACGCCGACGTCGTTGATCCGCGCCATCAGCCGCACCCCGCCGGTGTTGACCGCGGTGGTGAAGACGAGCAGCAGCGTGCCGAGCAGCACGGCGTTGGCCGCCCCGGACGGCGACGTCACCGACGGGTCGCCGCCGACGAGCTGGAAGCCGTCCCAGACCGACGGCAGCACGACCTGCAGCGCGATCGCCGCGGCGGCGAGGGCGACGATGCAGCCGAGGAGCATCATCCAGCCGGCCAGCCAGCCGAGGAAACCCTTCGTCACCTGTTTCGCCCACTGGTACACGGATCCGGCGAGCGGGTAGCGCGCCGCGAGCTCGGCGAAGACCAGCGCGACGAGCAGCTGGCCGGCCAGGACGACCGGCCACGTCCAGAAGAAGAGCGGGCCGCCGAAGGTGTAGCCGAAGCCGAAGAGCTGGAAGACGGTGGTGAGGATGGAGACGAAGGAGAAGCCGGCGGCGAAGGCGGAGAACCCGCCCAGCGACCGGCGAAGCTCTTGGCGGTAACCGAAGGCGGCGAGTTCGTCGGGTGGCGTCATGCGGGCTCCTTGTTTCGATCGCATGACAGAAATTAGGTTCCCGCAGCGACACGGTGGTCTCCGCCGTGTTAGCGGTCCGTTAACGAGGGGATCGACCCGGCGTCAATGACGACATCCGGGCGTAACCGCACCCTCCGTGCGCGTGTCGCGGCCGGAGACCTGGCAAGATCACGGCCGTGGGCAACGGGTCGGGGGTCGGCAGGCCGAGGGCGAGCGGAGCGGCGGCGAACCGTCCGGACGCGCGCCAGGCGGTGCTCGACGCCGCGGGCGAGCTGTTCACCGGAGCCGGGTACGCGGCCACGACGACCAGGGCGATCGCCGAACGCGCGGGGCTGCGCCAGGCGTCGCTCTACTACCACTTCCCGGCGAAGGAAGACATCCTGGCGGCGCTGCTGGCCGAGACGGTCCGCCCGTCGCTGGCCCTGGCCGCCCGCCTGGTCGCGGGAGCGGCCCCGGCGGCGGTCCGGTTGTGGGCGCTGGCGTACGCGGACATCGGCCTGCTCGGCGGCGCCCGGCACAACCTCGGCGCGTTGTACCTGCTGCCGGAGGTGAGTTCGCCCAACCTGGCCCGTTTCCGCACCGAGCGCGCGGAGCTGAAGGCGGCGTACGGCCGCCTGGTGGCGGCCTCAGGCGTGGCGCCTTCGGCCGTCGGCATCCGGACGGACCTGGTGTTCGGGCTGGTGGAGAGCATCGCGGTGATCCGCCGGGACGATCCGGCGCTGGACGTCGAAGCCCACGTGCGGGAGGGCGCCGACGGCGTGGTCCGGCTGGTGGGGGCGGGGGAGCCGACGGACGGGCTGCGCGCCGAGGCGCACGCGCTGCTGGCGGCCCTCGCGGACTAGCGGGGCACGCCCGGCTCGTGAGTGATAAGGCGAGTTCTAACTCGCCTTATCACTCACGACAGGAGCCGGGGGCAGCCGCTCAGCAGGTTGCTGATGATCCGGGACAGTTCCCGCATCGTGCGCATCCCCAGCTGCATCGACTGCGCTCCGACGCGCAGCGGGCGGATCGCCGCGCGCAGGGGCGCGTTGATCGCCTCCAGCGGGCGGATCTGCGTCAGGAACTCGGTGATCCGGGCCTCCAGTGCCATCAGCCCGGTCAGCATTTCGACGAATTCGTCGTATTCGCGGCGCGCGCGGTCCAGCAGTTCCGGCGTCATGGACGAGTCCATCAGGCGCATGTACGACCGGATCGTCGCATCGGTTTCCGCGACCGTCGTTTCGAACGCCGTGCCGACCTGCTGGATGTTGACCGCCATCGGTTTGATCGCGTCGGCCGCGCGCACCACCCGCGCCTTGATCGCCTCCGGGCGCAGCCCGGCCACGTCGCCGGTCAGCTGGCGCATTTCCTCGCCCAGTTCGTCGAGCGAGTGGCTGATCGCGTCGAACTGCCGTTCCAGCAGCTCGCCGATCTTCGTGAGGTTTTCCTTGTATTCCTGCAGTCCGGGCCCGTCCCGTTCCGGGGCGAGTCCGGCGAGCAGCAGCCGGTCGCACTTCTTGAGCTTTTCCAGCGTCGCCTCCGCGGAGCGGATCGCCCGGATCAGCTTGTCCGCCACCACGTCCATCGTGCGCCGCCATTCCGCGGTGCCCGCGCCGGCCAGCACCGCGTCCTTGATGTCGACGTACTGCAGCTTCTCGATGATCCGGATGTTGGCGTCGTCGCTCTGGCCGGTGATCAGCTCGTGCCCCAGCACGATCAGCGGCAGGATCAGCTGGGTGAGGCCGAGCTCGTTCGCCTTGGCGTAGAACGCGGTCAGCTCCTCGCGGCAGGCGCCGCTTTCGTAGAAGTAGTTCATCGAGATGACCGGGACGAAGACCATCGCGGCGTTGAGCCCGTCCTGGATCTTCGTCCGCCAGTCCTCGCCCCACCCGATGCTTTCGCGGTCGACGAACACTTCGATCTTGCGCCCGTGCGCCGAGGCGCAGAACTTCTCCAGCGAATTCTTGAGCGGTGTGACGAAATTCAGGAAACTGTCATCTTCGTGGGTGAAGCTCAGAAAGCACTGCACGGCGGGTTGATCGGACATGAAATCGGTCATCGGGATACCTTCGGGCGGTGCGGCGTTTCCGGCGCAGCCTAGGGCAGCCGATGCCCGGCCCCGCACGGTTCCCCGGAAAGCGTGGCGAAGTGTCCCTGATCTGTCCGTTCAGGACGCGGTGGTCTGCAGGGCCTTGCTCAGCACCGTCGCCGTCAGCTCGACCTGCCACGGCCGGGCCCCGCCCGCGCGCAGGACCTCCGCGACCGACTCTTCGTCCGTCTCGGCCGGCGGCCGCCAGCACGTGCGGCGGACCAGGTCGGGCAGCAGCAGGTTCTCCACCGGCAGCCGGCGGTCCTCCGCGATCGCCGTCAACGCCGCGCGCGCCGCCGCGAGGCGGGCCGCCGCGTCCGGGTCCTTGTCCGCCCAGCGGTTCACCGGCGGCGGCCCGTCGGTCGGCTGGGACGGCGACGGCAGTTCCGAAGCCGGGAGCGCGCGGGCCGCCTGCAGGTGCCGCAGCCAGCTCGCCGTGTACTTGCGCTGGACGCGGCCGCTGAACACCGGCAGCGCCTGCAGTTCTTCGACCGTCTTCGGGTCGGCCGTGACAGCGTTGACGATCGCGCTGTCCGGCAGGATCCGGCTCGGCGCGCGGTCGCGTTTGCGGGCGAGCTCGTCCCGCGCCTGCCACAGCTCGCGGACCGCCGCGAGGCCGCGCGGGCTGCGGATCTTGTGCACGCCGGACGTCCGGCGCCACGGCTCGGCCCGCGGGGGCGGCGGCGGGGCCGTCCGCACGAACTCGAACTCCTGCCGCGCCCACTCCAGCTTGCCCTGGGCGCCCAGCTCCGCTTCCAGCTTTTCGCGCAGCTGGACGAGCAGCTCGACGTCGAGGGCGGCGTAGTTCAGCCAGTCGACCGGCAGCGGCCGCTTCGACCAGTCGGCCGCGCTGTGCCCCTTCTCGAGGGTGTAGCCGAGCAGCAGCTCGACGAGCGTCCCGAGCGCCACGCGTTCGTAGCCCGCCAGCCGGCCGGCCAGCTCGGTGTCGAACAGCGCCGCCGGGCGCAGGCCCAGCTCGGCGAGGCAGGGGAGGTCCTGGGAGGCGGCGTGCAGCACCCACTCCAGGTCGTTGAGGACGTCGCGCAGCGGCTCGAGGTCGCCGTCCAGTGCGATCGGATCGATCAGCACCGTGCCGGAACCCTCGCGGCGCAGCTGCACGAGGTAGGCCTTGGGCCAATACCGGTAGCCGGACGCGCGTTCGGTGTCGACGGCGACCGCACCGGTGCCCGCGGCGAGCTTGGCGCAGGCTTCGGCCAGCCCGGCCGCGTCGGTGACCACCGGGGGTGTGCCCTCGGCGGGTTCGCGTAGCAGCACAGGGCCGCCCGTGGACTCGATCTCCATCCCGGTGTCCTCGGCCTCTGCACTTCCCATAACCGACGACCCTACGGGACGGGCATACCGCGCCTGGTCTGCCCGCCCCGCAGGGCTGTTTGCTTGCGTCAGCGGATCACGCCGGCCCGCATGGCCAGCGCCACCATCTGGGCCCGGTCGCCCGTGCCGAGCTTGCGCCCGATCCGGGACAGGTGGGACTTGACGGTGAGAGCGGAGAGCGAAAGCTCCTCGCCGATCTCCTTGTTGGACTGTCCGTCGGCGACCAGCTGGAGCACCTCCACCTCGCGAGCGGACAGCTCGCGCGGGGTGTTGTCGGTGCCCGCGACGCGGGTCCCGGTGGCGAGCACCGGAGCCACGCTCGGGTCGGCGTAGACGCCGCCCTCGAGCACACGCCGCACGCCATCGGTCACGACGACCGGTGACGCGGACTTCAGCAGGTACGCCTGGGCCCCGGCCTGGAAGGCCGAGCGGACCGCGTACGGGTCGTCCGAGGATGCGAGAACCACCACGCGCGGCCAGCCGTGGCTACGGAGTTCCGTGACCAGCTCGATGCCGCTGCCGTCCGGCAGTCCGAGATCGAGGATCGCCAGGTCACAAGGCCCAGTGGCCTGTGCTCGCGCCCTCGCCTCGGCCACCGTGGCGGCTTCGTGGACGGTACCCGCACCCATCTGTGCGAGTCTTGCTGCGATTGCCTCCCTCAACAGCGGGTGGTCATCGACCACCAACACGGAAAACAGCTCTTCCCGCGGGTGCGGAACCATGCTCGCCGGCAATGCACCGGCTGGCGTGGATCGGACGGCCTGAGATAAGCCGACGGTAGCCACGTCACTACCTCCCTGGAGTCGGTCGTGCCCCCCGACCGGCACCGGGACCTTCGGCCGTTCAGCCGCGCCAGCTTTAGACCGAAAGTGGTGTCGTCGAAGGCACTGTAGCCGCCTTGAGCCCTTCGCGGGGGGATCGAATGGGTATCTATCTCAAACGAACAGTCACTCAGTGGGTTCGAAGTAACACGATCGGGCTAGTACACGGCCGGTTGCTAACGGATAGCCCAGCGAACACGATGCTATGGAGTTACCGGCGGCCAAATGGCCGTGCAGATGGGGCGTGCAGCTTCCGGTGCGCCTAGTGACGGGGGTCCGGATGGGCTCCCCCGGGTCGCGGAATGTGGCTCCGGCCGGGGCTTGATCCACGGCCCGCCGAGGCGCTCGCACCCCTGGCTGGTGCTCGGCCCGATGACTGTCCGTGTCCGCCGCCGGGTCGTGGCGGGCCTCGGGACGCCGAATCGATCTTGTTGCGGTGCGTGACCGCGGGGAATCACGAACGGGGAGACGTGAAACGCCCTCAGGGTGGCAGCGGGCGCCGCCGGGCCCGATCGCTCACCCCGGGTGGTACGGACGTTCAGTGGACGTCCTGGGGCCTCGTGAAGGGGTGAACGACGTTCAGCGGACGTGAATTTTGCTCACATCCGTACAAGGGCCGCGTCCGGCGGTGCCCGCCGAGGTCCGCCGTTGCCGTTTCGTTGCGGAAGATCGCCCGGACGGCCGGGTCAGGAGCCCTGGCGCTGCCCGAACAGGGTCACCCCGACCGGCGGGAGGCCCACGACGCTGGCCATCACCTGGCAGAAGGCCTGCCCGTGCGGCGCCAGCGAGTCGTCCGCGGGCGTCCAGGACGCCCGCAGCTCCAGGTCGTCGGTGCGGGCGGGGCCGGAGATGTCGCCGAAGCGGGCCGACGACGTCTCGGTCACCGTGCCGCCCAGTGCCTTCCAGCTCGCCCCGGACACCTCCAGGGCGTCGGTCAGCCACGACCAGCCGACCGCCGGCAGGAAGGGGTCGGTCGCCAGTTCGCGGTCCAGCTCCGCGCGCACGTACATGACGAGACGCAGCACGCCGTCCCAGCCGTCCTGGCCCTCGGGGTCGTGCAGGAGGACGAGCCGTCCGGAGGCCAGCACGTCGGCCGGCCCGGCCACTTCGCAGCTGACCGCGTACGACCACGGCGCGAGCCGCTGCGGCGGGCGCATCGGCTCGAGCAGCACCTCGCGGCGGGGCCGGACGGACTGCAGCGCCGCGACTGCTTCGCGGAAGAGTTCGGGCACTGGCGTCATCGCGGTCACGCACCGACTTTAGGGCGGGCACGCCCTGTTGCGGGCGCAGGCGCGCCGAGGAACGGCGCCGCCCGGGCTCGTGGCACGATTGACGGCGATGTCTCAGACCACGCCCCTGCCGCGCCAGGCCGTCCCGTCCGGCCGCCGCGAGCTGCCCGAAGCCCCGTTCCTGGCCGCCGCGCGCGGCGAACGCCCGGCGCGCACGCCCGTCTGGTTCATGCGCCAGGCGGGGCGTTCGCTGCCCGAGTACCGCGCGCTGCGCGAGGGCGTGCCCATGCTCGACGCCTGCTTCGACCCGGAGATGCTCGCCGAGATCACGCTGCAGCCGGTCCGCCGGCACGGCGTCGACGCGGCCATCCTGTACAGCGACATCGTGGTGCCGCTCAAGGCCGCCGGGGTCGACCTCGACATCGTGCCCGGCACCGGCCCGGTGGTCGCCACGCCGGTGCGCGACCTCGCTGCGGTGCGCGCGCTGCCCGTCCTCGAGCCCGAGCAGGTCTCGCCGGTCGCCGACGGCGTCCGGCTGCTGGTCGAGCGGCTCGGCGAGACGCCGCTGATCGGCTTCGCCGGCGCGCCGTTCACGCTGGCCAGCTACCTCATCGAGGGCGGCCCGAGCCGCAACCACGAGCACACCAAGGCCTTGATGCACACCTCGCCCGAGGTCTGGCACGAGCTGGCCGGGCGGCTGGCCGACGTCGCGCTGACGTTCCTGCGCGCGCAGCTCGACGCCGGCGTCGACGCGATCCAGCTGTTCGACTCCTGGGCCGGGGCGCTGTCGGAGCGGGACTACCGCGAGTTCGTCCTGCCGCACTCGGCGAAGGTCCTCGCGGGCGTGGCGGAGTACGGCGTGCCGCGGATCCACTTCGGCGTCGGCACCGGCGAACTGCTGGCCGCGATGCGCGACGCGGGCGCGGACGTCGTCGGCGTCGACTGGCGGATCCCGCTCGACGAGGCCGTCCGCCGGCTGGGTGGCCACGCCGTCGTGCAGGGCAACCTCGACCCGGCGCTGCTGCACGCCTCCTGGCCGGTGCTGGAGGCGCACGTCCGCCGCATCGTCGAAGAGGGCAAGGCGGCCGACGGCCACATCTTCAACCTCGGCCACGGCGTGCTGCCGGGCGTCGACCCGGACGTGCTGACCCGCGTGGCCGGACTGGTGCACGAGCTGTGAAGCGCGTCGCGGTCGTCGGGGGCGGCGTTTCCGGGCTGACCGCGGCGTACCGGCTGCGGCGGCTGCTCGGTCCCGACGCCGAGATCACGGTGTTCGAAAAGACGACGACACCGGGCGGGAAGCTGCGCACGGCCGAGCTCGCGGGCGTGCCCTACGACGTGGGCGCCGAGGCGTTCCTCGTCCGCCGCCCCGAGATGCTCGCGCTGGTCCGCGAGCTCGGGCTCGACGTCGTCCACCCCACCAAGGCCCGCGCGAAGATCCACGCCGGCGGCGCGGTCACCGGGCTGCCGCCCGGCACGGTGATGGGCGTGCCGGCGTCGGCGGAATCGGTGGCCGGGGTGCTTTCCGAAGCGGGGCGCAAGGCCGTCGAAGCCGAGCCGTCGCTGCCGGAGCTGCGGCTGCCGGGCGGGGACGTGCCGCTGGGGCCGCTGCTGCGCGAGCGCTTCGGCGACGAACTGGTGGACCGCCTGGTCGACCCGCTGCTCGGCGGCGTCTACGCGGGCGGTGCCGACGGCCTCGGCCTGCGCGCGACCATGCCGGGTCTGGCCGCGGCGCTGGCGGCGGGCGCGGGCTCGCTCACCGCGGCGGCCGCCGCCCAGCTCCCCGCGAACCCCTCGACGGCGCCGGTGTTCGGCACGGTCCCGGGCGGCCTGGGCACGGTGATCGACCGGCTCACCGCGGCGTCCGGCGCCGAGCTGCGGACCGGCCTGCCGGTGTGCGAGATCGAGCGGCACGGTGCCGGCTGGCGGCTGCGGATCGGCGCCGCGCCGACCGCGCACGCGCCGGCGGCCAACACCGCCGAGGCGGACGCGGTGGTGCTCGCGGTGCCCGCGCCGTCGGCCCGCCGCCTGCTCGCCGACGTCGTGCCGGCGGCTTCGGCGGCCTTCGGCGAGGTCGAGCTGGCGTCGATGGCCGTGGTCGCGCTGGCCCTGCCGCCCGGCACCGTGCTGCCCGAGGCGTCGGGGATCCTGATCGGCCAGGGCGAGCGGGACGCTTCGGGCGTGCCGTACGCGTCGAAGGCGTTCACGTTCTCGTCCCGGAAGTGGGCGCACTACGGTGCCGGCCCGGTCCTGGTCCGCGGCTCGGTCGGCCGGTTCGGCGAGCCGGGCGCGCTGCGCGGCGACGACGTCGAGCTGGTCCGGGTGGTCCGCGACGACCTGGCCCGCCTGACCGGCGTGACGGCGGCGCCGGTGGAGACGCTGGTGACGCGGTGGGGCGGCGGCCTGCCGCAGTACGGCGCCGGCCACCTGGACCGGGTCGAGCGGATCGAGAAGGCCGTGGCGGCCGTGCCCGGGCTGGCGATCGCCGGGGCGACCCTGCACGGCGTCGGGTTGCCGGCGTGCGTGGCGACGGCGGAAGCGGCGGCGCAGCGGATCGCGGCGCACCTCGCCGCGTGAGTGCTCTCACCTGACCCGTGGCGGCGCACGCGGCGCCGCGGTGACAGGATGGACCCATGGCGCGGGTCAACTACAACGAGCTCAACGACACCATCCGCTACACCACCTGGTCGGTCTTCCGGATCGAGCCGGGCAGGCTGGGCGAGGACCGCGGAGCGGCCGGCCGCGAGACCACGGAGTACCTGGACGGTCTCGAGGCCAAGGGCGTCGTGGTCCGCGGTGTGTACGACCTGTCCGCGCTGCGCGCCGACGCCGACTTCATGATCTGGTGGCACGCCGAGGAGATCGAGCAGGTCCAGGCCGCCTACGCCGGGTTCCGGCGGACGCCGCTGGGCCGCGCGTCGACGCCGGTCTGGAGCCAGACCGCGCTGCACCGGCCCGCCGAGTTCAACAAGAGCCACATCCCGGCGTTCCTGGCCGGCGAAGAGGCGCGCAAGTACGTCTGCGTGTACCCGTTCGTCCGGTCCTACGAGTGGTACCTGCTGCCGGACGCCGACCGCCGCAAGATGCTCGCCGACCACGGCAAGGAAGCCCGCGACTACCCGGACGTGCGCGCCAACACCGTCGCGTCCTTCGCCCTCGGCGACTACGAGTGGATCCTCGCCTTCGAAGCCGACGAGCTGCACCGGATCGTCGACCTCATGCGGCACCTGCGCGGCACCGAGGCGCGGCTGCACGTCCGGGAGGAAATCCCGTTCTACACCGGCACCCGCGTGCCGCCCGCCGAGCTCGTCGCGGCTCTCCCGTAGTGCGTGACATCGTCGAGGGCGTCTGGCACGCCCTCACCGGGTCCACGCCGGGGGCCTTCGAGCTGACCGGGACCGAGGACGTGCTGCCCGGGCGGTACCGGGTGCCGGCGGCCGCGACGGCGTCGATCGTGGCGGCCACCCTGGCGGCCGGGGAAATGCTGCGGCTGCGCGGAATCGACCCCGGCGTCGTCACGGCGGACACGCGCCACGCGGCGGCGGCCTTCCACAGCGAGCAGCTGCTGCGGGTGGACGGCGTCGGCGCGGAGTCGGTCTGGGCGCCGCTGTCGGGCAACTACCGCACGGCCGACGGCTGGGTGCGCCTGCACTGCAACTACCCGCGCCACGAAGCGGCGGTGTGCTGGGGCCTCGGCGTGCCCGGAACCCGCGGCGCGGTGGAAAAGGCGGTCGCCGGCCGGAGCGCCCGCGAGGTCGAGCACGCCGTGGTCAGCGCCGGGGGAGCGGCCGCCGAGCTGCGCGCACCCGAGGACTGGGCGGCGCACCCGCAGGGGGAAGCGGTGGCCTCGCTGCCGCTGGTTTCGCTGGAGCCGATCGCCGACGCGCCGAAGCGGACGTTGTTCTATTCGGACCGGCCGCTGGGCGGCATCCGGGTGCTGGAGCTGACGCACGTGCTGGCCGGCCCGGTGGCGGGCCGGGTACTGGCGGCGCACGGCGCCGACGTGCTGCACGTCGGCGCGGCGCACCTGCCGCGGGTCGAGGCGCTGGTGCGGGACACGAACCAGGGCAAGCGCTCGGCGTTCGTGGCGCTGGACACCGAGGGCGGCCGTGCGCGGCTGAAGAAGCTGATCAGCCGGGCGGACGTGCTGGTGCAGTCGTTCCGCCCGGGAGCGCTTGAGCGCATCGGGTTCGGGCCGGCGGAGCTGGCCGAGCTGCGCCCCGGGCTGGTGATCGCGGACCTGAGCGCGTACGGCTGGGAAGGCCCGTGGGCGCGGCGGCGCGGCTTCGACAGCCTGGTCCAGATGTCGAACGGCATGGCGTTCTCGCCGGACGGCCCGTCACCCTTGCCGGTCCAGGCCCTGGACCACGCCACGGGCTGGCTGACGGCGGCGGCGGTGATGACGGCGTTGCGGCGGCAGGTCACCGACGGCGGAACGTGGCGGGCGCGGCTGTCGCTGGCCGGGACGGGCCGGTGGCTGGATTCCCTCGGCCGCAAGGACCCGGCCGGCTCGTCGGTGGACTACAGCGACCTGATGGAGGAAGCGGACAGCGGGTACGGGCGGCTGACGCGGGTCCGGATGGCCGGCGGGCTGCCGGGCGCGGAGCCGTATTGGGAGTTCGGGACGCGGGAGCCGGGAGTCGACAAACCGACCTGGACGCCCTGACGCCGTGGCCTAGCGATCCCCTTCCCGCGAGCCGGTCCGGCCACGACGGGCGAGCGAGGGGGGAACGCCGTGGGCGAACTCCGCTTCACCGAAGAGGAAATCCCGGCCGAACGTCACGTCGTCGAACCGGGCTTGGCCGGCGAAGACCACTCCGCCGAACACGCTGAACTGGCCGAACCTGGCCCCGGCGAAGTCGGCGTACCCGTCGAAGATCATCTCTTCGAAAACGACGGCCCCGCCGAATTCCGCGTTGGCGAAGCGGGCTTCGCCGGCGAACCGGGTTCTGCTGAACCAGGCTTCCCCGTCGAATTTCGTGCCCGAAAAGTCCGTGCGTCCGTCGAACGTGGCCCCGCCGAAGCGGGCCGTCCTGACGCGGGCTCCGCTCAGGTCGAAGTCGATGAGCGTGGCCCGGGCGAGGTCGAGGTCGATGCCGGGCCAGAACGTGTCGAGAGGACGGTCGGCGTCTTCGCCGGGCCTGAGGTGCTGCGCGAGGATGTGCTGGGCGGTCAACCGCACTTCGCGCTCCTGCCATGCTTCGGCGGCGGCCACGCCGCTGGGCGAGGGAACCGGTACCGGCACCCGCGCGCGGAGCGGAAGCTCGCCGGCTTTCGGCCGGCGAGGTGCTCCCAGCCGCCGTGGACCCGGCGCCACCGGGAGGGCATAAGGGTTGCGCAGGTAGGCGCAGAGCACGTTGACGACCGTCTGGCGCTGGGCGGGGTTGTCCTGAGCGACTCGTTCGAGTGCGTAGAGCCCGCCGTGCCGGATGGCGGACTTGCCGGACCCCAATTGCTCGACGGCCTGCAGATACAGTGCGGTCAGGCGTCGTTCGGCGGAGTCGTGTTCGGTGGCCCATTGCCGCCGTCCCGTGAGCACCAGGGCGACGACGCCGCCGGTGCCGGCCCCGACGGTGAGCCCGGTCTTGATCAGCTCGATCCGGTCCTGCGAGCTTCCCGCGCTGACGGACGTCAGCAGGACCGTGACGGCCGACGCGGCGATCACCGCGACCGGGACCACGATCACGGCGATCGCCCACCACCACGTCCCGGCGCGTCGGCGCCAGAGCTGCGCCAGCGCCCCTCGTGCTCGTTTCGCATGCTCCATGCCGAGCCAATCGCCCGGCCGCGTGCGGTCGCTACCGGATGAGATGGCGATCGGCGAAGTCGCCTCAGCGGCGCCGCAGGCGGTCGGCCAGCCGCCGCTTCGGCTTCGGGAGGTGCCCGCCCTCGATCAGCCACGTCGCGAACTCGTCCGCGTACGCCCCCGACCTCTCCGTCGCCTTCTTCGGGCGGCCCGCGCTGAACTCTGCGAACAGCGGCCCGTAGCGCTCGCCCAGTGCCTCCGCCAGCTCGGGCCGCTGATACGCCAGCACCCGCCCGTGCTTCCGCCGCAGCACAGCCGCCTCCACCCGCAGCCGCGAAGCGTCGAAACCGTCCGGGGCCGGGCCGTTCGCCAGCAGTGCCTGCAGCAGCTCCGCCTGGCGCCGGGCCAGGTCCGCGCGGCTCACGTCGTCACCGCCGCGCGCAACGCCGACAGCTCAGCCGCCAGCTCCGCGTCGCTCGGGTAGTCGTCGTCGCGTTCCAGCAGCACCCCTGGCGGATCCGTGCGGCGGCGGAGCTCCGTCAGCAGCGACAGCACCTCCGGCAGCACCGGGTGCGCGTGCGTGTCGTGGTAGACGCCGTCGCGCTCGACGCCGCCCGCCATGTGCACGTACGCCAGCCGCTCCCAAGGGATGCCGTCGAGGAACGCCTCCGGGTCCGTGCCGATGTTGCGGGCGTTGGCGTACAGGTTCGCCACGTCGATGATCAGCCGGCAGCCCGTCCGGTCGGTCAGCTCGGTGAGGAACTGCTCCTCGGTCAGTTCCGCGTCCGGCCAGTCGAGCACCGCGGCGATGTTCTCCAGTGCGAACGGCACGTCGACGATGGACTGGGCCAGCCGCACGTTCGCCACCAGCACGTCCAGCGCTTCGCGCGTGCGGGGCAGCGGCATCAGGTGACCCGAGTCCAGGCCGCCCGCGCGCACGAAGCAGACGTGGTCGCTGACCAGCGGCGCGTCCAGCGCCCGCGCGATCTCCGCCAGGTGCTGGACGCGGCCGGTGTCCAGGGGCTCGGCGCCGCCGAGGGACAGCGAGACCGCGTGCGGCAGCACCGGCAGGCCGCGCTTGCGCAGCGCCACCAGCGTCTCCGGCAGGTGGTCGGCGTGCAGGTTCTCGGCGACGACCTCGACCCAGTCCACGCCCGGCAGCCGCGCGATGGACAGGTCGAGCTCGTGCCGCCAGCCGATCCCGATGCCCAGCTCACCCACCGCAGCCCCCTCCGCCGCAGCCGCCCCCGCCGCACGACGAACCGCTGCTGCACGACGAGCTCGAGCAGGACGACCCGCTGCTGCAGGACGACCCCGACGACCCGGACGAGCCCCCGCCGCCGAACGACCCCATCGGCGGGGTGAGAGCCGCGCTCAGCTCCTCGTCCGGGTACATCGCCCAGCCGCCCAGCGCGACCGCGGCCGCCGCCCCGCCGAGGAGCACGCCGCCGGCCAGCATGCCGGCCGGCACCGGGCCGCTCGCCGCGGCGCGGGCCTGGCCGAGCAGCCGGTGGCCCGCGGCCGACGGCTGCCGCGCGCCCGTCTTCGACCGGCGGACCGCGGCCACGATCGCCAGCACCGCGGCGACCAGGACCAGGAACACCAGGATGCCGACCGGGCGGCCCAGCGAGATGCCGTTCACCAGCCGCACCACGCCGAAGGCCAGCACGGCCAGCTGCAGCAGCAGCCCGAACGTCCTCGCCTGGCGCTTCGCCGTGGCCGACACCAGCAGGCCGCGCTGGTCGAGGCCCTCCTCCAGGGCCCGCATCGCCGCGGAAGCGCGGGCCTTCGCCCGGATCATCGCGGTCGTCTTCAGCTTGGCGACGTCGAAGACGGCCCGCTCCAGCGGTTCCACCGGCCGCGAGCCGGTCTTGCTGATCTGCTTGTAGCTGTTGACGCGCAGCTGCCCGCGTTCGACCAGCGCCGCGATCGCCGCGTCGGTCGCCCGGTCGGGGCCGCCGGCGAGGAAGGCGAGCTGGTACACCGTCGGCGGCGGGCCGGGGTGCGCCTGGTCCGCCCGCATCGCGCGGGCGGCCACGATCCCGGACACGACGACCCTGACCAGCAGGACCGCGCCGAGCAACGCGATGTAGAGGACCACGAAATCCGGTCCGGAAATGCCCCACGGGTCGTCCATCGCCCGTCTCCCCTCAGTGTGTCGCGGTTACCGTAGCTGTGAGACGCACGCGCTCGCGTCGGCGTTTCAACCGCCGCAACCCCCGCCGCCGCCACCGCCGCAGGAGCTGCCGCCCCCGCAGGAACTGCCGCCGCCACCGCACGAGCTGCCGCCCCAGTAGCCGACGGCGGTCCCGCCTCCGGCGCCGGCGAACCGGGCCCGACGCTGGGTCCGCGCTGCCGACTGCTGCTTGGCGCGGGTGACGGCCAGCCGGACGTCCTTCTCGGGGTGCTCCTCGAAGCCGCCCGCCGCGACCGCCCCGGCCGCCCCCGCGACGAGGGTGCCGGCGCGGCGCGCCTCCTCGGCGGCCGCCCGCCCGGCCGCGGTGGCCTTGACCGGCGGGGTGTTCCGGGCCTTGACCGTCACGACGATCGCCGCGGCCGCCCCGGCCGCGAGCAGGCCGAGCAAGTACCCCACCGGGTGCCCGGTGCTCGCCCCGGCGATCAGCCGGACCACGCCGAAGCCCACGAGCAGCCAGTACGCCACCGCGGCGAGCACCCAGGCCGAGCGCACCTTCCGCGCGTCGGCGAGCAGGCCCCGGCCGATCAGCTCGGCTTCCAGCTCCCGCAGCGCCGGGTGGTCGGCGACCGTCGCCCGGACCCGCTCGAGCGAAGCTCCGTGCTTGCCGATCTTCAGCAGGGCCGCGCGGCCCAGGTCGTCGGCCGCCGAGCCCTTGACGCGCGAGAGCCTGCCCGTGCCGTCGAGCCGGACGGCCTGCTGGTCGAGCAGGCGCGCGACGACGAATTCCGCCGCGCGGGCCCGTCCCCCGGTCAGCAGCGCGAGCTCTTCGGCGCGCGCGGGCGAGCCGCCGGCGCGGCCCCGCGCCAGCAGCGCGCGGCTGACCAGCACGGCCAGCGCCGGCAGGAGCAGCAGGCCTCCGTAGAGGCCCGCGAAAACCGGTCCGGGAATGCCCCAGGTGTCGGTCATGAGTCCGCCCTCCCTCGTCCGTGTGCGGAGATTACGTCCGAGGAAGGGCGGCGGTTGCTCGCTTAAGGAGGATTTAGGACTCGGGTACCAGTTTCAGCGAGATGGAGTTGATGCAGTAGCGCTGGTCGGTCGGGGTCGGGTAGCCCTCGCCCTCGAAGACGTGCCCGAGGTGGCTGTGGCAGGAGCCGCAGAGCACCTCGATCCGCTTCATGCCCATGGTGCGGTCTTCGCGCAGCAGCACGGCGTCGGAGTCGGCCGGGTCGAAGAACGACGGCCAGCCGCAGTGGCTCTCGAACTTGGTGTCGCTGCGGAACAGCTCGGCACCGCACGCGCGGCACTCGTAGACGCCGGTGGTCTTGGTGTCGGTGTACTCACCGGTGAACGGCCGTTCGGTCCCCGCCTGGCGGAGCACGGCGTATTCGTCGGGGCTGAGCTGCGCCCGCCACTCCTGCTCGGACTTCACGACGCGCGGGGTGGCGCCGACAACGGGTTTCATACCTTTCACCCGATCCACGTTACGCCGCGAGCCAGGCGAGGGCGTGCACGACGATGTCCCATGCGGCCACGATCACGCCGAGCACGATGAGGACCACGATCAGCGCCGACACCCAGTAGCGCAGCCCGCCCAGGCGGTTGCTGGAGTCGGCGAAGTCGGCCACCCCGTCGAGAGCGGCTTCGATGGTGAAGTTCGGGCCGCACCGCTCGATGCGGTCGAGGTGCTCGGCGAACGCGAGCGCCTCCGGGTCGTACGGGTCCAGGCCGACCAGGTCCTCGTGGAAGCGAGGATTCTGGCCCGGCAGCGAAGCTCCGTCGTCGGCCATGCCACCACGGTAGGCCATCCGGGCCCGTCAGCCCACTGAACGCGCGTTAACTCTCAGTTGTTGGGGCTCGAGCCGCCGAGCTGCGTGTTGGCGTCGATCAGGATCCGGCCACCGACGTTGACCAGCCGGAACCCGGGACGCCCGTTGCCGACGTTGACGTTCATGATGAGGGAGCCGTCGGCCTCGTTGCCGCCGGAGTCGGCGTGCGCCCGGGTCGGCCCGTTGATGTTCTTCTTGTTCTCGTCCCAGTACGCCTGGTACTTGTCCTGGCTGCCGTACACCTGCTGGGCGGCCGGGGTGAGCATGTCCCAGTGGGCCGCCGGGTCGCTGAAGTAGTCGATGACCAGCTGGCCGGCCGCGGTGAAGTTGGTGACCGGCGAGTCGGTCGGGGTCTGCCCCAGCTTGGCGGAGACGTTCGAGCTGCTGCTCGACCCGGTGGTCTTGGGCGTGTCCTGACCGGTGGTGGGCTGGTGGGCCGGCGACTGGGCGGTCTGCGAGCCACCGGTGTTGCCGCTGCCGGAGTTCAGCACCAGGAACACGATCACCGCGACCACGACGACCGCGGCGCCGGCCCCGGCGAACAGCGCGTACTTGCGCTTGTTGTCCGGCTTCGGGGTGTTCGACGAGTACTGGGGCGCCCTGGCCGTCGGCGCGGCCGCGGGCATCGGTCTGGGCGGCGTGTTCGGCGGGGCGGCCGGCGACCGCATCGGCATGAACGCCGCGGTCGGGCGCGGCGGGTTCGACGGTGCCTTGTTCGCGGCCTTCGCCGCGGGGGCGGGCGTGCCGACCGGCGGCGAGGACGGCGCCTGGTTCTCGGTCCGCTGCCACGGCGGGCGCTCGCCGCCGTCGGCGGGCGCGGCCGGCTTGCGGCCCGCGCCGCCGGACAGCAGCGGCGGCGACGCCGTCATGCCGCCGGGTTCGGTCCGGGCCAGCGCCGCCAGCCGCTCGCGGGCCTCGGCCATGCTCGGCCGCTCGCCCGGCTCGCTGCGCAGCAGGCTCATCAGCAGCGCGGTGGCCGCCCCGGCCTGCACCGGCGGGTTGATCTGGCCGTTCGCCGCCGCGTAGAGCAGGGCGAGCTGGTTCGTGGTGTTGCCGTACGGCGTGGTGCCCTCGATCGCCTGGTAGAGGGTCGCGCCGAGGGCGAAGACGTCGGAGCTGGGCACCGGGTCCGCGCCGCGCGCGAGCTCGGGCGCCAGGTAGGCGGGGGTGCCGCCGATCAGGCCGGTGGCCGTCAGCGTCATGTCGCCGGCCGCGCGGGAGATGCCGAAGTCGGTGATCTTCGCGGTGCCGGTCTCGTCGATGAGGATGTTGCCCGGCTTGACGTCGCGGTGCACGATCCCGGCGCGGTGGGCGGCCACCAGCGCGGACGCGACCTGCTCGCCGATCCGGGCGATCCGGCCGAGCGGCAGCGTGCCCTCCTCGGCGAGGATCGTGGAGAGGCTGGGCCCGTTCAGGTACTCCATCACCAGGCACGGGTCGCCGTTGTGCTCGGCGATGTCGAACACCACGATCGCGTTCGGGTGCTGGAACCGGGCCGCGTTCTTGGCCTCGCGCATCGCGCGCTGGCGCATGTTGTCGCGTTCGGTCTCGGAAACGCCCGGCTGGGGGAGGATCTGCTTGATCGCGACGGTGCGCTCGAGGCGCACGTCCGTCGCGCGCCACACCACGCCCATGGCACCGCTACCAATGTGCTCGACGAGGCGGTAGTGCCCGGCGATCAGCTGACCGGTGTCGATGGCGACTGCTCCTGACGAAATTCCCGGTGGTGGTGGCCCTGCTCAGCGCGTTTCCGCTTCGCGCACCCGATCGAGTGTAGCGGTCGGCCGCGCAGGAGTTCGCGTCAGCCAGCCGGTCCGGCGGCCCGCTTCGCCCGGTGCCCGCTTCTTGAACACCTTGACCAGCCCGATCGCCCCGGCCAGGGCGAACACGCCGTAACAGGCGAGCAACGCGGGCGGCGTGTCGCCGGTCAGCGCGTCGCCGAGGACGACTACCGCGACCGTACCGGGCACGCTGCCGAGCAGCGTACCGGCCAGGTACGGGGCGAGCCGCACCGAGGACACCCCGCAGAGGTAGCTGAACGGCGCGAAGGGCACGACGGGGATCAGCCGCAGGGACGTGATGGCCAGGGTGCCGCCGTCGCTGAGCCGGTCGTTGACCGTCCGCACGGCCGACCGGTGCAGGTGCCGGGTGACCAGGTCGCGGCCGAGCAGCCGGGCCAGCCCGAAGGACAGCGCCGCCGCGATCGTGGTGGCGACCAGGCCGATCGCGATCCCGGCGGTGGTGCCGACGAGCAGGCCGGCGGCGAGGTTGAACACCGTGCGCGGAACGGGGGCGACGGTGAGCAGCGAGTACGCGACGAGCAGCACGAGCGGCGTCGCGGGGCCGGTGGCGGCGGCCCAGGACCGCAGTTCGGCCGGACCGGGGATCGGCAGCAGCACCGCGGCCGCCGCGAAGGCGGCGAGCACGGCGAGCGCGCAGATCAGCTTGGTGCGGCCGGACACCCGCGCCAGCCTACCGGCCGGCCGGTAGGGCCCTCCGGTGGGCATTTTCGCGGGGGCCGGGCGGGGCGATCACCGCTAGCGTGGCCGCATGCCCAAGCACGGTGACCCGGTCGAGTACGAGGTGGGCGGCCGCACGGTCCGCGTCACGAGCCCGGACAAGGTCTACTTCCCCCAGCGCGGCATCACGAAGCGCCAGGTCGTCGAGCACTACATCACCGTCGGCGGCCCGCTGCTGCGCGCGATCGGCGAGCGCCCGACGACGCTGAAGCGCTACGTCGACGGCGTCGAGGGCGAGTGGTTCTACGCCAAGCGCGTGCCCAAGGGCGCGCCCGAGTGGGTCTCGACCGCCGAGATCACGTTCCCGTCCGGCCGCAAGGCGGCGGAGGTGTGCCCGACCGAGCCCGCGGTGTTCGCGTGGGCGGCCAACCTGGGCACGTTCGACTTCCACCCGTGGCCGGTCCGCCGCGCCGACACCGACCACCCGGACGAGCTGCGCATCGACGTCGACCCGCCGGACCGCGCGGGCTTCGCCGACGCGGTCGAGGTGGCGATGGTGGTCCGCGACGTCCTGGCGGACGCGGGGCTGACGGGCTACCCGAAGACCTCCGGCGGCCGCGGGGTGCACGTGCTGGTCCGCATCCGCCCGGAGTGGGACTTCGTGGCGGTCCGGCACGCGGTGATCGCACTGGGCCGCGAGGTGACCCGCCGCATCCCGGACAAGGCGACGGTCGCGTGGTGGAAGGAGGAGCGCGGCGGCCGGGTGTTCCTGGACTACAACCAGGCGGCCCGCGACCGCACGGTGGCCTCGAGCTGGTCGGTCCGCGGCACCCCGCGGGCGACGGTGTCGACCCCGCTGACATGGGACCTGCTGGGCGAAGTGGACGCGGACGACTTCGACGTCCTGACGATCCCGGAGTTCCTGGAGAAGCACGGCGACCTGCACGCCCCGATGGACGCTTCCCCGTTCGGCCTGGAGACGGCGCTGGAGTGGTACGAGCGGGACGCGCGGGAGCACGGGCTGGGCGAGCTGCCGTACCCAGCGGACTACCCGAAGATGCCGGGCGAGCCGAAACGGGTCCAGCCGAGCAAGGCCCGCAACGACTGAAAGGTCACGGCTTGCGGCAGCCGGCCGCGGTCCCGGAGACCCACGTGCCGCCCGGTCCGGCGCACGGGGCGTGCTGCGCCTTGTCCAGGCAGGGCTTTGCCGTCGAAGGCGAGCGCCGGCACGACACCGGCCGCCAGAGCGGCCACCACGGCGAGCCCGTCGACCACCCACGGCCACCGCCGCCGCCGAGGCACGGGAGCCGGAGCCGGCGGGAGGTACGGCAGTTGCGGGCCGAGCAAGGCCCGCAACGACTGATGGTGCCTCTGTAACAAGAACCACAGCGCCGGCGGAAATGCTTGTCCACGCTGCGCCGAATGCTCCAGTCGGCGATGCGGCGAGTGATCGCGCAGGCGCCCGCTGTCGCCTTTCGGGTCACAAATGTTGCACGGCCGATCTCCGTGTCACGATCTTGGTCTTCGACGGCGTAACGTGCCGTTCCGAATCGGCGACTCCCCGGGGCCATCGGGGGGCGGGTTCGAGGAGGGAGGCTCTGCGTGGACGACCTGATCGCATTCCTCGCTGCCCGCGTCGGCGCGCGGCAGGCGTTGATCATGCAGGCCGTCAACAAGGCGAAGGCCGGCGAGACGATGAACCGCGGTGAGACGAAGGTCGCCGTGGAGCAGAAGATCCGCGGGCTCACCGACCTCGAGCTCGACGTCGTCAACCAGATGATCAACGAGATCGAGGCGACCCGGCGGATCCTGCTCGCCCACCGCACCACGGTCTCGGAGAAGGTTCCCGGCTTTCCGCTCTACGGCAGCGAATACTGGTGTGAGACCTGCCACGTGCCCGCCGACGAGGCCGGCTCCAACTGGTGCCTCACGCTGCGCCTGCTGGCCCTGCCCTACGCCGACCACCCGGAGTACAGCGAGCGCTGGCGTCCCTGACGGGAATCCCGGCCCACGCGGGGCGTTGCACCCGGCGTGAGGTTCTCCGTGCTCGACCGCTCGCCGGTGCGGCGCGACGGCGGGTCCGCCCGTGCGCTGCGGGACACCGTTGCCTTCGCCGCCGGCATCGAACGGCTGGGTTACCACCGGTTCTGGGTGTCCGAACACCACGGCGTGCCCGGTGTCGCCGGGTCCGCGCCCACCGTGCTGGCCGCCGCCGTCGCCGGGGCGACCGGCCGGATCCGCGTCGGGACCGGGGGCGTCATGCTGCCGAACCACCGGCCGCTGGTCGTGGCCGAGCAATTCGGTGTCCTGGAAGCGCTTCATCCCGGCCGGATCGACATGGGGCTCGGCCGGTCGGTCGGCTTCACCGCCGGCGTCCGCGAAGCGCTGGGGCACGGCAAGGACGCGGCCGACGGCTTCGGGGCACAGGTCCGTGAGCTGCTCGGGTTCTTCGCGGGCGAGCACCCCGGCGTCCACGCCTACCCGGCCGAGGGGCTGCGCGTGCCGCCGTTCCTGCTGGCCACCGGCTCCGGCGCGGACCTCGCCGCCGAACTCGGGCTGCCGCTGGTGATCGCGCCCGTGCGCGGGGAACGCGCGCTGGCCGAAGCCGTGACGCGCTACCGGGACGGCTTCCGGCCGAGCGAGTGGGCGCGGGAGCCGTACGTCGTGGTGTCGATGGCGATCGCGGTGGCGGACTCGGCCGCGGACGCGCGGCGCCTGCTCGTCTCCGAAGCCTGGGCGACGGTCTACTCGCGCTCGCACGGCGTCTTCCCGCCCCTGGACCCGCCCGGCGAGATCCTCGCCCGCTCGATGACCGACCGCGAGCGACGGCGGCTCGACGAGACCCTCGACGGCCAGATCTCGGGCACGCCGGCCGAGGTGGAAGACCGGCTGGGGACGCTCGTCGCGGCCGCGGGAGCCGACGAAGTCCTGGCGACGACGGCCGCCTACGACCAATCCGCCCGTTTCGATTCTTTCGCCGCGCTTGCCGAACTGGCCGGCTTGAACGCGCTCGTGTGAGCCGATTTCCCGATGGCCGGATATCGCGTCGGAGAATTACCGGTCGCACATTTCCGGGCGACGGCGGTACCGTTTCCCGGTGACTGCCGGGTCGGCCTCGAGCCGTGAGCAGACGGGGTACCCGGCTGTGCCGTGACCTCCGGGCGGCCCCGGGGGCCGCCACCTCCCCGCACGCAACCCCCTGATCGGGACGTGCGCGGGAAGGAGGTGAAATCGCATGAGCCCATGGCAGGAGTTCGTCGCGGCCCACGCCGAGGGCGGCGTCCTCGACGGTGTCGTGGCCCGGGTGCTGCCGTTCGGCGCGTTCGTCGAAGTCGCGGACGGCATCCATGGCCTGCTGGTGACCGACGCGGCGCCGGAAGCCGGCACGCGGCTGCGGGTCCGCATCGAGCGGATCGACGTGGAACAGCGCCGGTTCAGCCTGGTGAAGGCGTGAGGTGAGCTCGGGTGAGGCAGGGCGCCCTGCCTCACCCGAGCACGAACGGCAGCCGCGCGGCCAAGCCGCCCAGCTCCGCGGTCTCCGCTTCGGAGGGTGCGCGCCGGCCGGTCGCCACCAGCAGGACGTCGGTGTCGGAGAACGACGCCGGGAACGCCGTCCCCGCGATCCGCTCCAGCAGCACCCGCGTCCGCGCCAGGCCCTCGGCGGGCGGCCCCGCGACCGACGGCAGGTGGGCCACCAGGTCCAGGTGGTGCAGCGTCCACTCCAGCACGTACGCCGAGAGGTAGTCGCCCGCCGTCAGCACCATCTCCTGCGTCGACACCCGCATTCCCGGGTCGGCCAGGTCGGCCGCGCGGCCCGCCGCCGCCCCGACGTCGTCGAGGTGGAACTTCAGCAGCGCCGGGTCCTCGTACGCCGCCGCCAGCCGGACGATCAGGGCGTCCAGCGGGTCGTCGCCCGACGGAGGTGAGTCCGACACCGCCCAGTACGTCACCGCGTCGTGCGTCACCGCCGAGGCAGCCGGGGTCACCAGCGTGATCAGCACGTCCTGGGCGTCGATCACCAGGTGGCACACCAGGTCCCGGACCAGCCACCCCCGGCAACCCGACGGCTGGGCGAAGGCCGAGTCGGGGAGCGAAGCGACCGCGGCGCGCAACGCCGCCCACGTGCGCGAGAAGAGATCCACGAGCGCGAAGCTAACAGGGTCACAGCCGCAGCTGCAGCTGGGTGAGCAGGCGCTGCGCGGGGTCGTCGAAGTCCACTCCGGACACTTCCGCCGCGCGCCGGACGCGGTACCGGACCGTGTTCGGGTGGATGTTCAGCACCCGGGCCGCCGTCCGGACGTCGCCGAACGCGTTCAGCCACGCCAGGACGGCGGGCACCAGGATCCCGCCGTGCTCGGTGTCGTGCTCCACCAGCGCCGTCAGCCGCGGGTCGCGGATGCGCGGCTGCGAGCCCAGGTAGGCCAGCACCTCCGACAACAGCACCTCGGCGCGGACGTCGGCCAGCGAAGCGACGTCGGCCGCCCAGCGCCCGCGCGTCATCGCCGCCAGGACCCGGTCGGCGTCGCCCCGGGACGCGGCCGCGTCCGACAGCCGGGGGACGACGCCGCCGAGGGCCGCCCGGACCGGGACGTCCAGGTGACGGCGGGCGGTGGCGGCGATTTCGCGCGCCAGCGCCAGGACCGCCGCGTCGGAGTGCTCGGGCAGGTCCGGCAGCAGGGCGTAGACGCGGCCGCCGATCACGCTCACCAGCGCGCTGCGCCGGTAGGCCGCGGTGTGGACGGCGATCAGGTGGACCAGCTCGGCCCGCCGGAGCTGCCGGTTGTCCGAGCGCTCCAGCGAAAACGCCAGCACCTGCGCCGGGCGAGCCGGGTCGGCGCCGATGTCGTCGGCGACGGACTCCGCGTCCAGCCGCCCTTCCAGCAGGCTGGCCAGGAGGTCTTCGCGCAACCGCAGCTCAGGGCTCGGCAGCGTGCGGGCGCGGATCAGCTGGGGCGCCAGGGTGCGGCTCGCGCCGAGCAGCGCCGTCTCGGCGCGTTCGGTGAGCGGCTGGGCGCCCTCCTGGACCCAGATCGTGCCGAGCGGCTGCTTGCCCGCGTGGATGCCCGCGGCGATCCGGCGGCGGATGCCGAGCTCAGGCCGCTCGTCGATCCGCACGATCCCTTCACCGGCGCGAAGCCGCTGGTAGACGCCCCATTCGCGCAGCATCGCGAGGTAGCGTTCCGGGCCTTCGCGGCCGAGGATCGACAGCCGCCGCAGCTCGTCGACCTCGTCGCCCGCCCGCGAGTACGCGAGCACGCGGTTGGCCGTGTCCTCGATGCTGACCAGGCCGCCGGTGAGCGTCGCGATGGTCTGGGCCAGGGCGAACAGGTCGCCGAGCACCTCGCCGCTGGCCGCCTCGCCGCCCGCGCGCGCCACTTCGACGACCCCGCGTGCCAGCGCTTCCACCTGCTCCCAGCGCGCTTCGGCGCCGACGGTGAGCAGCGCGACGCCCGCGTCGGCGGCGACATCCGCGCCGGTCGCGCCCTTGACCGCCACCGCGGCCGCGCCGCCGCGCCCGGCCGCCCGGATCGCCGGCGCCGCCGCCCGGCCGCGCGCGCCGATCACCAGCACCAGGTCGCCGGGGGACGCCTCCAGGGGGTCCTCCGGGTCGAGGATGACGACGTCGGTGACGTCGACGCCGAGACCGTGCGGGGCCACGACGACCTCGACGAGCGGCTCGCCGAGGGTCGCCAGGACGTGGCGCAGCGACGTCACGGCGGGGTTATCCGATCGGCCAAGATCATACGAGCGATTTTAGCCGTTCGGACAACCCTCCGGCACGTGTCCGGAGTTACCGTTCGGGGCACCTGGACACAAAGCAAAGGAGCCGCCGTGGACGCCGTGACCCAGACCCCCGCCCCGACGAACGAGCCGGTGCTGACCTACGCGCCGGGCAGCGCCGAGCGCGCCGAGCTCGAGGGTGCGCTGAAGCGGCTGGGCCAGGCGGAACCGGTCGACCTGACCGTCACCATCGGCGGCGAGCAGCGCCCCGGCGGCGGCGAGAAGATCGACGTCGTCCAGCCGCACAACCACAAGCACGTGCTGGGCACCATCCACAGCGCGACCCGGCAGGACGCGACCGACGCCATCGCGGCGGCCGCGAAGGCCGCGCCGGAGTGGCGCGCGCTGTCCTACGACGACCGCGCCGCGATCCTCCTGCGCGCGGCCGACCTGCTCACCGGCAAGTGGCGCGCCACCCTGAACGCCGCCACCATGCTCGGCCAGTCCAAGACCGCGACCCAGGCCGAGATCGACTCCGCCTGCGAGCTCGCCGACTTCTGGCGCTTCAACGTCGAGTTCGGCCGCCGCATCCTGGCCGAGCAGCCGATCAGCTCGCCGGGCGTGTGGAACCGGATGGAGCACCGGCCGCTGGAAGGCTTCGTCTACGCGATCACGCCGTTCAACTTCACCGCGATCGCCGGCAACCTGCCCACCGCGCCCGCGCTGATGGGCAACACCGTGCTGTGGAAGCCGTCGCCGACGCAGTCGTTCGCCGCGCACCTGACCATGCGGCTGCTGGAAGAGGCGGGCATGCCGCCGGGTGTGATCAACCTGCTGCCGGGTGACGGCAAGGCCGTCTCCGAGGTCGCCCTGACCCACCGCGACCTGGCCGGCATCCACTTCACCGGCTCGACCGCGACGTTCCAGCACCTGTGGGGCACCGTCGGCGCGAACATCGCCGGCTACCGCGGCTACCCGCGCCTGGTCGGCGAGACCGGCGGCAAGGACTTCGTGCTCGCGCACGCCTCCGCCGACATCGACGTGCTGCGCACCGCGCTGGTCCGCGGGGCCTTCGAGTACCAGGGCCAGAAGTGCTCCGCCGCTTCGCGCGCGTACATCCCGCGCAGCGTCTGGAACGAGCTCAAGGACGGCCTGGTCGCCGAGACCGAGGCGCTGACCTACGGCGACGTCACCGACCTCTCGCACTTCGGCGGCGCGGTCATCGACCGGCGAGCGTTCACCAAGCACACGGCCCTGTTCGACCGGGTCAAGGGCGACAGCTCGGTGGAGGTCCTCACCGGCGGCACCGCCGACGACAGCGTCGGCTACTTCGTCCAGCCGACGATCCTCGTCTCGGACGACCCGAAGCACGAAATCTTCAGCACCGAGTACTTCGGCCCGATCCTCTCGGTGTTCGTCTACGAGGACGGCGGCTTCGACGACGTCCTGAAGCTGATCGACTCCTCCGCCGCCTACGCGCTGACCGGCGCGGTCATCGCGAACGACCGCACCGCCGTCGCGAAGGCCGCCGAGGCGCTGAAGTTCTCGGCGGGCAACTTCTACGTCAACGACAAGCCGACCGGCGCCGTCGTCGGCCAGCAGCCGTTCGGCGGTGCGCGGGCCTCGGGCACCAACGACAAGGCCGGCTCGATCTTCAACCTGCTCCGCTGGACGAGCCCCCGCTCGGTCAAGGAGACGTTCGTGCCGCCGACCAGCGTGCGTTACCCGCACCAGGGCTGAGCTCCCGCAAGACTGGAGGACCGTCATGCTGCGTGCCCCACTGCTCGCCGCCGCCCGGTCGAAGGGCGTCCGGCGGCTCGTCGAGGCCGTGCCCGCCACGCGATCCGTGGTGCGCCGGTTCGTCGCCGGATCCGAGACCGCCGACGCCGTCCGCGTGGCCGGGGAACTGGCCGCGGACGGCCGCCGGATCACCCTCGACCACCTGGGCGAGGACACCACCGACGCCGCGCAGGCGGCGGCGACCGTCGCGGCCTACGAAGCCGTGCTGTCGGCGCTGGCCGCGGAGGGCCTGGCCGAGGGCGCGGACGTCTCGGTGAAGCTGTCGGCGGTCGGGCAGTTCCTGCCGGCGAACGGCGAGGACGTCGCCCTGGAAAACGCGCGGAAGATCTGCGCGGCGGCCGACGCGGTCGGCGCCACCGTGACGCTCGACATGGAGGACCACACCACCACGGACTCGACGCTCGGCATCCTGCGCGAGCTGCGCGGCGAGTACCCGTGGGTCGGCGCGGTGCTGCAGGCGTACCTGCGGCGCACCGAGCAGGACTGCCGCGAGCTGTCCGGGCCCGGATCGCGGGTGCGGCTGTGCAAGGGCGCGTACGCCGAACCGGAGACCGTCGCGTTCCAGGACAAGGCCGAGGTGGACAAGTCCTACGTCCGCTGCCTGCGCGTCCTGATGGCCGGGCAGGGCTACCCGATGGTGGCCTCGCACGACCCGCGGATGATCGGGATCGCCGCCGCGCTGGCCGAGGAGAACGGCCGCACGGACGACGACCACGAATTCCAGATGCTCTACGGCATCCGGCCGGAGGAGCAGGCGCGGATCGCCGCGTCGGGTGCGCGGATGCGCGTCTACGTGCCCTACGGCGACGAGTGGTACGGCTACTTCATGCGCCGGCTGGCCGAACGCCCGGCGAACCTGGCGTTCTTCCTGCGCGGGCTCGCGACGCGCTCCTGACGACACGCCGAAGGCCGCTCCGGGACTCCCGGGCGGCCTTCGGCGTGTGGTGGTGGTCAGGCCTGTTCGGCCTCGGCTTCGGCGGCCTTGCGCTTGACCTCGTCCATGTCGACGTCGCGGGCCTGCTTGATGAGGTCTTCGAGCGCGGCTTCGGGGAGCGCGCCCGGCTGGGCGTAGATCAGGGTCTTGTCCCGGATGATGGCCAGCGTCGGGATGGAGCGGACGTCGAAGGCGGCGGCGAGCTGCTGCTGCGCTTCGGTGTCGACGCTCGCGAACACGATGTCCTCGTGCTTCTCGGAGGCCTTCTCGTAGACCGGCGCGAACTGGCGGCACGGCCCGCACCAGCTCGCCCAGAAGTCGATCAGGACGAACTCGTTGTCGGTTACCGTCTGGTCGAAGTTCTCGGCGGTCAGCTCAACGGTGCTCATGCCCTGGTCAACGAACCGGGCGCGGCGGGAATTCCCGGGGCCGGGGTAGCGTCTGCACCGAGCGCACCCGGCGACGAGGAGGAACAGATGGCCGACGGCGAGATCCTGGGCCGGATCGACGAGCTGATCGCGGAAGAGCACGAACTGCGGTCGCGCTCGGTCGGCGTGGGGCTCAGCGGCGGCGACCGCGACCGGCTCACCGCGGTCGAGCAGCAGCTCGACCAGTGCTGGGACCTGCTGCGCCAGCGGCGCGCGAAGACGGAGTTCCACGAGAACCCGGACGAGGCCGAGGCCCGCCCGGTCTCCGAGGTGGAGTCCTACCGCCAGTAAGGCCCGTGCGGCCGCTCCTCGCGGGGCGGCCGCCCGGAAAATCTTCCCCGGCGATGTCGAAACGCCCGAACCGGCTCCGTCCCCGGGGTGGAAGCGGCCAGAATGGGCCGTCACACACCCCAGGGAGCACCACGATGGCGAAGTACCTGCTGCTGAAGCACTACCGCGGGGCGCCCGCCCCGGCGAACTGCGACACGACCATCGACCAGTGGACGCCGGAGGAGATCACGGCGCACATCAAGTACATGCAGGACTTCGGGGACAAGCTCGTGGCCACCGGCGAGTTCGTCGAACACCAGGCCCTCGCCCCGGAGGGGACGTTCGTCCGCTACGACGGCGAGGGGCGGCCGCCGGTCACCGACGGCCCGTTCCCCGAGACCAAGGACCTCATCGCCGGCTGGACGGTGATCGACGTCGACAGCTACGAACGCGCCCTCGAGCTGGCCGCGGAGCTGTCGGCCGCGCCCGGCCCGAACGGCGAGCCGATCCACGAGTGGCTCGAGCTGCGCCCGTTCCTGACGGCGCCGCCCACCATCACGGAATGACGGGGGACACCATGGTGCTGCCGCGGCTGGAGCACGTCGGCATCGTCGTCGGGGACCTCGAGGCCGCGAAGGCGTTCTTCGCCGAACTGGGGCTCGAGGTCGAGGGCGAGATGACGGTCGAGGGCCGGGCGGTCGACCGGATCGTCGGGCTGGCCGGCGTCCGGTCGGACGTGGCGATGCTGCGGACGCCGGACGGCCACGGGAAGCTGGAGCTGATCCGGTACCGGGCCCCGGCGGGTCCGGGCGGGGACCCGGAGGCGCCGGCGAACGCGCCCGGCCTGCGGCACATCCTGTTCGAGGTGGCGGACATCGAGCAGGTCCTGGCGCGGCTGCGGCCGCACGGCGGCGAACTCGTCGGCGAGCTGGTGCAGTACGAGGACAGCTTCAAGCTCTGCTACGTCCGCGGGCCCGAAGGGATCATCGTCGAGCTGGCCGAGCGGATCGGCTGAGCCGTGGACGAAGCCCTGCTCCGGAGCCTCACCCCGGGCGTCCTGGGTGTCCTCGTCCGCCGCGGAGCCGACTTCGCGGCGGCCGAGGACGCCGTCCAGGAGGCCCTGGTCGAGGCGCTGCGCGGCTGGCCGGCCGACCAGCCACGGGACCCCAAGGGCTGGCTGGTCACCGTGGCGTGGCGCAAGTTCCTCGACGCGACCCGCGCGGACGCCGCCCGGCGACGGCGCGAGGACGTCGTCGAGGCCGAGGTGGCACCCGGGCCCGCGGCGGGCGTGGACGACACGCTGCAGCTGTACTTCCTGTGCGCGCACCCGTCGCTGACGCCGTCCTCGGCGGTCGCGCTCACGCTGCGGGCCGTCGGCGGGCTGACCACCCGGCAGATTGCGCAGGCGTACCTGGTGCCGGAGGCGACCATGGCGCAGCGCATCAGCCGCGCCAAGCGGACCGTGTCGGGGGTGCGGCTCGACCAGCCCGGCGACGTCGCCACCGTGCTGCGCGTGCTCTACCTGGTGTTCAACGAGGGCTACTCCGGGGACGTCGACCTCGCGGCCGAGGCCATCCGGCTGACCCGGCAGCTGGCGGCGGCCATCGACCACCCCGAGGTGGCGGGGCTGCTGGCGCTGATGCTGCTGCACCACGCCCGGCGCGCCGCCCGGACGACGGCGGACGGCAGCCTGGTCCCGCTGGCCGAGCAGGACCGCTCCCGCTGGGACACCGCGCTGATCGCCGAGGGCGTGGCGATCCTGCAGCGGGCGCTGTCCCGCGACCGGCTGGGCGAGTTCCAGGCCCAGGCGGCCATCGCGGCCCTGCACGCCGACGCCCAGGACGCCGCCGAGACCGACTGGGTGCAGATCGTCGAGTGGTACGACGAGCTGGTACGCCTCACCGGCAGCCCGGTCGTGCGGCTCAACCGCGCGGTCGCCGTCGGCGAAGCGGACGGCCCGCGCGCCGGCCTCGCGGCCCTCGCGGAGCTGGACACGTCGTTGCCCCGCTACACGGCGGTGTCGGCGTACCTCCACGAACGCGACGGCGACCTGCCGGCAGCGGCGAAGCTGTACGCCGAGGCGGCCCGGAAGGCGTCCAGCCTCGCCGAAGCCGACCACCTGACCCGCCAGGCCGCCCGCCTCAACACCCACCAGAGCTGACCGGCGTGCGTGGACAGCCGACACGCGTGATCCGGAAGCCGACACGCGTGATTGGCAGGTCGACACGGCGCTGGTCCCGTGTCGACCCTTCAATCACGCGAGATGACCCTTCAATCACGCGTGCTGACTCGGGGGTCACGCGGGGCAGAGGGTGCCGTCGGCCGGGATTTTGCCGTCGACCAGGAACGCGCGGGCCGCGTCGGTGATGCAGGGGGAGGCGCCGAGGGCGCCGTGGCCCGCGCCCTGCCAGGTGATCGTCACCGCGGACGGCATCTGGTCGGCCGCGCGGGTGCTGCCGACCTGCGGGGTCACCGGGTCGGTCGCGGTCGCCGCGACCAGGATCGGCGGGACGCCCGGTGCGCCCGGGGCCGGCAGCGGCTCGGTCCGCACCGGCCACGGGCCGCACCAGGCCAGCTGCTGGGCGACGACCGTGCCGAACTGCGGGTACTTCGCGCGCATCCCGGCGGCGACCTGCTCGAGCTGGTCGGCCGACAGGCGCGTCTGGCTGTCGTTGCAGCGGGTCGCGATCGTGGCGTCGATCCGCGACGGCTGCGCGCGCGTGTCGTCCAGCACCGGCGAGACGAACGCGGCGAGGGGTTCGATGTTCCCGGTGCGGGCCGCGGTGAGCGCGTCGGCCAGCTCCGGCCACCGCGAACGCTGCGTGAGTCCCGAGTAGACGGCGAACATCGCGACGCCCGGGCCGAACGGGACGTCGTCGGCCGTCACCGCCGGGGTGCGCCGCAGCTGGTCGGTGAGCGCGGTCAGTGCCGCTTTCGGGTCGCCCAGTGCGCAGTGCCGCGCCGCGCAGTCCGCGGCGAAGGCGTCCAATGTGGACTGGGCGCCGGCGGCGACGGCGTCGAGCACCGCGGCCGTGTCGGCGCCCGGGTCGGGCACGCCGTCGAGGACCATGCGGCCGACCTGGGCGGGGAAGCGGACGGCGTACTCGGCCAGCACCTTCGAGCCGTCGCCGTGGCCGAGCGCGTCGAGCCGGTCCATGCCCAGCTGCTTGCGCAGCTCGTCGAGGTCGCCCGCGGCGCGCCAGCTGTCCAGCGCGGTCTGGGTGTCGTCCAGCTCGATGGCGCACTGCTGGCCGGCCTTGCGGGCCGCGTCCAGCACGTCGGCGAGGCCGCCCTGGGCCGGGTCGGCGTCGATGAGGTCGTGCCGGATGTCGGGGGGAACGCACTGCGCGGCGCCGGAGAGCCCGGTGCCGCGCCGGTCCAGGCCGATCAGCGAGAACTTCTCCAGGAACGCCGGCGGCAGCGTCGCGGCCAGCCGCGCCGCGTAGACGCTGCCCGGCTCGCCGTCGACGTCGTTGACCACGACCAGCGGCACCGGCCCGCTGCCGGCCTTCAGCGCCAGCAACCGCACCACCGACCGCCGCGGCTCGCCGGGCGCGTCGAGCGGCGCGGTGACGCGGGCGCAGGTGAAGTGCAGGCTGTCCGGCACGGCGGGGGTGCCGATGCGCTGGCGCGTGTCGTCGTCGCAGTCGGCCCACTTCAGCGACGGCGACTGCGGCTCGCCCAGCGGCGGCAGCGGCACCCCGGGCGTGCGGGTGGGCGTGCTGCCGGTCGTCTTCCCGTCGTTCTCGACCAGCGCCGGCCGCACCGACGGCCCCGCGGCGCAGCCCGCGGCGGAAGCCAGGGCGAGCAGCGCGACCAGGAGACGGGTACGGCGGCGGCGCACGGGCGGGTCCTCACGTCTCATCGATCAAGGGGCAGGGCCGAGCTTCGCACGGCCGGTGTGGGACGCGGGTTAGCGGGTCCGCACGACCTGGCCGCGGAAGACGGCGTCGAGGTCGTAGCGGGCCGGCTCGTCGAGCTGGCCGTAGTCGCACGACGCGGGTTCGCGGTCGGGCCGCCACCGCACGAACCGCGCGTTGTGCCGGAACCGCGACGGCATCCCGCCTTC
Source organism: Amycolatopsis sp. NPDC051102 (assembly GCF_040682815.1). Taxonomy (NCBI): domain Bacteria; kingdom Bacillati; phylum Actinomycetota; class Actinomycetes; order Pseudonocardiales; family Pseudonocardiaceae; genus Amycolatopsis; species Amycolatopsis sp. NPDC051102. Next base: position 78,176 of record NZ_JBFBBT010000005.1, read on the forward strand.
GGTGTTCTCGTAGGCGACCTCGACGACGCGCTCGGGCCGCAGCGGCACCCATTCGTGTTCGGTGGCGCGCCAGCGGGTGATGCCGCCGGGGATGCGCTGCGCCTCGCCGGTGGCCCGGCCGCCCCAGGGGTGGTCCTCGCCGTCGGTGACCAGCGGCGCCAGCTCTTCGGCCAGCTCGCGGCGGCGGTCCTTGGGGAACGACCCGACGGTGCCGACGTGGTGCAGCACGCCCTTTTCGTCGTGCAGGCCGAGCAGGAAGGAGCCGACGAGTTCGCCCGGGCCGCCGTCGACGTGCCACCGCAGGCCGGCGAGCACGCAGTCGGCGGTGCGCAGGTGCTTGTACTTGAGCATCGCGCGCTTGCCGGGCGTGTACGGCTCGTCCAGGGGCTTGCCGATGACGCCGTCGAGCCCGGCGCCCTCGAACAGCTCGAACCAGTGCCGCGCGGTGTCCGGGTCGGTGGTGGCCGGGGTGAGCGGGAAGCGGTCGCCGGCCAGGTCGGTGAGGCGTTCCCGGCGCACCGACGTCGGCTCGTCGAGCAGCAGGTCGTCGCCGAGGGCGAGGACGTCGAAGGCGACGAACTCGGCGGGCTGCTCGGCGGCCAGCAGCGTGATCCGGCTTTCGGCGGGGTGGATGCGTTCGGTGAGCGCATCGAAGTCGAGCCGCCCGTTCTTGGCGACGACGAGTTCGCCGTCGAGCACCACCCGCGGCGGCAGGATGTCCAGCAGCCGCGCGACGGCCTCGGGGAAGTACCGGTTGAGCGGTTTTTCCGCGCGCGACTGCAGGTACAGCTCGTCGCCGTCGCGGAAGACGATGCAGCGGAAGCCGTCCCACTTCGGTTCGAACAGCAGGCCACCGGAGTCCGGGATGGCCTTGGCGGGCTTGGCGAGCATCGGCTTCAGCGGCGGCTGCAGCGGTAGGGGCATGCCCCGCATTCTGCGGAAAACCCCGGCTCAGCGCACGCGTTTGGCCGGGCTCGTGTCGAGTTCCAGGCGGACCGCGGCGGGCAGCGACGCCAGGCCGAGCGATTCGCGGGCCCTGGTCAGCACCTGCGCGCCGAGGTCCGCCCAGACGCCCTTGAGGTCGGTGCCTTCGTGCAGCCACAGCGTGATGCGCAACGCCGGAGAAGTGCGCGAGCCCACCGCGCGGACCCGGGCCCGGCTGACGCCGCCGAGGCGTTCCGCGTCGGCCTGGACCGCGCCGGCGATCGCGGCGGCCGTGACCACCAGTTCCGCGCCTTCCGTGCGGTCGAGGTCCAGGTCCGGGCGGGGTTCCGGGCGCAGCGAGCGCACCGCCCACCGCAGCCCCGCGACGAACAGCAGCACGCCGAGCACGATCGCGGCGATCCGCGCCGGGGTCGCGTGCTCGCCGAGCCAGCCGGCCGCGAGCGGGTCCAGCAGCGGGCGGCGGCCGCGGAACTCGCCGAGCCAGCCGAAGCCGACCACCAGCGCCAGTGCCCCGCCGAGGAAGGCCAGCAACCCGACCAGGAACGTCAGCGTGCGTTCGCCGGTGTAGGAACGGGAGAGCGCCTTCGCGGCGACCGAGCGGCTCATCGGCGGTCCTTCGGCGAGTCGACGACGACCGAGACCTTCGGCCGCCGCACCAGCGGGACCTCGTCGAGCAGGGCCGACACCGTGGCCAGCAGCCGCGGCCGCAGCTCGCCTTCGCTCTCGAGGGTGCTCTTCGCGCGGACGCGGATGCGGCGGGCGCTCGCCGTGACCGACGCTCCGGCCACGTTGTCCTGCGCGCGCACGGTGAGCCCGACCAGCCGGGCCAGCGAGCGCGGTGACGTCGAGACGCTCACGTCATCGGCCGGGTCGGTCAGCCGCACCGCGCGGTTGCCCGCGGCGAGCGCGCAGCCGATGAGCACCAAGCCCGCGGCGGCGACCACCCCGGCGCCGACCCGGACCGCGTAGGCGTCCCAGCCCAGTGACGCGAGCCCGGCCTGCCACCGCGGCCACGGCACCAGCAGCGGCGGCGAGCCCGGGCGCCACCAGTGCCAGCCGACCTCCAGGGCCAGCAGCGCCCCGGCCGCGGCGAAGGCCAGGCCCAGCAGGGTGGCGAGGATGCGGACGAACGGGCGCACGGCTACCGCACCCTCGGCGGCGCGTCCGGCAGCAGCGCGGACACCGTCACGGCCAGCGTCCGGACGCGGTAGCCGGTGGTCAGCTCGACCTCTTCGGTCACCTTCTCGCGCACGTCGCCGACGACCGCGCGGATCGCCGCCGGGTAGCGCAGGGCGAGGTCGAGCGCGAGGTCGACGTCGTTGTCGTGCCCGCCGACCTTCGCCTTCGCGCCCTTGCGGCCCTCCCGCGCGGTGCCGGGCACGCCGTCCGCGGCGTGCTGGGCGACCTTGCGGACCACGGCGTGCCCGATGGTGAGGGTGCCGCGCTCGCCGGGGTCGGCGAGCTCCCGCGGCACGTCCAGGGCGGGGCTCACTTGTCGCGGCCCTTGCCGAAGAGCTCGCCGAGGTCGAGTTCGCCGTCGAGGACCCGGCCGGCGACCAGCCCGATGATCCCGACGGCCAGTGTCACCAGGAACGCGGTGAAGCCCTGCGTCGCGGCCAGGCCGAGGATGAGGCCGGCCAGGAGCCCGGTCTGCGTTGCGTTCACGTGTCCTCCTTGGACTGGAACTGGGACTGGGACGGAAAGTCACCGCACGCGGGGCGGACGGCGGTGGAAGCGGGTGAGCAGCGCCGCCAAGCCGCGACGGCGGGCCACGAACCTCACCGGGGCGTCGTAACGGGACTCGCGGAACCGCGCGAGCCCGGCCACGAACTCCGCCGGGTCGCCGCCGGCGTCCGGGTGGTTCGTGCGGACGAACGCCCGGAAGGCCGCCCGGTGCGGCCGGGTCATTCCACGCGCGCCGGTTCGGCTTCTTCCTCGCCCGGCAGGAAGATGTCGTTGACCGCGATGTTCACTTCGATCACCTCGAGGCCGGTGATCTGCTCGACCGCGGTGATCACGTTGCGCCGCACCGCGCGGGCGACGTCGGTGATGCGCGCGCCGTACTCCACCACGACGTCGAGGTCGATCGCCGTCTGCTTCTCGCCGACCTCCACCGACACGCCGGTCGTGGTGACCGTGCCGGAGCCGGGGATCCGTTCGCGCAGCGCGCCGAGCGCGCGCGACACCCCGCCGCCGCCGAGCGCGTGCACGCCGGCGATCTCGCGGGCGGCCAGGCCGGCGACCTTCTGCACCACCAGCGACGAGATGGTGGTGCGGCCGGCGGCGCCCTCCTCGTTGAGCGGCGTGACCGTGCCGGGGCTCTCGGTCCGTTCCGGGTGCATGGGTGCGGGCTCCTCTCGCGGCGGGCTTCCGCCCATACGATGCCCGGGCGGGCACCACCCTCACGCAATGTCGCCCGATCGGGCTAACTTCCCTCCGGGTGGACGTCCACGACGTGCACGTTCACCGCCGTGGCGGTCCCGAGCTGCCGGGCCAGTTCGGCGGTGACGTCCCGCCGCAGCGCTTCGGCGGCCTCGTCGGCGACGACGCCGAACCGGACCGACACCAGCACCTCCACGACGTCGTCCTCGACCGCGACGGCCGAGACCCGCACGCCGTCCGGGGCCCGGTCCGCGGCGATCGTGGCGGCCAGCCGGGTGACGACGCCTTCGGTGACGCGCAGGCGGCCCGCCTCGCCGGGCACGTCGACCGCGGTGCGACGGCCGCGCGAGACCGCCCGCAGCACGCGTTCGACCAGGCCGGGCGGGGTCGGCACCCGGCGCCGGGCCGCGGCGCGCACGGCGTCCCAGCGGGGATCGGACTCGGGATCTTCGGTCTCGGCCATCACCGCTCCCTCAACTCGGCGAGCAGCGCCACCCTGGCCCGGTGCAGCCGGGAACGCAAGGCACCCACGTTCACGTCGAGCACTTCGGCGACCTCTTCGTAGCTCAGCCCCTCCAGCTCGCGCAGCACGAGCGGCACGCGCTGGGACACCTCCAGCCGGCCGACCGCGCGCAGCACGGCGTCGACCTCTTCGGCCCGCACGACCCGGCCTTCCGGGCCGGGCACCGCCGCGGCCAGCAGCGCGTTGTCCACTGTGGACTGCGGCGCGGGGTCGTCGAGCGAGACCGTCGGCTTGCGGCGGCGCAGCACGGCGAGCGCGCTGTTGGTGACGACCCGGTAGAGCCAGGTCGACACCGCCGACTCCTGCCGGAACCCGGCCAGCGACCGCCACGCGGCGAGCCACGCCTCCTGCACGACGTCCTCGGCCTCGGCCGCGCTGCCGGTGATCCGCAGCGCGACCCGGTACATCCGGGGCGTGTGCTGCCGCACCAGCGAGCCGAACGCCGTTTCGTCGCCGCCCGCGGCCCGGGCGAGGAGCTCGGCGTCGTCGCTCACCCGGCGTCCCGGCGGTAGCGCAGGAGCGTGAAGCCGTCCTCGACCAGGACCGAGGCCAGCGCGAGCCGGCGCGGGACGTCGGGTGCGGCGCCCGCGGCGATCCGGCCGGCGGTCCCGGCCACCAGCAGCGGTGCGACGGTCAGACACAGCTGGTCGACGAGGTCGGCGGCGACGAGCCGGGCGAACAGGCCGGGGCCGCCTTCGCAGTCGACCCGGCGCAGGCCGCGGGCGGCGAGCAGCGCGAGGGCGCGGGGCAGGTCGACGTCCTCGCCGCCCGCACGCAGGATTTCGGCGCCGGCGGCTTCGAGGGCGCGCGTGTCGGCGGTGTCCGTGGTGACCACGATCGGGGCGACGGCGGTTTCGGTGAACAGCCGGGACGCCGGGTCCAGGTCCGCGGTGCGCGTCACGACGGCGATCGGCGGGACGGTGGTGAACCCGAGCCGGCGTCTGCGCTCCAGGCGTTTCGGGCCCGCGACGACGCCGCGGTAGTTCTCGGCGCGGGCGGTCCCGGCGCCGACCAGGATCACGTCGGCGAGCTCGCGGCCGAGCAGGAAGACCTTCCGGTCGGCGGCGTGCGAGAGGCCCGCGGACGTCGTGTCGATCTCGACGGCGCCGTCGGCGGACGCGACGAAGTTCACCTGCACCCAGGGACGGTCCAGGTTCTCCGGGTAGGCGTAGATCTCTTCGAGGTCCGAACCGGTCAGTTCGCCCGTCCGATCGGGCCACACACTCTGCACCCGGTCATCCCAGCACGGACGTGAAGCACGTCTCTACCGGGGCATATGCCCGCTCACCGGCACCTGCGGCGCCGATAGGCTCTGCGACCATGCCCGCGCACCTGATCGGCCGCCGTCCCGAGCTGTCCGCCGACGAGCTGATCGGCGCGCTGGTGCCGCCGCCGCGGTTCGACGCCGTCCGGTTCGAGACCTACCTCCCGAACCCCGAGGAGCCCAGCCAGGCCGCCGCGGTCGAGGAGTGCTCGGCATTCGCGGGCAAGGTGGCCGCGCGCAAGGAGAAGAAGCGCTTCAAGCTGTTCGGCGGGTCCCCGGAGCCGGCCGGCCCGATGGGGCTCTACCTCGACGGCGGGTTCGGCGTCGGCAAGACCCACCTGCTCGCCTCGACGTGGCACGCGGCGCCCTCGCCCAAGGCGTACGGCACGTTCGTCGAGCTGACCCACCTGGTCGGCGCGCTGGGCTTCGCCGAGGCCGTGCGGCGGCTGTCGGAGCACCGGATCCTGGCCATCGACGAGTTCGAGCTCGACGACCCGGGCGACACCACGCTGGTCACCCGGTTGCTGCAGGAGCTGATGGACGCCGGGGTGTTCGTCGCGGCGACGTCGAACACGCTGCCCGAGAAGCTGGGGGAGGGCCGGTTCGCCGCCGAGGACTTCCTGCGCGAGATCCAGACGCTGTCGGCCCGCTTCGGCGTGGTGCGCGTCGACGGCCCGGACTACCGTCACCGCGGCCTGCCGGACGCCCCGCCGCCGGTTTCCGCCGACGAGCTGGCGTCGTCGGCCGAGGCCCACGAGGGGTCCACAGTGGACGATTTCGACGCGCTGTGCGCCCACCTCGCCGAGCTGCACCCGTCCCGCTACGGACGGCTGCTCGACGGCGTCACCCGCGTGCACCTGCGCGGCGTCCACCCGGCGCCGGACCAGAACGTGGCGCTGCGGCTGGTCGCCTTCGCCGACCGGCTCTACGACCGCGCCATCCCCCTGGTCGTCTCCGGCGAGCCGCTGCCGTCGCTGTTCACCGAGGAGATGGTGAACGGCGGCTACCGCAAGAAGTACCTGCGCGCGGTCAGCCGGCTGACGGCGCTGGCTCGGGACGCCGCGCCGGCCAGCTGAACAGCACGACCGCGACGGCCCACAGCGTCCCGCCGGCGACGTCGGTGAGGTAGTGGTAGCCGAGGCCGACGAGCCCGGCCGTCGCGGCGAGCAGCGCCACCGCCGCCAGCACCACCACGACCACCCGGCGCGTGACCAGCACGAGCACGGTCAGCACCGCGACCAGGCTCACCGTGTGGCCGCTCGGGTAGACGAGGGTGCCGTTCTTCCACCGGTCGTACAGCGGTTTCAGCAGCCACGTCGTCAGCAGGATGGCCAGCACCGGCACGGCGAGCGCGAGCGCGGCCTCCGGCCGCCGTCCGGCGCGCAGGCACAGGCCGGCCGCGAGCAGGCCCAGCGCGATCACGACGTACGGCTCGGTCGGGAACACCAGCGCCCGCAGCACGCCGGGGCTCAGGTGCGCGACGGCCGCGGCGGCGGCGTCGTCGACCGCGCCGGGTGTGCTCCCGCCGGCGAACGGCAGGCCCAGCAGCAGCGCGAACAAACCGCAGACCGCGGCGATCGACCTCACCCGCGCGAGGGTAGCCGGGCCCCCGCGGCCCACCGGACGCCGCCGGTGCGTCACCATGCGAGGGGCCGACCTTGGGAGGAGCGGATGCGGGTCACAGTCGCCGGTGCCGGGATGGCCGGGCTGACCAGCGCGTACCGGCTGGCAGAGGCGGGGCACGAGGTGACGGTCGTGGCGGCGGCCCCGCCGGCCGAGTCGACATCGGCGGTGGCAGGCGGGGTCGTGTACCCGCCGGGGCACCGCCTCGACGAGCGCGTGGTCCGGTGGACCGCGGCCAGCCTCGCGGTGTTCCGCGGACAGGACGCCCCGGGTCTCCGCTTCCGCCGCGGCCGGGTCCTGCTGGCGCCGGGGGCACCCGACCCGCAGTGGCTCCCGGCGGTCGGCGCGGCCCGCGACGGCGACCGCGTGGAGTTCACGACGGCGGTGGTCGACACGCCGGTGTACCTGAGCTGGCTGCTGGCCGGGGTGCGCGCGCTGGGCGTGCGCGTCGAGTATCGGACCTTGACGTCGTTTTCGGGTCTCGACGCGGATGTGGTGGTCAACGCGGCGGGTCTCGGCGCAGGCCCCTTGGCGGGCGACGGCTCGATGGTCCCGGTCGGCGGCCAGGTGGTGCACGTGGCCGACCCGGGCCTGGCGGAGTTCGTGGTCGACGAGACCGGCCCGGGCGTGACGTACGTGATCCCGCACGGCACCCACGCGGTGTGCGGCGGCACGGAGGAGCCGGGCCGCGGCGACACCGACCCGAACCCCGGCGTGACGGCGGACATCCTGCGCCGCTGCCGCGAACTGGAGCCGCGGCTGGCGGGAGCGAAGGTGCTGCGGTCACTGGTGGGGCTGCGCCCGTTCCGGCGCGAGGTGCGGCTGGAGCGGACGGGCGACGTGGTGCACTGCTACGGCCACGGGGGCGCGGGGATCACGCTGGCCTGGGGCTGCGCGGCGGACGTCGCCGCGCTGGTCACGGCTGGATGAGCTCGGTGATGCCGCGGGCCCGGAGGTAGGCCGCGTCCGAAGCGCGGCTCTGCAGCACGAACGCCACCCGCTTGCCTTCGGCCGCCAGCTCGAAGAACCGGTCGTTGCCCGCCGTCGGGACCAGGTCCGGGACCACGATCGCCGTCGTCCTGGGGGCCGGCTGCGGTGGGGTCCGGTCGAACTCCGCCACCAGCGCCTTCAGCGCCTGGCCGGCCGGCTTCAGCCGGCGGTCGTTCGTGTACAGGCCCAGGTCGTACTCCAGGGGGTTCAGGTTCGGCACCAGCGCCGGGTTCACGTCGTGCGAGCACCACCACGTGAAACCCAGCGTGTGGGCGCAGGAAGCCGCGTTGCGGATCGAGCGGGACAGCCACTCGCCGTACTGCGGGCGGGTCGCGTCGCTGAAGTGGATCGACGGTGCCGCGCCGTCCTCCTGGATCCACACCCGGCGCGCCGGGTCCGTCGCGTAGGCCTGGGCGACCTGGATCAGCCGCTCCGCGTTGTGCGTGGCGAACGCGGCGAGCGGGTCCGTCTTCAGCGTGCCGAAGAACGACGTCCACGGGTGGATCGCCACCACGTTGCCCGCGTCCGCCAGCCCGGCGCGGGTGAAGTAGGTGCCGTTGTCCCACGGCGCTCGGTCGCAGCCCACCGTGTGCGCCTTGCCGGGGGCCACTTCCTCGGCGGTGGCGCACAGCGTGCGGGCCCACGCGTCCGCCTGCGCCGGGGTGACGGACAGACCGGCGTAGGAGGCCCAGTAGTAGTACGGCTCGTTCGACAGGTCGAAGCCGAGGAACCGCGGGTGCCGGCCGATCCGCTCGGCGAGGGCGGCCAGCAGCGCGCGCTGGGCGTCGAGGGCCGCCGGGTCGGTGAACCAGTTGACCGGCTCCGGTGTCGTCTGCAGCCAGTTCGGCGTCCAGTAGCGGGCCGAGATGTGGCCGTTGAACACCGTCACTTCGACGTCCAGCCCGGCCGCGCCGGCGAGGTCGAGGAACCGGTGCAGGCGGTCGAGCTTCTCGCCGCTCACCAGGTGCGGTTCGGGCTGGAAGGCCGGCCACAGCAGCATGATCCGGATGTGGTCGAGCCCCAGCTCGGCGATGTCGCGCAGGTCGCGGCGCAGGTCGTCCTCGCGCCAGTCCTCCCACATGTGGAACCAGCGCGTCGACGGCGTGTAGTTGACGCCCAGCCGGAACGCCCGGCGCCGGGGAGCCGCGAGCGCGGGCGCCGCCGTGGCCGCCAGGGCCGTCGCGACCGCGCCCGTGAGCACCGACCGCCGCTTGAGATCCGCCACGCCGCCTCCTCCGCCGTCACCCGTTCACGAACGTCTAGCACGGCAGGGAAGTTGTTCTCCAGCGTTGACCGGCTTCCTGTCCGGTCAGCTACGGGAGAAGGCGGCGTGGTCGGCCTCCGTCCGGTCCGCATACCGCACGGCGTACGCGCCCATCACCTCGTCGAGCTCGGAGTCGTCGGCGAAGTAGCCCGAGAGCAGCTTCGGGTGCAGCGATCGCGTGTGGGCGCGGGCGAGCAGCGCCCCGGCCAGCCGGCCGTAGTCGTCGAGGTGGTCTTTTTCCAGTGCCGCCGGGTCGATGTCGCCCTTGAGGTTGCGGAACTGCCGGACGATGAACGGGACACCGTCGATCGTGGTCCAGCCGAGGAGGATGTCCGTCTCGGCCTGCACCAGCCGGGCGCCGTCGACGATGCGCTGCCCTTCGTGCGCCGCCGCGGGCAGGTCCAGGTACGGCGCCAGCGCGGGCCGCTGCGCCTGTTTCACCTGCAGCACCAGGTCTTCGTCGTCGTTGCCGTGCAGGAGGGCGACGTAGCTGCGCAGGCCGACGCTGCCCGTGCCGACGACCCGGAAGGCGACGTCGGCGAGCCGGTACCGCGCGATCAGCGTGCGCCGCGACTCACGCAGGGTGTCCACATAGGACACCAGGCCGGCGGCGACGGCCGCCGCGGTCCGCTCGTCGACGTGGGTCAGCACGGGCGGGTCTTCGACGAACCGGTGCCGGGCCAGGCCGGTTTCGTGGTCGTCGACGCGTTCGGTCCACTTCGCGGACACCTTCGCGCTGTCGTTCTTGCGGGCCTTCTCGGCGGCGTTGGCGAAGTCGTCGATCAGCTCGCCGGCCCGCGCCTTCGACAGCACCGACGAATCCGGCAGCGCGTTCCAGCTCCGCAGGAACGGCAGCTCGGCCAGCGCGCGGATGGTCCGGCGGTAGGACTTCACGGCGTCTTCGGCGGCCTCGCGGCAGCCGGCTTCGCCGATGCCGCCTTCACGGCCGGCGAGCACGAGGCTGGCGGCGAGCCGCTTGAGGTCCCACTCCCACGGGCCGGGCACGGTCTCGTCGAAGTCGTTGATGTCCATCACGATGCCGCCTTCGGGCGTGCCGTAGAGCCCGAAGTTCGCCGCGTGGGCATCACCGCATAGCTGGGCGGTCAGCCCGGAGGCCGGCGTGCCGGCGAGGTCGGCCCCCATCAGCCCGGCGGCGCCGCGGAAGAAGGTGAAGGGGGAGGCGAGCATCCGTGCCCGCCGGAGCTCGGCCAGTTCCGGCAGCCGCCCGGCGTTGCTGGCTTCGAAGTACTGCTGCGGCGACGGCCGGTCTTTCGCTGCGGCCTTGTGGTCGTGTGCGGTTACGGGTGTTTTCTCCCGGAGCCGCTTTCCCTGCTCGTACAGCTCGGCCGGTGTCACGCATTCGGTGCCCACCAGCGGGCGTTCCCCTGATCCCATACCGGGCACAACGTCCGAAGGGGACATTGTGCTCCCGGACGCCGCCGGGGCGGGAGGCTCACCCGGCGGCGTCCGGGTGGTTTCAGGGGCGGATCACCTCGGTGATCGCGTCGATGCCGCGGTCCAGTTCCTCGCGGGTGATCACCAGGGGCGGAGCCACGCGCAGCGTGCGCTCGTGCGTCTCCTTGCACAGCACGCCCCGTGCGGACAGCGCCACCGATGCCTCGCGGCCGGAGGGACCGCCGGGGGCGATGTCGATGCCCGCCCACAGGCCGCGGCCGCGGACCTCCGACAGCCCGCTGCCGATCAGCGCGTTCAGGCGGGCGTGCAGGTGGGCGCCCAGTTCCGTCGACCGCTGCTGGAACTCGCCGGTCGCCAGCAGCTTGACGACCGCCCGCCCGACCGCGCAGGCCAGGGGGTTGCCGCCGAAGGTCGAGCCGTGCTCGCCCGGCTTCAGCACGCCCAGCACGTCCCGGCGGCCGGCCACCGCGGACACCGGCAGGATGCCGCCGCCGAGGGCCTTGCCGAGGGTGTAGACGTCGGCGCGGACGCCCTCGTGGTCCAGCGCCAGCACCGTGCCGGTGCGGGCCAGCCCCGACTGGATCTCGTCGGCGATCAGCAGCACGCCGTGCTCGTCGCACGCGGCGCGGACGTCGGCGAAGTAGCCCTCCGGCGGCACGACGACGCCGGCCTCGCCCTGCACCGGCTCCAGCAGCACCGCGGCGGTGCGGGGGGTGATCGCGTCGCGCAACGCGGCCGCGTCGCCGTACTTCACCGTGACGAAGCCCGGCGTGAACGGGCCGAAGTCGGCGCGGGCGGTCTCGTCGGTGGAGAACGACACGATCGTGGTGGTCCGGCCGTGGAAGTTCGACCCGGCGACGATGATCTCGGCCGTGCCGTCCGGCACGCCCTTGACCCGGTGCGCCCACTTGCGGGCGATCTTGACCGCGGACTCGACGGCTTCGGCGCCGGAGTTCATCGGCAGCACCAGCTCGGTGCCGGTCAGCTCGGCCAGCTCGCGGCAGAACAGGCCGAGCTGGTCGTGGTGGAACGCCCGCGACGTCAGCGTGACGCGCCCGAGCTGGGCCACGGCGGCGGCGATCAGGTCCGGGTGGCGGTGGCCGAAGTTCAGGGCCGAATAGCCGGAGAGGAAGTCGAGGTAGGACTTGCCCTCGACATCGGTCACCGAGGCACCGGAGGCTTCGGCGATCACGACGGGCAGCGGGTGGTAGTTGTGCGTGCTCCACCGCTCGTCGAGCTCGATGAAGCTCGCGGCGGTGGGGGCGGCGGTCTCCCGGCCGGCGAACGTCGTCATGTGTTCAGGTTAGAGGCAGAACACGCAGAGTTCAGCCGGGAATCGTTGCTTTCACCCGTTGTTCGTTGCGCAATATCGTGTTCACACCCCCGAAACAATGCGTGGTCGTTGACGGCCTTCGACAGCTGGTGGCCGCGGCAGCACGACATCGGCTTCGGCGACCTCGCCGAAGCCGTCCTCGAGCCGAAGCCGGCCGGGCGCTGGTGCGAGCGGACCGTGGACGGTGCCCTCCTGGACCTCTTCGCCGCGAAAGCCGCCGCTTGACCGGGTAGTTTCGCTGGATGGCCAAGAAGGACGACGGAAGCCGGGTCCGGGACGCGCTGCGCGTCGGCGGTGAGCTGCCCGACCCGGGCTCGGCCCCGGTCGGGCCCAGCAAGAAAGCCAAGGCCCTCGCCGGGCTCGACAGCGCGGGGAAGCGGCTGTCGGCGCTGCAGGAGGCGCTGTTCGCCGAGGGCGTCGGCGGCAGCCCGCGCCGGGTGCTGCTCGTGCTGCAGGGCATGGACACCTCCGGGAAGGGCGGCACGGTCTCGCACGTGCTCGGCCTGGTCAACCCGATGGGCGTCCGGTACGCGGCGTTCAAGAAGCCGACCGCGGCCGAGCAGCGTCACGAATACCTGTGGCGGATCCGCAAGCAGCTGCCCGCGCCCGGGCAGATCGGCGTCTTCGACCGCTCGCACTACGAGGACATCCTGGTCCCGCAGGTGTCCGGGCTGCTCACCGCGGCCGAACGGCAGCGCCGCTACGCCGAGCTCAACGCGTTCGAGCAGGAGCTGGCCGACGCCGGGACCACCGTCCTCAAGGTGTTCCTGCACATCTCGCCGGAGGAGCAGCTCAAGCGGCTGAAGGCCCGGCTCGTCACGCCCGAGAAGCGCTGGAAGTACAACCCCGGCGACCTCGAGGCGCGTTCGCACTGGCCGGCCTACCAGGACGCCTACGCCGGCATCTTCGAGAAGACCTCCACCGAGCGGGCGCCCTGGTACGCGGTGCCCGCCGACCACAAGTGGTACCGCAACTGGGCCGTCGCCGAGCTGCTGATCGAGACCCTCGCCGACCTGCGGCCTCGGTTCCCCGAGCCGGACTACGACGTCGACGCCGAGCTGGCCAAGCTGAAGGGCGTTGGCGCCCCGGCGTGATCGTCTGGAAGAGTGCGGGCGTGACCGATGTCGACGACCTCCCGTTCCTCCGCAAGCAGGCCCGGACCCAGCGCTTCACCCTCGGCGCGCCGAAGGAGTTCCGGGTCGCCCCGGACGGCTCCCGCGTGCTGTTCCTGCGCGCGGAGTCGGGCACCGACCCCCGGCACAGCCTGTGGTCGGCCGACCTCGCGACCGGCGCCGAGACGAAGCTCGTCGACGCCGCCGAGCTGCTGCCCGGCGAGGAGGAGCTGCCCGCCGAAGAGCGCGCGCGGCGCGAACGGGCCCGCGAGACCGGCGGCGGTGTCGTCCACTACGGCGTCGACGCGGCCTTCACCGTCGCGGTGTTCTCGCTCTCGGGCAAGCTCTACACCCTGGACCTCGCTTCGGGCGAGGTGACGCTGCGCGTCGACGGCGCGGTCATCGACCCGCGGCCCAGCCCGGCCGGCACGCACGTCGCCTACGTCCAGGACCGGCGGCTGCACGTGCTGGAGCTGGCGTCCGGCGACGACCGCGTGCTGGTCGAGGAGGACGGCGAGGACATCGCCTGGGGCCTCGCCGAGTTCATCGCCGCCGAGGAGATGGACCGCACCCGCGGCTACTGGTGGGCCCCCGACGGCCGCAGCATCCTCGCCGAACGCTCCGACCGCGGCCCGGTGCCGCGCTGGACCATCGCCGACCCGGCCAACCCGCAGCACCCGGCGAACGTCGTCGCCTACCCGGCCGCGGGCACCACGAACGCGCTGGTGTCGCTGTCCGTGCTCGGCCTGGACGGCTCGCGCGTCGACGTCGCGCCGGGCGACTGGGAGTACCTGGCGTCGGTGCACTGGTCGGCCGGCGGCGCGCCGCTGCTCGCCGTGCAGCCGCGCGACCAGAAGCGGATGGACGTCCTCGCCCTGGACGTCACCGACGGCTCGACGTCGGTCGTGCACACCGCTGCCGACCAGCACTGGATCGACATCGTCGGCGGCGTCCCGGCCTGGACCCCCGACGGCCGGCTGGTCGTCGAGGGCATGGTCGACGGCGACCACCGGCTCTTCGTCGGCGGCGAGGCCGTCACGCCGGCCGGGCTGCAGCTGCGGGCCGTGCTCGACGTCGGCGACGAGATCCTCTTCAGCGCGTCGGAGGACGACCCGACCCAGATCCACGTCTTCCGCACGGAAGGCGGCTCGGTGCGCCGCCTGTCCACTGTGGACGGCGTGCACGTGGGCGCCGGGTCCGCCGCGGTCACCGTGCTTTCGTCGTGGAGCCTGGAGCACAGCGGGCCGCGCGTGTCGGTCCTGCGGGACGGTTCGCCGGTGGCGTCGATCGAGTCGTCCACTGTGGACCCGGACATCGTGCCCAACCTGACCTGGCTGACGCTGGGCGAGCGGAACCTGCGTGCGGCGCTGCTGCTGCCGCGCGGGTACGAGCCGAGCGAGGGCAAGCTGCCGGTGCTGCTCGACCCGTACGGCGGGCCGCACGCCCAGCGCGTCCTGCAGAGCCGCAACGCGTTCCTGACGTCGCAGTGGCTGGCCGACCAGGGGTTCGCGGTGCTCGTCGCGGACGGCCGCGGCACGCCAGGCCGCGGCGCGGTGTGGGAGCGCGAGATCCACGGGCGGCTCGCCGACGTCACCCTGCAGGACCAGGTGGACGCCCTGCAGGCGGCGGCCGCGCAGTTCCCCGAGCTGGACGTGGAACGCGTGGCGATCCGCGGCTGGTCCTACGGCGGGTACCTCTCGGCGCTGGCGGTGCTGCGCCGGCCGGACGTCTTCCACGCGGCGGTCGCGGGCGCGCCGGTCACCGACTGGTCGCTGTACGACACGCACTACACCGAGCGGTACCTCGGGAAGCCACAGGACGAACCGGACAGCTACGCGCACAACTCGCTGATCGAGAGCGCGGCGGAGCTGAGCCGCGCGCTGCTGATCGTGCACGGGCTGGCCGACGACAACGTGTTCGTCGCGCACTCGCTGCGCCTGTCGTCGGCGCTGCTGGCGAAGGGCCGCCCGCACGTCTTCCTGCCGCTGGCGGGCGCCACCCACATGACGCCGCAGGCCGAAGAGGTCGCGGAGAACCTGATGCGCACGCAGGTCGATTGGCTGCTGCGCGAGCTGTCCGCCGTCGAGAAGGAGACTGCATGAGCCGCTGGGGCCTCACGATCCCGCTGACCGGGGTGCCGCTGACGGCGCACCGCGAGCTGGTCGAACAGCTGCCGGACCTGGGCTACACGGACGCGTGGACGGCCGAGACGGCGGGCACGGACGCGTTCACCCCGCTGGTGCTGGCGTCGCAGTGGGCACCGCAGCTGCGCCTGGGCACGGCGATCGTCCCGGTGTACACGCGCGGCCCCGGCCTGCTGGCGATGCAGGCGGCCACGGTGGCGGAGCTGGCCCCGGGCCGGTTCGTCCTCGGCATCGGCGCGTCGTCGCCGGTGATCGTGTCCCAGTGGAACGCGGCTTCCTTCGACGAGCCGTTCGCGCGGTCGCGGGACACGCTGCGCTTCCTGCGCACGGCGCTGGCGGGGGAGAAGGTCAGCGAGAAGTACGAGACGTTCGCGGTCTCGAAGTTCCGCCTGGAGCGCCCGGCCGACCCGCCGCCGTCGATCATGCTGGCGGCCCTGCGCCCGGGCATGCTCCGCCTGGCGGCCCGCGAAGCGGACGGCGCGATCACGAACTGGCTGGCCGCTTCGGACGTACCGCAGGTGCGTTCGGTGGTCGGTCCGGACGTCGAGCTGGCGGCCCGGATCTTCGTCTGCCCGACGGAGGACGCGGAAGCGGCACGCGGCCTGGGGCGGATGCTGATTTCGAGCTACCTGACGGTGCCGGTGTACGCGGCGTTCCACGAGTGGCTGGGGCGTGGCGAGGCGCTGGCCCCGATGCACGAGGCTTGGGCGGCCGGCGACCGGCAGAAGGCGAACCAGGTGATCCCGGACTCGGTCGTGGACGAGCTGGTCATCCACGGGAGCGTGGAGTCCTGCCGCGAGCAGGTGCAGTCCTACGTGGACAACGGGCTGACGACGCCGATCATCGCCCTGCTGCCGACCGGCGAGGACCCGTTCGAGCAGGTGCGCGGCCTGGCGCCGCGCTGATATCCCGTTGCCCTCCGCCGGCGCCCGGTGTTTCCTGGGCGCCGGAGGAGGACGGATGAAGCGCAGGACACCGCCGGAGAAGAAACGGCTCAGCTACCTGAAGGACCGGCGCGACGACTACGGCGAAAACGCCAAGTCGACGCGCAAGGACCTGCCGCGCAGCAAGGCGTTCGCCCGCCGCGCGAACCGCGCGCGGGAGAACCTCGCGCTGCGGGCGGCGACCGGTGTGCCCGACGAAGCCCGCGCCGAGGCGGCCGAGCTGCGGCTGCTGCGGAGCCGGCGCCGGGTGAAGCGCAAGTGGGCCCACACCACGCTGGCCGAGTACGTCGAGTGGAAGCTCGAGCGCCGCGCGGGCCGGGAAAACGGCCGGGCCACGCGGCTCGACGAGGCGCTCGGCCGCGTGCAGCGGCGGATGCGGCGTCCGGACCGCTAGGCGAAGACGCCGGTCGCGAGGAGCAGGCCCAGCGCCCCCGAGGCCAGGCCTGCGACCACCGTCGCCAGCACGTTCAGCACGGCGTACAGCCGCGTCTTCTCCAGGAACAGCCGGACCGTCTCGTACCCGAACGTCGAGAACGTCGTCAGGCCGCCGCAGAAGCCCGCCGCCACCAGGGCGCGGACCGAGGACGGCTCGGCGCCGTGCAGGAGCCAGCCGCTCAGGAAGCCCAGGATGAACGAGCCGATGATGTTCACCGTCAGCGTCCCGAACGGGAACGGCGAGTCGCGCCGGTGCTGGATGCGGCGGTCGGTCAAGTAGCGCAGCACCGACCCCGCCGCTCCGCCCACGGCCACCAGGACCGGCGTCACTCCGTCCGCCCCCCGTGGCGGACCACCTCGACCTGGTCGAGTGTCACCAGTCCCTCGCCGATCAGCTCGTCCAGCCGGGGCAGGAACGTCCGCAGCTTCGCCTCGTCGTCGATGATCACGATCACCAGCGGCAGGTCTTCCGACAGCGACAGGATCCGCGTCGTGTGGATCAGCGACGACGCGCCGTAACCCTCGACGCCGCGAAGGACCGAAGCGCCCGCGAGCCCGGCGTCGCGCGCCCGGCGGACGATCTCGTGGTAGAGCGGCTTGTGGTGCCAGTGGTCGTCTTCGCCGATGTAGATCGTCAGGCGGGTCGCGGGTCCTTCCATCAACGTCCCCTTCGCACAGCTCGCGTTGCGGTGAGACCGGCGGCGACCGCGGTCAGGCACAGCGCCACCGACGCCACCGCGTAGGCCAGCGAACCCAGTATGCGCCCGGTCGTCGCCGCGTCGAGGGTGTCGGTGACGAACGTGGAGAACGTCGTGAACCCGCCGAGGATCCCGACGCCGAGGAACGGCCGGAGCAGGTGGTGGGGGCGCGCGGTGGTGGTCAGGATCGCCATCAGGACACCGATGAGCAGGCAGCCGAGCACGTTGGTGAGCAGCGTCGCGAGCGCGAACTCCCCGCGGGCGTGCGGGATCGCCACGGACAGGCCGTACCGGGCGAGGCTGCCCAGCGCGCCGCCGGCGGCGATGGCCAGCAGGACGTCCCACCGGGTCGCGGGCACGGTGATCACCTCCTCGCGCTGAACCTACTCCCGATGGCCGACGCGTTCCCGCCACCCGGTCGAGCATGCTGGACGGGACCGGATGACAGGCAGCCGCCGGTCGCCGTACTGTGGCTCAGCGTAGGCAAGGCAACCCTAAGGAAGGCGGGGCACATGCGGGCAGACGGGCTGGCCGGTGGCGAAGGCGGCGCGGACCGGCTCGGCGAGCTGATCCCGGTGGCCCTCCGCGGAATGGCGGCGGGCATCGCCGAGCGCGGCGGCCCGGTCCCGGCAGGCGGCCCGGCCGCGGTGGCGGCGGCCCTGGTGGCCGAGCGCGGCGAGCTCGACCAGGCGACGGCGGCCGGCGGGCCGGTGCCCGCGGGCGGGGCGGGCCGACAGGCAGCCACCGAGACGGCTGCCGCCTCCCGCGGCGCGCTGGATCCGGCCGCGACCGTGCCAGGCGCCGGATCCGTCGCCGCCGAAGCAAGTCGCCTCCGGTCCGCCCCGGGAGCCGCCCCTCACGCTGAACCCGCCGCCGCCCACCGGCTTCCGTCCGCCCTGCCCCGGACCGGCGTCGGGGCCGAAGCCGCCCTCGAAGAGCTCAGCCGGCTTCTCGCCGCCGGGTCGGCCGATCCTGCCGATCCCGCCTGTGCCGCTCACCTGCACTGCCCGCCGCTTGCCGTCTCCGTGGCCGCCGATGTCGTCGCGAGTGCGCTCAACCCCTCCATGGACTCCTGGGACCAGGCGCCCGTCGCCAGCGAACTCGAGCGGGAGTTCACCGCCGGAATCGCCCGATTGTGTTACCCGCGCGCCGAAACCCCCGATGCCGTCGTGACCACCGGTGGCACCGAGTCCAACCTCCTCGGCCTGCTTCTGGCCCGCGAACGCAACCCCCGTGCCCAGCCCGTCTGCGGCGCCAACGCCCATCACAGCGTCGCCCGCGCCGCCTGGCTGCTCGGCCTGCCCGCCCCCGTCGTCGTCCCCTGCGAAGGCGACCGGATGCTGCCCGGCGCCCTCGCCGGCGTCCTCACGCCGGACTCCGTCGTCGTCGCCACCGCCGGCACCACCAACACCGGCACCCTCGACCCGCTGCCCGAAATCGCCCGGATCTGCCGCCGGCACCAGGCGCGCCTGCACGTCGACGCGGCCTACGGCGGCATGGCGCTCTGCAGCGAGTCGCTCAAGACCAAGCTCGCCGGGCTCGAGCTGGCCGACTCCGTGGCCCTCGACCTGCACAAGTTCGGCTGGCAGCCGGTCGCCGCCGGGCTCTTCGCCGCCCGGGAGGCCGCCGACCTCGCCGCGCTCACCGTCCGGGCCGAGTACCTCAACGCCGACGACGACACCGAAGCCGGCCTGCCCGACCTGCTCGGCCGGTCGATCCGGACGTCGCGGCGGCCCGACGCCTTCCGGATGGCCGTCACCGTGCACGCGCTCGGCACCGACGGTCTCGGCGCGCTCGTCGAACGCTGCTGCACCACCGCCACCGAGGTCGCCCGGCTCGTGGACGACCACCCCGGGTTGCGGCTGTGGGGCACGCCGGAACTGTCCACAGTGGTGCTGCGGCCGTCGGTCGCCGACGAGCTCGGCGGCGACGCCGGTGACGAGCTCGTCGCCCGCGTGCGCCGCGCCCTGCTCGAAGCGGGCACCGCGGTCGTCGGCCGCGCCGCGCTGCCGACCGGGCCGGGCGGCGAGAACCGGCTGTGGCTGAAGCTCACGCTGCTGCACCCCGGCACGACCGGCGGCGACTACCGCCCGCTGCTCGACCGGATCGCCGCGACCGCGGGTGCCGAACTGGTGGCCGGCCGGGAAAGCCCGGTCGCTTCGTGAGGCGCCACCACCTCGCCGGGATCGGGATCGGGCCGTTCAACCTCTCGCTCGCGGCGCTGGCCGCCCCGGTCGACGGCCTGGACGCGGTGTTCTTCGACGCGCGCCCGGAGTTCCGCTGGCACCCCGGCCTGCTGGTCGAGGGCGCGACGCTGCAGGTGCCGTTCCTGGCCGACCTCGTCACCCTGGTCGACCCGACGAGCCCGTTCTCCTTCCTGAACTACCTGCGCGACCGCGGGCGGCTGCTGCCGTTCTACTTCGCCGAGCGGTTCCACCTGCCGCGCGCCGAGTACGACGACTACGGCCGCTGGGCCGCTGCCCGGCTGCCGTCGTGCCGGTTCGGCCACGAGGTCACCGGCGTCCGCTGGCACGACACCGAAGCGGCGTTCGAGCTGACCGTCGCCGGGACCGAGCCGGTGCTCGCCGACGCCGTCGTGCTGGGTGTCGGCTCGGTGCCGTCGGTGCCGGAACCGCTGCGCGGGCTGGTGGCCGACCCGGCCGTCCCGGTGCTGCACTCGGCCGACTACCTGACCCACCGGGACGCGCTGCTGGCCGCGGACAGCGTCACGGTGGTCGGGTCCGGGCAGTCCGGGGCCGAGGTCGTCCTCGACCTGCTGCGCTCCCGGTCCACTGTGGACGGACTGCGCTGGCTGGCGCGGACGCCGGCGTTCGCGCCGATGGAGTACTCGAAACTCGGGCTGGAGCAGTTCACCCCGGACTACACCGGGTACTTCCACAGCCTTCCGGACGCCGTCCGCGACCGGCTGCTGCCCACGCAGTGGCAGCTGTACAAGGGCATCGACACCGAAACGATCGGCGCGATCCACGACGAGCTCTACCGCCGCAGCATCGCCGGGCCGCCCGGCGCGGTGCTGACCCCCGGCGTCGAGGTGGTCTCCGCGTCCACTGTGGACGGCGAGATCGAGCTCGGCGTGCGGCACGCGCAGCAGGGCCGCAGCGGCACCGTGCGCACCGCCGCCGTCGTCGCGGCCACCGGTTACGCGGAGACGCCGACCGGACCGCTGCTGGCCGGGCTCGGCGACGCCGTCCACCGCGACCAGCGGGGGCGCCTGGTCGTCGATGCCGGCTACCGCGTCGCCCTCGACGTGCCGGGGCCGCTGTTCGTGCAGAACGCCGAGCGGCACACCCACGGCCCCGGTGCCCCCGACCTCGGTCTCGGCGCCTGGCGGGCGGCCGTGATCCTCAACGCCGTGTGCGGCCGGACCGTGCACGAGCTGCCCGGCCGCACCGCCTTCACCACGTTCGGCCTGGAGGAGAATTGACGATCGACGAGGCGGCCGCCTGGCGCGCGGCCGGCGCCCTGATCACGCACAAGATGCTCGGCGAGCTGTCCTACGAGCACATGCTGGAGCCCGTCGCGGACGGCGACGGCTACCGGCTGGACCTCCCGGACGGCGTGAGCTACACCTTCCGCGCCCGGCGCGGCGCGTTCGACGCCTGGACGGTCGAACCGGGCAGCGCGCGGCGGGGCGGCGAGCCGGTCACCGATCCGCGCACCCTGGTCGTCGACGCCCGCGCGGTGCTGGGCCTGAGCGGCCTGCGGCTGGCGGACGTGCTGGCCGAGCTGACCGCGACGGTCGCCAACGAGGCCGCCCGGCTGCGCCGTGCGCCGACCGCAGCCGAGCTGTCCACAATGGATTACAACCGGGCCGACGGGCACCTCACCGGCCACCCGCGGCTGGTGCTCAACAAGGGCCGCGTCGGCTTCTCCGCCCGCGACCGCGCCCGGTACGCCCCCGAATCCGGGGAAGACCTGCGGCTGCGCTGGTTCGCCGTGCACCCCGGGCACGCCGAGTTCCGCTGCGTCGACGAGCTCAGCCGGGACGCGCTGCTGGACGCCGAACTCGGCGACCTGCGCCGGGACTTCGCCGCCCGGGCGCCCGAGGACTACGTCTGGGTGCCCGTGCACCCGTGGCAGGCCGACGAAATCGTCGGCACGCTCTACGCCGCCGAGCTCGCCACCGGCGTCGTGATCGACCTCGGCGAGAGCACGGACGCCTACCGGCCGCACCAGACGGTCCGGACGCTCGCGAACGTGAGCACGCCGGGCCGCCACGACGTCAAGACCGCGGTTTCGGTGCGGAACACGCTCGTCTACCGCGGGCTCAACTCGGCGGCCACGCTCGCGGGGCCGTCGGTGACGTCGTGGCTGCGCCGGATCAGCGCGGCCGATCCGCTGCTGACCGAGGAGTACCGGTTCGGGCTGCTCGGCGAAGTCGCGAGCGTGTCGGTCAAGCACCCGCTGTTCGGGCACATCGAGGAGCTGCCGTACCGGTTCCACGAAACCCTGGGTGCCCTGTGGCGCGAGCCCATCCAGGTCGCGGCGGGGGAGCGCGCGATTTCGTTCGCCGCGTTGCCCTACCGCGGGCCCGACGGCGTTTCGGTGCTGACGCACCTGATCGGCG
Source organism: Amycolatopsis sp. NPDC051102 (assembly GCF_040682815.1). Lineage (NCBI taxonomy): Bacteria > Bacillati > Actinomycetota > Actinomycetes > Pseudonocardiales > Pseudonocardiaceae > Amycolatopsis > Amycolatopsis sp. NPDC051102. The sequence continues at coordinate 99,837 of NZ_JBFBBT010000005.1, forward strand.
GCGGCGACGCGACGGTGTGGCTGACGCGGCTGTTCGATCTGCTGCTGACGCCGTTGCTGCAGTGGCTCTTGCGCCACGGTGTCGGCTTCTGCCCGCACGGCCAGAACCTCATCCTCGTCGTCGACGCCGCCGGGGTCCCGCAGCGGGTGCTGATCAAGGACTTCGCGCAGGGGGTCGACCTGCTCGACGAGCAGCTGGACAGCTACACGTCCCTCCCGCCGGAGGCCGCCGCGGACATGCTGCGCTGGCCTGCGCACCTGCTGGCCCAGTCGCTGTTCAGCTCCGTGTTCTCCGGCCAGTTCCGGTTCTGGGCCGAGGTCCTGCTCGACGAGCTGGGGCTGCCGCGGGCCGCGTTCTGGGCGCCGGTGCGGGAGATCACCGCCCGCTACCGCGACGAGAACCCGGACGTGGCCGCGCGCTTCGATGCCTGCCGGCTGTTCGCGCCGGACGTCGAGCGTGTCACGCTCAACCGGGAGCACTTCGCCGGTCAGGGCTTCGACAAGGTGGAACGCGACGACGAGTTCGACGTCCGCTGGGGGCGGGTGCCGAATCCGCTGCACTCGGCGGATCCGGACGGCGCGTGGTGACGGCGTTCGCGCGGCCGGCCGGGCCGCGGTCGCTGGCCGCCCGGCGGGCGGCGGCCGCGGCGGGGGAGGCGGTGCTGCGGGGTGTCCTCGCCGAAGACGGCGCCCGGCTGCTCCTGCTCGTCCCTGACCCGCACGCCCGGTTCGCCGCGGTGGAACTGGCCGCGCCCTTCGCCGCTTCGGCGCTCGACGACGGTTACGGCGTTTGCAGCTATGTCTTCGCTTGGACGCCGTCGCGGGATCCGCTGCCCGCGTCCGGGGTGCTCGGTGGCTATTTGGCGGGGTTCGGCGATCTGCGCGTGCGGCCGGACGCGGCTTCGGCCGTTCCGCTGGGGGATCGGACCTGGGCCGTGGTGTGCGACGCCGAATGGCCTTCCGGGGCCGCCGCCGAGCTCGCGCCGCGTGAGGTGTTGCGGGGGCAGCTCGCCGCGCTGGAGGGGCTGGGGCTCGTACCGTCGGTGGGTATCGAGCACGAGGTGGTTTTTCGTGACTCCGCCGGGCCGCTCACCTCGCACGGGGTCGACTACGCCGTGGGCGGGACCGAACGGCTGACGCCGTTGCTGCGCGATCTGCGGACGGCGCTGGACGATGCCGGGCTGGGGGTGGAAAGTGCGCGGGCGGAATGCCATCCGGGGCAGTACGAGATCGTGCTTCGGCATCGTGACGCCTTGGCTGCCTGTGATGACGTCTTGTTACAGCAGCTGATCGTGCGGCGGGTTGCGGCTCGTCATGGTGTCACCGCCGACTACCTCGCTGCGCCCGAGGTAGGGCAGGGGAGTTCGGGACATGTGCATCTTTCCTTGTCCGCGGTGGACGGTTCGGCGCCGGATCTGCTGGGTGGGTTCCTGGCCGGTGTGCTGCGGGATGCGCGGGCGTTGACCGGTGTCTGGGCGCCGACGTGGAACAGCTACGTGCGGCTGCGGACTGCGCCGTTTTCGCCGCGTGAGATTCGCTGGGGGTATGACGACCGGACCGCTTCGGTGCGGGTTGCCGGGGCGTCGTCGAGTCCTCGGCTGGAGTTCCGGTTCGCCGGGGCCGATGCGCAGCCTCATCTCGTGGTGGCCGCCTTGCTGGCCGCTGGACGGTTCGGGTTGGAAGAAAATCTGGCGCCGCCGGAGGCTGGGGCTGTGGTGGGTTCGCTGGCGGCGTCGCCTTGGGAGGCTTTGTCGCTGGTGGATCGGGTCGGGGAGCTGCTCGGGGGTGATGTTGCTGCTCAGCTGGCTGCTCTGCTGGGTGAGGAGATCGAGTCCGGGTTGGATACCGTGACCGATTGGCAGCGGTTGCGGGGTTCTTTGCGGTCCTGATTTTTTTTTTGCGGTTCGCCACCCCGACGCCTGATTGTGACTACGGACGGTGGCACTGCGCAGCCAGTCGGCCACCGGGGCCGGCGGGAGCCGGCGCGCCGAGCCGAAGCAGCGGCCGGTGGCCACGGCGGCGCCTTCCGCGCGCGCCGGCCCGGCGAGCTCGATGACCAGCCCGGGCGCCGCCGCCCGCCGGACCTCGGCGCCGGGCCGGTCGAGCAGTCGGCGCAGGGCGCGCGGCGGCCGGCGCCGGTGCCCGCGTCGCCCGACGGCGTCCGGCAGATCAGGTCGCACCGTTCGACGCACTGGCGCTCGAGCCCGGCGATCAGCCGGCGGGGCTGCGCCAGGCCGGCGTGCACGACGAGGTACGCCACCAGCGCGACCGACCGCGGCGACCGCGCTCACCCCAACCCCGAGACGGCATTGCCGGCGGATCTTCACCGGTGGGGGGTTGCGCCGAGGCCGCCGGGTGCGCAGGCTCGACATCGTGAGCGAGCACGAGTACGACCTCATCGTCATCGGTTCGGGCCCCGGCGGGCAGAAGGCCGCGATCGCCGCGGCGAAGCTCGGGAAGCGGGTGGCGATCGTCGACCGCCACGACATGGTCGGCGGGGTGTGCGTCAACACCGGCACGATCCCGTCCAAGACGCTGCGCGAGGCGGTGCTCTACCTGACCGGCATGAACCAGCGCGAGCTGTACGGCGCGAGCTACCGGGTCAAGCAGGACATCACCATCGCCGACCTGCTGGCGCGCACCCAGCACGTCGTCGGGCGCGAGGTCCAGGTGGTGCGCGCGCAGCTGATGCGCAACCACATCGACCTGATCGACGGCACCGGCTCGTTCGCCGACGCGCACACCGTGGTCGTCGAGGGCCGCCACCGCGGCGACCGGCGCACGCTGTCGGCCGACCACGTCGTGATCGCCACCGGCACCCGGCCGGCGCGGCCGAAGCAGGTCGACTTCGACGCCGCCCGCGTGCTCGACTCCGACGAGATCCTGCGGCTCGAGCAGATCCCGTCGTCGCTGGTCGTGGTGGGCGCCGGGGTGATCGGGATCGAGTACGCGTCGATGTTCGCCGCGCTCGGCTCGCGCGTCACCGTGGTCGAGCAGCGCGACCACATGCTCGACTTCTGCGACCCGGAGATCGTCGAGTCGCTCAAGTTCCAGCTGCGCGACCTCGGCGTCACGTTCCGCTTCGGCGAGAAGGTCGCGGACGTCGCGGTGTCCGACGACGCGACGATCACGACCCTGGTCAGCGGCAAGCGCATCCCGGCCGACGGCGTGATGTACTCGGCCGGCCGCCAGGGCATGACCGGCGAGCTCAACCTGGAGGCGGCGGGCCTGGCCGCGGACGAGCGCGGCCGGCTGGTGGTCGACGAGAACTACCGGACGGCGGTGCCGCACATCTACGCGGTGGGCGACGTGATCGGCTTCCCGGCCCTGGCGGCGACGTCGATGGACCAGGGCAGGCTGGCGGCCTACCACGCGTTCGGCGAGCCGGCGAACGAGCTGGGCGCGCTGCAGCCGATCGGCATCTACACGATCCCGGAGATCTCGTACGTCGGCGCGACGGAGGCCCAGCTGACGTCGTCGTCGGTGCCGTACGAGGTCGGCATCGCCCGCTACCGCGAGCTGGCCCGCGGCCAGATCACCGGCGACAGCTACGGCATGCTGAAGCTCCTGGTGTCCACAGCGGACCGCAAGCTGCTGGGCGTCCACGTGTTCGGCACGGGCGCGACGGACCTGGTCCACATCGGACAGGCGGTGATGGGCTGCGGCGGTACGGTCGACTACCTGGTGGACGCGGTGTTCAACTACCCGACGCTGTCGGAGGCGTACAAGGTGGCGGCACTGGACGCGACGAACAAGATCCGGGCGCTGGACCGGTTTTCGTCCTGACGGACCTCATTGGTCACACCAGCACCACGTGATCCTCCCGCCGCGAACCGGTTTGACACTCGTCTAGAACATATGTTCGACTGACGGCGTGCGATGGGATCGGCAGCGGAGCGGGGAGGGTGAACCGGCACTGCCCGGGCTGGAGGGCCTGGTGCGTTCGGTGCGGTCACCGGAATTCGACGGCGTCACCTTTCACGAGGTGCACGCGCGGTCGGTGCTGAACAAGGTGCCGGCCGGCTCCGGCGTGCCGTTCGGCTGGACCGTCAACCCCTACCGCGGCTGCTCCCACGCCTGCACCTACTGCCTCGAAGGCGGCACCCGGATCCTCATGGCCGACGGCCGCACGCGGGCGTTGTCCGATCTGAAGGTCGGCGACGAGATCTACGGCACCCGCGGCCACGGTGCCTCCCGGCGGCTGGTCCCGACCCGGGTCGAAGCCCACTGGACCACCCTGCGCGCCGCCTACCGCGTGACGCTCGAAGACGGCACCCGGCTCGTCGCCGGCGGCGATCACCGGTTCCTCACGAGCAAGGGCTGGAAGCACGTCACCGGCAGCAAGTTCGGCGCCGCGCAGCGGCCGCACCTGGAGCCCGGCACCGAGCTGATCGGCGTCGGCCGGTTCGCCCCGACGCCCGACGAGACGCTCGGCTACCGGGCCGGCTACCTCTGCGGGATGCTGCGCTCCGGCGGGTTCGCCGCGGAGCCGGACGCCGCCGCGCGGGCGCTGGAGTACCTGCCGGACTTCGGCGCTTCGGTCGGTTTTCTCAAGGTGCCGCCCGATCCGGACGCCCACTGGCAGCGCGGGTTCCTCGCCGGCGTCTTCGACCTCGCGGGCGGCTACGGCCGCGGGGTGCTCGCGGTGTCGCACGACGAGCCCGAGATCGCCGACGCCTTCACCGCCGCGCTCGCCCGGTTCGGGTTCGCGAGCCAGCTCGACGAGGTGCCGAAGTTCCCGACGCGCCAGGAGATCCGGCTGCTCGGCGGCGTCGGCGAGGTGCTGCGGTTCCTGCACGTGAGCAACCCCGCCGTGGCCTGGAAGCGGTCGCTCGAAGGCGCGGCGATCGGGGCGAGCCGCCGCCGCGTCGAAGCGATCGAGGCGCTGGGCCTGCAGCTGCCGCTGTTCGACATCACCACCGGCACCGGCGACTTCGTGGCCGACGGCATGGTGTCGCACAACTGCTTCGCCCGGAACACCCACACCTACCTCGACTTCGACGCCGGCCGCGACTTCGACACCCAGGTGGTCGTCAAGATCAACGCACCGCAGGTGCTGGCCGCGCAGCTGAAGAAACCGTCGTGGCGGCGCGAGCCCGTCGCGATGGGCACCAACACCGACCCCTACCAGCGTGCCGAGGGCCGCTACCGGCTGATGCCGGGCATCATCACGGCGCTGGCGAGGTCCGGCACGCCGCTGTCGGTGCTGACGAAGGGCACGGTGCTGGCGCGGGACCTGCCGCTGCTGAAGGACGTCGCCCAGGACGTACCGGTGGGGCTCGCGGTGTCGATCGCGCTGCTCGACGAAGAGCTGCAGCACCGCCTCGAACCCGGCACGCCGAGCCCGCGGGCGCGCCTGGAGCTGGTCCGCAAGGCCCGCGACGCCGGGCTGCCGTGTTCGGTGCTGGTGGCGCCGGTGCTGCCGTGGCTGACCGACTCGGCCGAGGCACTGGACGCGCTCTTCGCGCAGCTCGCCGACGTCGGCGCGTCGAGCGTCACGGCGTTCGCGCTGCACCTGCGGCCCGGCGCGCGCGAGTGGTTCGGCCGCTGGCTGGCGGGCACGCACCCGGAGCTCGTCCCGCGGTACCGCGAGCTGTACGCGCGGGGCAGTTACGTGCGGAAGGCGTACCGGGAACGGCTCGCGGAGCGGGTCGCGCCGCTGCTGCGCCGGCACGGCCTGGACGCCAAGACCGGCTTCGACCTGCGCGGCCCGGCGGTGTCCGCGCCGGCCGGCGTTCCGGCGGAACAGCTGCGCCTGCTCTGAGAGTCCTTTGTGGACCGACCGGGTGACGCACTGCGCCGTTCGCGTCAATCCGGGCCCGTTCGCGCCCCGGTGTCTTCGGCTTGCGGCAAAATGTCCGATCGTGTCGTTGTCGTGGCGTGTCACCGGCGCCTAACGTCGGAGGGATCGACCCCGGAAGGAGCCGGACGTGACGACCTCGCAGACCGACCGTGTCGCGGCTGCCCGGCTCGCCTGGGCCGCGCTCAAGCTGACACGGGCCGGCCGGCACCCGGTGGGCGTCGACCGGCTGGCCGCGACGGTCGGCGTGCCCCCGGCCGAAGCCCGGCGGCTGGTCGACCTGATCGGCTTCACCCTGCACCGCGACCTGGTCTCCACCGGCCCGGCCCCGCGCGGCGCCCGCCACCGCCTCGAACCGGCCGAAGGCACCCTCGGCGCCGGCCCCGACGGCACGGTGGACATGTTCCTGCTGGCCATCGCCACCGGCGAGCGCGTCCACGCGACGGCGACCTGCCCGGTCACCGGGACCCGCATCCGCATCGAGCTGACCTCCAACGCGATCCTGCTGGTCGACCCGCCGACGGTGGTGGTCGCGGCGGTCGACCTCGGCTTCGGCGTGGACGGCGCCGACGCGGTCGCGTGCGCGGGCCAGCCGTTCTTCGCCTCCGCCTCCGCGGCGGCGAGCTGGCTGGTGGCGAACCCGGGCGGCCGCATCTACCAGGTGGCGGCCTACCTGGCCCAGGCGCACCGGCTGGTCGCGGCGCTGGAGATCCGGCCCAAGTACGTCCTCTGACCACCGCGCGGAAGCAGCCTGCCGACGTCGTACGCTGTGACATTCGGGGCTTCGCCCCGAGCCGGGGGCTCCGCCACCCGGACCCCCGAAAGCGTTGAGTGGTTCGTTAGCCTTTCAAGCAGCGTGAACCACCCATGTCGAAGGAGAGCAGTCGCAGTGCTCCGCACTCACAACGCCGGCACCCTGCGTGCCGGACAGGCCGGACAGACCGTCACCCTCACCGGATGGGTGGCCCGGCGGCGCGATCACGGCGGCGTCATCTTCATCGACCTCCGCGATGCCAGCGGCGTGGCCCAGGTCGTCTTCCGCGAAGGCGAGATGGCCGAGCGCGCGCACGCGCTGCGCTCCGAATTCTGCGTGAAGATCGTCGGCGAGGTCGCCGAGCGCCCCGAGGGCAACGCGAACGCCGAGATCCCGACCGGCGAGATCGAGGTCCTCGCGACCGAGCTCGAGGTGCTGTCGGAGTCCGCGCCGCTGCCGTTCCCGATCGACGACCGGGTCGACGTCGGCGAAGAGATCCGGCTCAAGCACCGCTACCTCGACCTGCGCCGCAGCGGCCCGGCCGCGGCCATGCGGCTGCGCAGCGAGGTCAGCCGCGCCGCGCGCGAGGTGCTGCACGCCCAGGACTTCGTCGAGATCGAGACCCCGACGATGACCCGCTCGACCCCCGAAGGCGCGCGCGACTTCCTGGTGCCGGCCCGGCTCAAGCCCGGCTCCTGGTACGCCCTGCCGCAGTCGCCGCAGCTGTTCAAGCAGCTGCTCATGGTCGGCGGCATGGAGCGGTACTACCAGATCGCCCGCTGCTACCGCGACGAAGACTTCCGCGCCGACCGCCAGCCCGAGTTCACCCAGCTCGACATCGAAATGAGCTTCGTCGAGCAGGACGACGTCATCGCGCTCGGCGAGGACATCGTCTCGGCGCTGTGGAAGCTGATCGGGCACGAAATCCCGCGGCCCATCCCGCGCATCACCTACCACGAGGCGATGGCCAAGTACGGCTCCGACAAGCCGGACCTGCGCTTCGACCTCGAAATCACCGACATGACGGAGTTCTTCGCCGACACGCCGTTCCGCGTGTTCCAGGCGCCGTACGTCGGTGCGGTCGTGATGGCCGGCGGCGCCGGGCAGCCGCGCCGCCAGCTCGACGCGTGGCAGGAGTGGGCGAAGCAGCGCGGCGCGCGCGGCCTCGCGTACATCCTCGTGAACGAGGACGGCACGCTCGGCGGCCCGGTCGCCAAGAACCTGTCCGAGACCGAGCGCGAGAACGTCGCCGCCGCGGCCGGCGCCAAGCCGGGCGACTGCATCTTCTTCTCCGCCGGCAAGGCGTCGAGCACGCAGCCGCTGCTCGGTGCCGCGCGCGACGAGATCGGCAAGCGGCTCGGCCTGATCGACGAGAACGCCTGGTCGTTCGTGTGGGTCGTCGACGCGCCGCTGTTCGCGCCGGTCGAGGACATCGGCGACGACGTCGCCGTCGGCTCCGGCAAGTGGACCGCGGTGCACCACGCGTTCACCTCGCCGACGCCGGAGTGGATCGACAAGTTCGAGCAGGACCCGGGCAACGCGCTGGCCTACGCCTACGACATCGTCTGCAACGGCAACGAGATCGGCGGCGGCTCGATCCGTATCCACCGCGGCGACGTCCAGAAGCGCGTCTTCCAGCTGATGGGCCTCGGCGAGGAGGAGGCGCAGGAGAAGTTCGGCTTCCTGCTCGACGCCTTCGCCTTCGGCCCGCCGCCGCACGGCGGCATCGCGTTCGGCTGGGACCGGATCGTCATGCTGCTGGCCAAGGCCGACTCGCTGCGTGACGTGATCGCGTTCCCGAAGACCGGCGGCGGCTACGACCCGCTGACCGCGGCGCCCGCGCCGATCACCGCGCAGCAGCGCAAGGAGGCCGGGATCGACGCGAAACCGGCCGCTCCGCCGCAGAACTAGTGCTGCACCTGAGGGCCGTGTGCCCGCCGGACAAGACCGCTTCGGCGCTCGACATCCTGCGGGCCCACGCCGGGACCGCGCACCTGATCGTGCACCGCGGCGCCGCCGTCTCGCCCGAAGGCGACCTCGTCGAGGCCGACATCGCGCGCGAGGCGGCGGACGAGATCGTCGACGCGCTGTGCGTGCTCGACCTCGACCACACCGGCGGCATCACGCTCGAAGCGCTCGACACGGCGCTGTCCGACGCCGCCGACGAGGCGGAAGAGGCGGCGCCGGGCGAGGGTGCGGACGCCGTCGTGTGGCAGGAACTGCTGGGCCGCACGGGTGAAGAATCGCGGCTGAACGTGACGTTCCTGGCGTTCCTCACCATCGCCTGCCTGCTGGCCGCGGCCGGCGTGCTCACGAACTCCGCGGTGACGATCGTCGGCGCGATGGTGGTCGGCCCGGAGTTCGGGCCGCTCGCCGCGCTCGCGGTCGGGCTCGTCCTGCGCCGCTGGGACCTCGTCCGCCGGGCCGGTGCCGCGCTGGCCCTCGGCTTCCCGCTGGCGATGGTCGTGACGCTGGGCGGCGCGCTGCTGGTGCACGTGACCGAAGTCTTCGGCGCGGACGCGTTCCGGCTGGAGCGGAACCACGAAGTCGACTTCGTCTTCTCGGTCGGCGTACCGTCTCTGGTCGTCGCGATGCTCGCCGGGGCCGCCGGGATGCTCGCCATGACGTCGGCGAAGTCGGCGGCGCTGGTGGGCGTGTTCATCTCGGTGACCACGGTGCCGGCGGCGGGGTACGCGGTCGTCGCGGCCGTGGCGGGGGAGTGGAGCCGGTGTCTCCAGTCCGTCGGCCAGCTGCTGGTCAACCTTCTCGGAATCGTTGCAGCAGCGGCCATTGTGTTGATCGTGCGCCGGAATGGGCAACGTTCAGCGGTGGGAAGGCGTCCGCTTTCACGGGGGTGACCCGCCTTCGGGCGGGATGCGCCTTTCTGTCCGGATGTCAGTAGTCATGGTTGCTCAGTCACGAGTAGGGTCGGTGACAATGACAGTCGACACCTCCTCCACCGGCGACGCTGGGGTCGGGGCAGGAGCCGAGCAGCTCGCCGTCGCCGCGGCGGTCGCGGCGGGCGAGTCCGTTCTCTCGCGCCGGTTCGGCAGTGCGATCACCCTCGTCTCGCCGGAGGACCTCGCGGGCAGCGGGCCGGCGACGGTGGTCCGGGCGCGGGTGGTGTCGTCGTCGTTCGCGTTGCCGCGCACGCTGGTCATCAAGCACTACCCGGACCAGCCGGCGGCGGGAGCCGACCCGTTCGCCCAGGAGGCGGTCAGCTACCAGCTGTTCACGGCCCTGGCGCCGGACGAGCGGATGTGCCCGGAACTGCTGGCCCACGACGGCCGCGACCGCGTGCTGGTGCTGGAGGACCTCGGCCGCACACCGACGCTGGAGGACAAGCTCTACGCACGGGATTCCCGCGCGGCCGAGCGCGCCCTGCTGTCGTGGGCCAGGTCACTGGGCCGCCTGCACGCGAGCACGGCCGGGCGCGAAGCGGACTTCAACGCGTTGCTGCGCCGCCTCGGCGGCCCGGCGAAGACGGAATCCGGCGGCGTCGACGAGCTGTGCGCGCGGGTGCCGCCGCTGATCCAGGAGCGCCTGGGCATCCCGGTGCCGGACGAGGTCCGCGCCCAGGTGACGGCGGCGCTGGACCAGTCGCGGGCGGCGGGCTTCCGGGCGTTCAGCCCGGTCGAGCTGAGCCCGGACAACAACCTGGTGACGGGCCAGGGCGTCCGGTTCCTCGACTTCGAGTACGGCTGCGTCCGTTCGGCCCTGGTCGACGCGGCCCACCTGAGGTTGCCGTTCGCGAGCTGGCCGGACGCACTGGCCCTCCCGGCGGGCATGAGCGAGGCGATGATCGCGGCCTGGCGCGCGGAGGTGGTGAGCACGTGGCCGGCCCTGGCCGACGACGAGGTCCTGGCAACGCACCTGACGGCGAGCGAGCTGCTGCGGGTGTGGCTGATCACGGGCGAAGAGCTGAGCTCGTTGAACCTGTCCCGCCACGCGGCCCCGGTGAGCCGCGAGGCGGCGTTCGTGACGTGGTGGCGGGACCTGGCGAAGCACGCTGGGTACGTCCGGATGACGGCGTTGTCGGAGTTCGCGGCCCGCGTGGCGGCGGCACTGGCGGCGCGGCTGGGACCACACGCCGACCTGGCGTTCTATCCGGCGTTCCGCTGAGACCTCGGCTGTCCACAGTGCGGCCGTGATGGGGATGGCTGGTTGCGGCTTCCGGCCGTCGTGAGGTCCGCGTCAAGAATTAGGCCCGGTGTCGCAGGCGCGTTACCTCGACCTCACCGCCTGTGAGCCTGCGTGGCCGATGGTCGTCAGCGTGACCGTGATGAGCGTCGATGTCACTCCCGAACTCCCCGAACCCGGACGGCAGCCCGGGCGACAGCCGGACCGGCCCAAGCTGGCCGCGGTTCCGCCGCTGCCGCGAAGGCAAGCGCGGCGCCTGGTCGTGCTCGGGGACTCCACCGCCGTCGGGCTCGGGGATCCCCTTCCGCGACGGGCCGGCTGGCGTGGGGTCGGCCCGCTGGTCGCCGCCGCGCTCGGGGTCGCCGAGGACGGCTACCTCAATCCCTCCTTCGCCGGGGCGCGGATGCGGTGCGTGCTCACCGAACAGGTGCCCGCCGCCGTGGCCCATCGGCCCGATGTCGCGCTCGTCGTCGCCGGCATGAACGACACCCTGCGGCCCGACTTCGACGCCGCTCGCGTCGCCGCGGACCTCACCGAGGTGATCCGCCGGCTCACCGAGACCGGCACCACCGTGCTGCCCGTCCGGTTCCACGACCACAGCAAGGTCTTCCGCCTCCCGCAGTCGCTGAAACGCGCCCTCAGTGCCCGCGTCGCCGAGCTCAACGCGGCCATCGACGAGGTCGTCGCGCGGGAAGGTGTCTCGTGCCTCGATCTCGCGCGGCTGCCCGGTGCCTACGACCTGACGTCGTGGAGCGTCGACCGGCTGCACCCCTCCGAGCTGGGGCACCGGATGCTCGCGAGCGGCTTCACCGGGCTGCTCGCCGACGCCGGGTTCGACGTGCCGGAACCGGTGAGCCTCACCTGCGGCGGCGGGGTCGAGCCGAGCACCGCGGGGCACGTGGGGTGGCTGGTGCTCAAGGGCATCCCGTGGCTGTGGCGCCGCGGCCGCGAATTCCTGCCCTACGCCGCCGTCATCATGTGGAACTCGTTCCGCGCCCGCTGAACACCCGCAACGCTTCGACGTCCGAAACCGGGTTGCGGACGAAGTAGTCCGCCCATTCTTCGATGTCCGGATATGCCGACCGCGAAACCAGATACCGGCACGCCGCTTCGGCGTCGTACTCCGTGCGCCGCAGCTGGACGCCTTCGCCGAGCAGGGCCCAGTGCGCACCCCTTGCCCCGTACGGCATCCCGACGCTGCCGGGGTTCACGACCAGCCTGCGGTCGGCGAACCGGGCGAACTGCATGTGCGTGTGCCCGCAGACGACCGTCGACGCCGTCACGCCGTCCAGTACCTCCGCCCAGCGCTCCGGCGGAGAATCCACCAGCACGATCTCGGTGTCGTTGCGCGGGGTGGCGTGGCAGAACAGCACGTCGCCCGACGTGACCGTCAGCGGCAACGCGTCCAGCACCGGCAGGTCGGCCGGACGCAGCTGCCGCGCCGCCCACGGGAAGATCGGGTCCGGGACGAACGTGCCGCCGGTGCGGGCCGATTCGGCCAGCTCGCGGTCGGCGTTGCCGCGGACCCACACCGCGCGGTCGCCGAGCGCCTGCAGCCGCTCGAGGGTCTCGACCGGCATCGGCCCGGCGAGCAGGTCGCCCAGGAGCACGATCCGGTCCGCCGCCCGGACGTCCGGCTCCGCCAGGACCGCCTCCAGCGCCGGCAGCACCCCGTGGATGTCGGACAGCACGGCCACGTTCATCGCCCCACCTTCGGGCACGCGAAGCGCCCTGGGCGAGGGATTTCGCCCAGGGCGCAACGCGGTCACGCCGTGGTGAGCGGCAGCTCGCGCACCCCCGTCATGTTCGGGTTGACCTGGAACTTCGGCGGCTCACCCGGGATCGTGCGCAACGCCGGGTAGCGGTCGAACAGGATGTTCAGCGCCACCCGGCCTTCCAGCCGCGCGAGCGGCGCGCCGATGCAGAAGTGGATGCCGCGGCCGAACGCCAGGTGCGGGTTCGGGTCGCGCAGCGGGTCGAACTTCCCCGGGTCGGCGAACACCCGCTCGTCCCGGTTGGCCGCCGCCACCCAGCAGAGCAGCATCTGGTCCGCCGGCACGGTGACGCCCCCGACCTCCGCCTCGCGCATCGTCGTGCGGCCCACCGCCGCGAACGGCGTCAGGAACCGCAGCGACTCCTCGATCACCGGGGGCACGAGCGACCGGTCCGCGCGCGCCGGTTCGTCCCACTCCGGGTAGGTGTCCAGGCACAGCACCACGTTGCCGAGCAGCATCGTGGTGGTGATGTGGCCGGCCAGCAGCAGGATGTTCGCGAAGTTGACGACCTCGGCGCGGGACAGCCGTTCGCCGTCCAGCTCGGCCTCGACCAGCTTCGTCAGCAGGTCCTCGCGCGGCTGCTTGCGCCGCTCGTCGACGTGCCCGCCCAGGTACTCGATGAGCGCTTTCTGGCCTTCCAGGGACTTCTTGATCGCTTCGTTCTGCTTCTCGTCCTGCTTCACCAGCGAAACCTGGTCGGCGGACTCGAACATGCGGTCCACCCAGCCCTTGAACAGGTACCGATCGCTCGCCGGGACGCCCAGCAGCTCGGCGATCACGATCACGGGCAGCGGGTAGGCCAGGTCGGCCACCAGCTCCAAGCGGCCGCCGGCGGGCGCGGCGTCGAGCAGCTCACGGGTGATCGCGGCGATCCGCGGCTCGAGGTCCGCCACCACCTTCGGCGTGAACGCGCGGCTGACGAGCTTGCGCATCTTGTTGTGCAGTGGCGGGTCCAGCTGCAGGATGCTGCCCGCCGCCAGCGCGTCCTCGTCCGCCTCCGGCAGCATTTCCTTCGGCACCAGCCGGGACGTGTCGGAGGAGAACGTCGCCGGGTCGCGGAGGATCTCCTCGGTCTCCGGGTGCCCGTAGACGTTCCACATCCCCAGTTCCGCGGCGAACTCGACCTGCTTCTCCGGCTGCTTCCCCCGCAGCCAGAACTGGGATTCGTGGAGTCCCCAGGTGTCGGCGAGTGTGGTGGTCATTTCCGCCCCTTTCCCCTGTGTGGCCCCGGGGCCTACCCGGGTGCCCTGGTGGGATCGTGTGCGTAGATCCCGTTGCGGTAGCTCGAGACGAGCTCCTCGAGCGCCGAGCTCAGTACTGCCGACACCTCCGCGACCACGCCGGGATCGGGCTCCCCCGGCGGCTCGAACGCGGTGCGGATCAGGTGCGCGAGAACGGCCGCCTTCTCTTCGAGAGGCACGTCCTCGAACTCGTGCGAAAGCGTGTCGCCCAGGTAGAAGCCGAGTGTCGAGGCGCTGAGCGCGTAGCTCAGGTTCGGCACGTCGGCCCGGATCAGCCCGTGGCGCAGCATGGTCTCCTCGAACTGCGCGCGCAGGACGTCCTGCTGCTTGTGCAGCGCGAGGTCGCCGAGGGAGCCGAACATCTCGGCGTTGCCGCGCAGCATCGCCATCACCAGCGGGCGGCGGTGCGTGATCAGGAACGACCCGGGGATCATCCGGTGCGGGAGGATCATCGCCGGGTCGGCCTTGATCGCCCGCAGGACCTCGTCGGTCAGGTCGGCCGACTCGCGCATCATCAGCGCCTGGAACAGCAGCTCCTTGTTGCGCCAGTGCAGGTAGACGGTGCCCTTGCCGATGCCGACCGCGCGCGCGATGTCGTCCACCGCCACCTTGCGGTAGCCCATGCGCAGCAGCAGCTCGCCCGCCGCGTCCAGGATCCGGTCGGCGCGCTCGCGGTTGGGATGGCTCATGCGGTCGTCCACCTGCGGTTTCGTTGAGAGTTTGACCTATTGACCGGATTCGCACTTTCGGTCAACCGGTCAGCACGACGGTAGCGCCGATCCGGGGACCGGGGCAAGCGGTTCTGTCGGTGGGGTCGGTTAACGTCATCGGTGTGGCACAGGACGAGCTCTTCACCGTGAACGCCGACATCGCGCCTCCGCCGGAGCGCACGGAGTCGAACGCGGCCGAACCGCAGGCCGACCCGGCGAGCTCGCCCCTGGCCGTGCGGATGCGGCCGCGCTCGCTCGACGAGGTCGTCGGCCAGCAGCACCTGCTGCGCGAAGGCGCTCCGCTGCGGCGGCTGGTGGAGGGCGCCGCGCCGGCGTCGGTGCTGCTCTACGGCCCGCCCGGCACGGGCAAGACGACGCTGGCCAACCTCGTCTCGATCGCCACCGGCCGCCGGTTCGTCGCGATGTCGGCGCTTTCGGCGGGCGTCAAGGAGGTCCGCGGGGTCATCGAGGAGGCCCGGCGGCGCCGCCAGTACAACGCCGAGAACACCGTGCTGTTCATCGACGAGGTGCACCGGTTCTCCAAGACCCAGCAGGACGCGCTGCTCGGCGCGGTCGAGGACCGCACGGTGCTGCTGGTCGCGGCGACCACCGAGAACCCGTCGTTCTCCGTCGTCTCGCCGCTGCTGTCGCGGTCGCTGGTGCTGCAGCTGCGTCCGCTGACCGACGCGGACATCACGCAGCTGATCGAGCGCGCGCTCGCCGACGAACGCGGCTTGGGCGGCGAGCTGACGCTGACCGAGGACGCGCGCGCCCACCTCGTCCGGCTCGCGGGCGGGGACGCGCGCCGCGCGCTCACCGCGCTGGAGGCGGCGGCCGACGCGGCGTCGGCCACCGAGGCGAAGACGATCGACCTGCCCATCGTCGAGTCCACTGTGGACAAGGCGGCGGTCCGCTACGACCGCGACGGCGACCAGCACTACGACGTGATCAGCGCGTTCATCAAGTCGATCCGCGGGTCCGATGTGGACGCCGCGCTGCACTACCTGGCCCGGATGATCGAGGCGGGGGAGGACCCGCGGTTCCTGGCGCGGCGGCTGGTCGTGCACGCGAGCGAGGACATCGGGATGGCCGACCCGACGGCGCTGCAGGCGGCGGTCGCGGCGGCACACGCGGTGCAGTTCATCGGCATGCCGGAGGGCAGGCTGGCGCTCGCGCAGGCGACCGTGCACCTGGCCACCGCGCCGAAGTCCAACGCGGTGGTCAAGGGCATCGACGCCGCGCTGGCGGACGTCCGCGCGGGGCTGGCCGGGACCGTCCCGCCACACCTGCGCGACGGGCACTACGCGGGGGCGAAGAAGCTGGGCAACGCGCAGGGCTACCGGTACCCGCACGACGTGCCCGAGGGCGTGCTGGCCCAGCAGTACCCGCCGGACGAACTGGTCGGCCGCGACTACTACGAGCCCACCCAGCGCGGCGCCGAGCGGCCGCTGGCCGAGCGCGTCCCCAAGCTGCGCCGGACGATCCGCGGCGACCGGTGAGGTGAACGGACGAATCGCCGGTCCCTGATCATCTTCGCGGGCCGCGGCGGTCAAGATCATCCGGTTTCGTAAGCTGCATGCTCCGAAGGTGACCCGACCCCCGCAGGAGGCGTGCCCGTGCCCGCGACGCTGCAGTGCATCGTCCTGGACTGTCCGGAACCGCTGGTGCTCGCCCGCTTCTACCAGGCCCTGCTCGGCGGCGAGGTGGATCGCCCCGACCCGCGGTGGCGCGTGGACGAGGACTGGTCGACCCTGCACGTGGACGGGATGGTCCTGGGGTTCCAGCGGGCCCTCGATCACCGGCCGCCGCGCTGGCCGGACCCGGCGCACCCGCAGCAGTTCCACCTCGACTTCGAGGTCGACGACTTCCGCGAGTCGCACCACGTGGTCCTCGCGCACGGCGGCCGGCTGCTCGACCCGGACCTCGGCGGCCGGGGCTGGCGCGTCTACGCCGATCCGGCGGGCCACCCGTTCTGCCTGCTGGGCGACTACTGAGCGCGCGGCCGCGGCCGGCGTCGGCCACGATGGCGGCATGACTGTCGCGTTTCTCGGAACCGGGATCATGGGCGCGCCGATGGCGGCCAACATCGCCAAGGCGGGCCTCGACGTCCGGGTCTGGAACCGGACCCGGGACAAGGCCGAACACCTGTCCGATGTGGCCACGGTCGCTTCCTCGGCAGCGGCCGCGGCCGACGGCGCGGACATCCTCGTGACGATGCTCGCCGATGGCCCAGCCGTGGCCGAAGCGTTCGAAGCCGCTTCGCCCGCTTCGGGGACGTTGTGGCTCCAGATGAGCACGGTGGGCCTCGACTGGACCGACCGCCTCGCGGCGCTGGCGGAGGAGGCGGGTGTGGTGTTCGTCGACGCGCCGGTGCTCGGCACCCGGCAGCCCGCGGAGCAGGCGCAGCTGCAGGTGCTGGCGTCCGGCCCGGAGGAGGCCCGCCCCAAGGCGACGCCGGTGTTCGACGCGGTCGCCATCAAGACCCAGTGGCTCGGCCTGGCGGGCAACGGCAGCCGGCTGAAGCTGGTGATGAACGCCTGGGTGCTCGCGCTGACGAACGGCACGGCCGAAAGTCTCGGCCTGGCCCGCGCCCTGGGCCTGGACCCGCAGTCGTTCCTGGAGACGATCAAGGGCGGCGGCCTCGACGTCGGCTACGCGCACGCGAAGGGCGGCGCGATGCTGGCCGGCGAGTTCCCGCCGGCGTTCCCGGCGAGCCTGGCGGCGAAGGACGCCCGCCTGGTCGTGGAAGCCGCCGGCGAGGACGTCGACGTGGCGGGCGCGAAGGCGGTCCTGGCCCACCTGGAGGCGGCGGTCGAAGCCGGCCACGGGGACGAGGACATGGCCGTGCTGTACCGCGCGGTGGTGAAGGAGCGTTAGAGGAGCGTCGCCAGCCGGTCTACGCCCAGGGCGCTTGTCAGGAGGCGTTCCTTCGCGTTGCCCAGCAGTTTCTGCGTCCACAGCGTGAAGCCGCCGTCACCCACTTCGGCGAGCTCACCGCCGAAGGACTCGTACACCTTGAAGCAGAGGCCGGTGTAGTACCCGCCTCGGCCGCCTTCGCGCTCCGGGAACGGGCGGACCGGCACCTCCGGCACCGCGTCGAGCAGACCCTCGAACCGGGGGTCCAGCACGGTCACGGCGAGTTCGACCGCGGACGCACCCAGCGCCCGGCAGGCGGCGGCCGGCAATCCGGCGTGCTCGGCCAGGTGCTGCCGTTCGAAGGCCAGGTCGCCGGAGTCCCGGCCGGCCGTCACCGCGCCGAACAGCGAAAAGTGCGCGAACAGTCCCGCCGCGACCTGCTGGGCCCGCACCACGCGCTGCACGGTGGCCAGGCGGACGACATCCTCCGACGAGCGCCGGACCGCCGC
Source organism: Amycolatopsis sp. NPDC051102 (assembly GCF_040682815.1). Classification (NCBI taxonomy): domain Bacteria; kingdom Bacillati; phylum Actinomycetota; class Actinomycetes; order Pseudonocardiales; family Pseudonocardiaceae; genus Amycolatopsis; species Amycolatopsis sp. NPDC051102. Next base: position 117,621 of record NZ_JBFBBT010000005.1, read on the forward strand.
CTCCGGGGCCAGGCCGGTGGTGGGGTCGGCGGCGACCTCGGTGCCGCGGCCGGTCGGCACCACCCGGTGCTGGGCCACCCCGGCGACCGCCGAATGGGTGCCGAGCGGGACGAGCGGCGAGAGGGGCACCAGGTCGAAGCCCGCTGCCGTGCCGAGCACGACATCTTCGACCCGGCGCAGCAGGGGGAACGACAGCGGGCTCGGTGCCGCGGACCGGTCGGCCCGGTGCCGGCGCAGCACCTCCGGCCCGGTCAGCCGGGCCGCGCGCCGGCGCGCGATCTCGAGCTGCACCGTGGTCAGGTCGGCGCCGGGCAGCCCGGACAGCACGTCGGCCGCGGTGCCGCCCGGCCCGGCGAGCACTCTCCCGCCGGGTCCGCTGTCGTGTTCCATCGTCCAGGTTCACCGCGCCGCCGGGGCCCGGAGCGACGCGTTTTCCGGGCCCGGCGGGGTGACACGGTCGGGGACCCGGCCAGGCGGTAACCTCAGGCGGCATCCCGACCCCTGAACCGAGGAGGGCCCGTGTCGGCAGGGCAGATCGCCGCGTTGATCGCCGCAGGAGCATTCGTGGTGCTGGTCGTCCTGCTGGCGATCCCGCTGATCAAGCTCGGCAAGACGCTGGACGCGGCCACCGAGGCGATCGAGCGCACCAACAGCAACACCGATCCGCTGCTGATCGGCGCGAACGAGACGATCACGCACGTCAACACCCAGCTCGAGCGGGTCGACGGGATCACCGCGAACGCGCAGGCGGTCACCGGCAACGTCTCCGCGCTGGCGTCGGTGTTCACCGCGACCCTGGGCGGCCCGCTGGTCAAGACCGCGGCGCTGTCCTACGGGCTGTCCAAGGCGATCAAGGCGCGCAAGAAGAAGAGCGCGCTGAAGGCCGCCAGGAAGGCCGGGAAATGAAGCGGCTGTTCTGGCTCGGCGTCGGCGTGGTCACCGGCGTCGTGCTCTCCCGCAAGGCCGCCGAAACCGCTCGTCAGGCCACTCCGGCCGGGTTAGCATCGAACCTGGGGGACGCCGTGCGCGAGCTGGCCGGCGCCGTGGGTTCGTTCGGCGCCGAGGTGCGCGCGGGCATGAACGAGCGGGAACAGGAGCTGCACGACATGGTCGAGGAGCGGACGGGCGTCACGGCGCCCCGCGCCGAAGGACGGCACGCCGCCGCCGCGCGGCGCCCGGTCCGGCGAGCTCGCCGGGCGGAGGGCTGATCCGGGCCTGCCCGGAACCCTTCCGCCGCCGCCGTCCGACCCCGTTCTGCACCACCAGCACAAGGACTTGACCCGTGGACACACACGAAATCACCGATCGTTTCCTGCGCCATTTCGAGGGCAGGGGCCACACGCGCGTGCCCAGCGCGCCGCTGATCCTCGACGACCCGAACCTGCTGTTCGTCAACGCCGGCATGGTGCAGTTCAAGCCGTACTTCCTCGGTGAGGCGCCGCCGCCGTACCCGCGCGCGACCTCCGTGCAGAAGTGCGTGCGCACGCCGGACATCGACGAGGTCGGCAAGACCACCCGGCACAACACGTTCTTCCAGATGGCCGGCAACTTCTCCTTCGGCGACTACTTCAAGGAAGGCGCCATCGAGGCGGCCTGGGAGCTGATCACCAAGCCCCAGAGCGAAGGCGGCTTCGGCCTCGACCCGGACCGCATCTGGGCGACCGTCTACAACGACGACTCCGAGGCGGCCGGGCTGTGGCGCAAGCTCACCGGCCTGCCCGGCGAGCGCATCCAGGCCCGCGACGGCAAGGACAACTACTGGGACATGGGCGTGCCCGGTCCCGGCGGCCCGTGCTCGGAGATCTACTACGACCGCGGCCCGGCGTACGGCCGCGAGGGCGGCCCGGTCGCCGACGAGGACCGCTACATCGAGATCTGGAACCTCGTCTTCATGCAGGACGTCCGCGGCGACCTGAGCCCCAAGCTCGGGCACCCGCCGATCGGCGAGCTGCCGAAGAAGAACATCGACACCGGCATGGGTGTCGAGCGCGTCGCGACGATCCTGCAGGGCGTCGAGAACGTCTACGAGACCGACCTCGTGCGCCCGGTCATCGGCCGCGCGGAGGAGTTCTCGGGCCGCCGCTACGGCAGCAACCACGCCGACGACGTCCGGTTCCGCGTGATCGCCGACCACGCCCGCACCGGCGTCATGCTGATCGGTGACGGCGTCACCCCGGGCAACGACGGCCGTGGCTACGTGCTGCGCCGCCTGCTGCGCCGCATCATCCGCTCCTCGCGCCTGCTGGGCGTGCACGAGCCGGTGCTGCAGGCGTTCGCGAGCGTCGTGCGCGACACGATGGGCCCGACCTACCCCGAGCTGGTCTCCGGCTTCGACCGCATCAACGAGGTCGTCCGGATCGAGGAGGAGGCCTTCCTCTCGACCCTGACCTCCGGCTCGCGCATCTTCGACATGGCGGCCGAGGAGACCAAGCGCGGCGGCGGTGACGTGCTGGCCGGCGACAAGGCGTTCCAGCTGCACGACACCTACGGCTTCCCGATCGACCTGACCCTGGAGATGGCGGCCGAGCAGGGCCTGACCGTCGACGAAGAGGGCTTCCGCACGCTCATGAACGAGCAGCGGACCCGCGCGAAGGCGGACGCGGCGGCCCGCAAGACCGGCCACGGCGACCTCTCCGAGTACCGGAAGGTCCTGGAGCAGCACGGCGAAACCGAGTTCCTGGGCTACACCGACCTGCAGGCCGAGGCCAAGGTCGTCGCGCTGCTGGAAGACGGGCAGCCGGTCCGCAGCGTCTCCGCGGGCAAGAAGGCGGAGCTGGTCCTCGACCGCACGCCGTTCTACGCCGAGAGCGGTGGCCAGGTCGCCGACACCGGTGTGCTTCTCGGCGACGGCGTCGAGCTGAAGGTCCTGGACGTCCAGAAGATCGTGCCGGGCCTGTACGTGCACCGCGTCGAGGTGGAGCAGGGCGAGGTCGGTCTGGACACCAAGCTCACCGGTTCGGTCGACGCGCACCGCCGCCTCTCCATCGAGCGCTCGCACTCCGCGACGCACCTGGTGCACGCGGCCGTCCGCGGGGCGTACGGCAAGCGCGCGGCGCAGGCGGGTTCGCTGAACTCGCCGGGCCGCATGCGGTTCGACTTCACCACCCCCGGCTCGGTGTCGGCGGACGTGCTGACCGAGGTCGAGCAGGAGGTCAACGACTACCTGCAGACCAACGTCGAGGTGCAGAGCTACACCACGACCAAGGACAAGGCCCTCGAGCTGGGCGCGGTCGCGCTGTTCGGCGAGAAGTACGGCAACGACGTCCGCGTGGTCGACATGGGCGACTACTCCCGCGAGCTCTGCGGTGGCACCCACGTCGACCGGATCGGCCAGCTCGGCCTGGTCAAGCTGGTCTCCGACGCCTCCATCGGCTCGGGCGTGCACCGCGTCGAGGCGCTGGTCGGCACGGACGCGCTCAAGTACGTCCGCAAGGAGCAGCTGCTGGTCTCGCAGCTGGCGAACACCTTCAAGGTGCCGTCGGACCAGCTGCCCGGCCGCATCGACGACGTCCTGACCCGGCTGAAGAACGCCGAGAAGGAGATCGCGCAGCTCAAGACCCAGCAGGTGCTGGGCTCGGCGGGCGCGCTGGTCGACAAGGCGCAGGAGATCGGCGGGGTCACCGTGGTGGCCGAGGTCGTCCCGGACGTCGACGGCAACGGCCTGCGCGCGCTCGCCTCCGACATCCGCGGCCGGCTCGGCTCGCGGCCCGGCGTGGTGGCGCTGTTCTCGCCCGCCGGTGAGAAGCTGAGCTTCGTCGTCGCGACGACCAAGGCGGCCCAGGAGAGGGGGATCGCCGCGGGCAAGCTCGTGCCGTCGTTCGCCGAGAAGATCGGCGGCCGGGGCGGCGGCAAGCCCGACATGGCCCAGGGCGGTGGCACGAACCCGGCCGGTGCGGCCGAGGCGGTCACGGCCCTTCGCTCGGCGATTGCCGGCATTGGTTAACCGCGGAAACCGCGGCCCGGACCGTCCCGGTGTGGGCGATCCGGGCCGGGGCCGCCGGCTGGGCGTGGATGTCGGATCCGTCCGGGTCGGGGTGGCACTGAGCGATCCCGCCCCCCTGCTCGCTTCGCCATTGGTTACCCTCTCCCGCGATGCGACCGACGACAGTGATCTGGACCAGCTGGCCGCCCTCGTCACCGAACACGAGGTGGTCGAGGTGATCGTGGGCCTGCCCAGAACCCTCGCCAACCGCCAGGGCCCGGCGGCCGAGCTGGCCATCGCGTATTCTGAACGCCTGGCCGGGCGGATAGCGCCCGTGCCGGTCCGGCTGGGCGACGAGCGGCTGACCACGGTCACCGCATCCCGCATCCTCTCCCAGCGCGGGGTCAAAGGCCGCAAGCAGCGCGCGGTGGTCGACCAGGCCGCCGCCGTCGAGATCCTGCAGGCCTGGATCGACGCCGCCGCTGCGCACCGCGCCCGGGAGGGAGACCGATGAACGAGCAGCCACCCGAGCCCCCACGCGGGCGCCGGAGACTGCGCGAGCCGGAAGCGGCCACCCCGCCGCCGTCCCGGCCCGCCCCGCGCCGCACCGACCCGCGCGACCCGCGGGCCGCGGAACCGCGCCGCACACCCAGCGGGCAGCACGAGCTGCCGCCGCGCCGCGTGCAGGCGCCCAGCGGCGAGTACGACCTGCCGCAGCCCTCCCGCCGGGCCCGGCCCGCGGAGCCGCCGGCCTACGACCCGCGCCGGGACGCACCGCCGTCCGGCCGTCGCCGCCGCCTCGAGCCGCCGGGCACCCTGCCCCCGGCCGACGACGAAGTCGACCCCCAGGAGCGGCGGGCCGCCCCGGCTCGCGCCGCCCGCGCCCGCCACGGCCTCGACGAGGGCTCGGAGGTGGAGCCACCGGCCCCGCGCCGCCGCCGTGCGGCGCCGGACCCCGACGAGGCCGAAGGCCGGCGGCGCGCCTTGCCCGAGCGCATCGAACCGGCGCCCCCGCGACGGCGCCGCGCCGAGCCCGACCCGGCCGAGCCGACGGCGGGCCGTCGTGGCCCGGCCCCCGAGCCGAGGGAAGCCGCCGCGCCGCCCACCCGCCGCCGGCCCGCACCCGACGTACCCGACGCCGCCGACTCGCGACGGCGTCGCGCGGCGCTGGAGCCCGGCGTGGCCCCCGAACCGCTCCGGCGGCCCGCGCAGCCGGGTGACCGGGCCACCGGCGTGCCCGAACCCGGCGCCGAGCCGCGCCGGCGCCGCCCGCCGGTCCCGCCGGTGCGCGAAGAACCGGTCACCGACGTCCTGCCCGCCCTCGCCCCGCCGCCCCCGGCCGAGCCGCCCCGCGCGCCGCGCGAGGAGCCCCAGGAGCTCGCCGGGGACGACGAGTACGCGGACTACGACGAGTACGACGAATACGCGGACTACGACGAGTCCGAGTACGACCAGGAGTACGACGGGGAGTACGACGACTACGACGAAGAGCCGGAGAAGCCGCGGAAGAAGAAGGGCAAGCGCGCCCTGGGCTGGGTCGCCGCGATCGCGGTGATCGCCCTGCTCGCGGGCGGTGCCTGGTACGGCTTCAACCGGATCTTCGGCTACGACGACTTCGAGGGCGCCGGCACCGACGACGTCGTGTTCCAGGTCGACGACGGCGACACGACGTCGGCGATCGGCGCGAAGCTCGTCACGGCGGGCGTCGTCGCCAGCAGCAAGGCGTTCGTCAAGGCGGGTGAAGGCAACCCGAAGCTCGCCCGGGTCCAGCACGGCTTCTACGTGATGAAGTCGCACATGTCCGGCGCCAGCGCGGTCGAGCGGATCACCACCCCGGACGCGCGGGTCGGGCAGCTGGAAATCCGGCCGTACACGCAGCTCGACGACATCACCCAGCCCGACGGCAAGGTCACGCCCGGCGTGTACAGCCTGATGGCAAAGGCGTCCTGCGCCCAGCTCAACGGCAAGAGCACCTGCGTCTCGGCGGACGACCTGCGCAAGGCCGTCGACGCGGCGGACCTGAAGCAGCTCGGCGTGCCGGACTGGGCGATCGAGCCCGCCAACAAGGCCGACCGCAAGGACCGCCGGCTGGAGGGGCTGATCGCGCCGGGGCTCTACGACGTCAAGCCCGGGTCCACCGCGCAGGAGATCCTCGGGCAGCTGGTGCACAGCTCGGCCGAGGCGATCCAGAACGCCGGGCTGACCCCGAAGTCGACCGGTCCGGGGATGACGCCGTACCAGACGCTGATCATCGCCTCGATCATCGAGCGCGAGGCGGTGAAGGCCGACTTCGGCAAGCTGTCGCGGGTGATCTACAACCGGCTGGCGCAGAACATGCGGCTGCAGATGGACTCCACCGTCAACTACGTGCTGGACCGGCCGACGCTGGCGACCAACGACGACGACCGGGAGCGACCCGGGCCGTACAACACCTACAAGATGACCGGGCTGACCCCGACGCCCATCGCGGTGCCGAGCCCGGACGCGATCAAGGCGGCGGTCAAGCCGCCGGACGGCGCCTGGGTGTACTTCGTCAAGTGCGAGAAGAACGGCCTGTCCTGCTTCGCGGTCACCAACGAAGACCACCGGAAGAACGTCGACCTCGCCAAGGCACGCGGTGTCTTCTGAGCCGCGCAAGGCCGCGGTGCTGGGCAAACCGGTGGCGCACTCGCTGTCGCCGGTGCTGCACGGCGCCGCGTTCGCCGCGCTCGGCCTGACGGGCTGGACGTACGAGCGGATCGAGACCGGCGCCGCGGAGCTCCCGGCGCTGGTCGACGGCCTCGGCCCGGAGTGGGCCGGGTTTTCGGTGACGATGCCGGGCAAGCGCGCGGCACTGGACCACGCGGCCGAGGTGACACCGCGCGCGGCCGCCGTCGGCGCGGCCAACACCCTGGTCCGCACTCCGGCGGGCTGGCTCGCGGACTGCACCGACGTCGAGGGCGTCACCGGCGCGCTGCGGGCGGCCGGCGGCTACGAGCCGTCGCCGGGGGACACCGCGATCGTGCTCGGCGCGGGTGGCACCGCGGCGGCGGCGGTGGTCGGCCTGGCGGATCTCGGCGTGCGGCAGGTGCGCCTGGTCGTGCGCGAACCGGCCCGGGCCGGCGAAACCCTGGATGCGGCGAAACGGGCTTCGCTCGACGTCGACGTCCTGCGCTGGTCCGAGACGGACTTCGCGGCACTGGCGGCGGGGGCGGCGGTGCTGGTGAACACCGTGCCGCCGGACGCGGTCGTCGCGCACGTGGCCGAGCTCGCCGTGGTCGCGCACGTCCTCGACGTCATCTACCACCCGTGGCCGACGCCGCTGGCCGAAGCGGTCGCGGCCCGCGGCGGCCGGCTCGCGACCGGCCTGGACATGCTGCTGCACCAGGCGTTCGGCCAGGCCGAGCACTTCACCGGCCGCCCGGCCCCGCGGGCGGCGATGCGGGACGCGCTGCGCGCCGCGACCGGGAACCTGCTGCCGCTGCCGATCGGCTGAAACCCCTTCACGAAGATCCGCAGCCTCGATATTCTGGCCGACTGCCTTGCGCACGGCCGAAGCCGCGCGCACGTTCCCGGCCCGCCGGCCGTGCGGGACGTATTTCCTGCTGGAGAAGGGGATTCATGACCAGCCAAGAAGCATTGAGCGACGCCGAGGTCCAGGGGGCGTGGGTCGGCGAAGCGCCGAAGCTCAACTCGACCGTCACGCTCGCCGACTACGACCCGGAGTGGCCGAGGCTCTTCGAACGCGAAGCCGAGCGGATCCGCGGCGCCCTCGGGGAGCGGGTACTCGTGCTCGAGCACGTCGGCTCGACGTCGGTGCCGGGCCTGTGCGCGAAGCCGATCATCGACATCCTCCTGGAGGTGCCGGACTCCGCCGACGAGGACGCCTACGTCCCGGCGCTGGAGGCGGCGGGCTACCGGCTCGTCATCCGCGAGCCGGACTGGGAGAAGCACCGCTGTTTCAAGGGCCCGGACACGGACATCAACCTGCACGTCCATTCGCCGGGCAACGGCCAGACAGCGCGCTACCGGCTCTTCCGTGACCGCCTGCGCTCCCACCCGGAGGAGCGCGAGCTGTACGCGGCGAAGAAGCGTGAACTCGCCGCGAAGACGTGGAAGTACGTCCAGAACTACGCCGACGCCAAGACCGCGGTGGTCGAGGAGATCCTCGGCCGGGCGCGGGCCGGACAGGCCGGGTGAACCTTCAGTCCCGCTTGGCCAGGTCCTGGATGAGGCCGACGATCTCCCGGCTGACCGGGCGGAACACCCGCAGCCGGGAGAGTGCGGCCAGCCGGGCCAGCAGGGGCACGCTGCGCTCCACCAGCATCCGGCTGCGTTGCGTGCCCGCCGACCGGTCGTGGACCCAGAACAGCACCACGCCCATCTGGTAGAGCCACAGCAGCTCCGGCAGCTGCGCGCGCAGTTCCGGGTCGAGCTTCACGTCGGAGCCCTCGACGACCTCGCGCATGAGGCCGATCGAGGCTTCGCGGGCGGCCGAGGAGTCGTCGCTGAACGGGCTCAGCGGCGACTCCGGGTCGGCCGCGTTGACGAAGAACTGCGTGCCGAAGCGGTGGTAGGGCTCGGCGACGTCGAGCCAGCACAGCAGCACCGCCCGCAGGCGGGCGGCGAAGCCGGCTTCGCCGTCGAGCAGCGGGCGGGCCGCCGCCAGGTGCCGCCCGGCCATCTCGTCGTAGAAACCCTGGACCAGCTGTTCCTTCGACGAGAAGTAGTAGTAGGCGTTCCCGACCGAGACGCCCGCCTCGGCGGCGATCGCGCGCATCGTCGTGCGGTTGTAGCCGTTCTCGGTGAACAGCCGCATCGCGGTCGTGACGATCAGGGACCGCGTTTCCTCGCTCTTGGCCACGCGCTGCACGGTAGCGCCGTCAGTGCTGGGGGAAGGGCGGGGCCTGCGGCACGCCCGGGTAGGGGAACGGCACCGGGGCGGGCTTCGGGGTCAGGTGGCGGCGCCGGATGCCGTTGAACACCAGGACGTTGAGCAGGTGCATGGCACCGAGGACGAGCGCCACCGTGCCGATCTTGACCGACAGCATCTCGAACACCTCCCGGGCGGTGGTGATGTCGGCGCCACTGGTCAGGAAGAGCGTCACGAACCCGAGGCTGACCAGGTAGAAGCCGACGACCAGCAGCTGGTTGACGGCGTTGGCCAGGCCCGGGCTGTCGGCGAAGACCTCGGCCAGGAAGGTGCGGCCGTGCTTGCTCAGCGTCCGGGCCACGAGCACGGTCAGCGGAATGCTGATCAGCAGGTAGAGGGCGTACGCGACGACGATGCGGTCCATGGTTCCTCCTGGATTTGAACGTGTTCAAGAAGGAGGGTAGCCCTCGTTTTGAACACGTTCAAGCGAGAGCCGTGTCACGCCGCGAGGATGTCGCGGCCCGGCTACGGTGACGTCCATGCGGATAGCGATCCTCGACGACTACCAGAACGTCGCCCTCACCTTCGGCGACTGGGCATCCCTCAAGGCCGACATCACGGTCTTCACCGAGCCCCTGACCGACGTCGTCACCCAGCTGCAGGGCTTCGAATGCGTGGTCGCGATGCGCGAGCGCACCCGGTTCCCGGCCGCCGTGCTCGACGCCCTCCCCGACCTGAAGCTGCTGGTCAGCACGGGGAAGCGGAACGCGGCCATCGACGTGGCCGCGGCGCGGCGCAACGGCGTCGTCGTGTCCGCCACCGGCTACATCGGGGAGCCGACCGCCGAGCACACCTGGGCGCTGATCCTGGCCGCGTCGCGGAACCTGCCGCAGGAGTTCCGGTCCATGCGCGAGGGGGGCTGGCAGACGTCCGTCGGCACGATGCTGCACGGCAAGACGCTCGGCCTGCTCGGCCTCGGCCGGCTCGGCGCGGGCGCGGCGAAGATCGGGCAGGCGTTCGGGATGGAGACCATCGCCTGGAGCCAGAACCTGACCCAGGAGAAGGCGGACCCGCACGGCGTCACCGCGGTGACCAAGGACGAGCTGTTCGCGCGCTCGGACGTGCTGTCCATCCACCTGGTGCTCGGCGACCGCACCCGCGGCCTGGTCGGGGCGGCGGAGCTCGCCGCGATGAAGCCGACCGCGTTGCTGGTGAACACCTCCCGCGGCCCGATCGTCGACGAAGCCGCGCTGGTGGAGGCGTTGCGGCGCAAGGAGATCCGCGCCGCCGCGCTGGATGTCTACGACACCGAGCCGTTCCCCGCCGACCATCCACTGAGGACACTCGACAACGCGGTCCTGACGCCGCACATCGGTTTCGTCACGCAGGAGGTCTACGAGATCTTCTACGGCGACGCGGTCGAGGACATCGCCGCCTACCAGGCGGGCGAACCGATCCGCGTCATGACGGAGTGAAGAAGGCGTGCGGCCCGCCGGGGCCCGAGGTCCCCGCACCGGCCCTGCGGCGGGCCTGCACCCTTGGATGACACCACCCGCGTCCGGACGGCGGCAGGGTCTTTGGACCCTGTCCCGTCCGGGTCGTTGGGCATCACGTCCGGTCGGCGATTTTCCCTCAGGCAAAGGGAAGGGTGTCGCGCAGGCCCCGTTTCACGCGCCCAGTTCCGCCAGCACGGCGTCGGTGTAGCGCGGCCAGACCTCGGCGGCCCACGGGCCGAACGCGCGGTCGGTGAGCGCGACGCAGGCCGCGCCGGCGTCCGGGTCGACCCAGAGGAACGTGCCCGACTGGCCGAAGTGGCCGAACGTCCGCGGCGAGCTGTTCGCGCCGGTCCAGTGCGGGCTCTTGTGGTCGCGGATCTCGAAGCCGAGGCCCCAGTCGTTGGGCTTCTGGTGGCCGAAGCCCGGCAGCACGCCGGAGAGCCCGGGGAACACGACGTTCGTCGCCTCGGCGACGGTGGCCGGGTCCAGCAGCTTCGGGGCCTGCAGCTCGGCGGCGAAGGCGGCCAGGTCGTCCACGGTGGACACCGCGCCGGACGCGGGCGAGCCCTCCAGGGTCGTGTCCGCCATGCCGAGCGGGGCGAACAGCGCCTCGGCCTGGTACTGGGCGAACGGGATGCCGGAGTGCTCGGCCAGCGCGTCGGCCAGCTGCTCGAACCCGGCGTTGGAGTAGAGCCGCCGCGTGCCCGGCTCGGCCATCGCCTTGTGCGCGTCGAAGGCCAGCCCGGAGGTGTGGGCCAGCAGGTGCCGCACGGTCGAGCCCTCGGGCCCGGCCGGGGTGCCGAGTTCGACGACGCCTTCCTCGATCGCGATGAGCGCGGCGTAGGCGGTCAGCGGCTTGGAAACCGAAGCCAGCCGGAACTTCCGCGCCGGGTCGCCGTGGCTGCCCACGACGCTCCCGTCCGCCGCCACCACGGCCGTCGCGCCGTTGTCCACCGGCCACTCGTCGATCAGGCGCACGCTGTCCATGCCGCCAGCCTACGAAACGCCGCGAAGGCCCCCGCACCGGCTGTCGGGGAGCCGGTACGGGGGCCTTCGCGGCGGGTCGGTGCTCAGGCGTCCAGGTCGGTGGCGACCAGCTGGGCGACCGCTTCCACGGCCTCCTCGGCGCCCTCGCCCTCGGCACTGATGACGACCTCGTCGCCGTACCCGGCGGCCAGGGTCATCAGGTTGAGCACGCTGCCGGCGGCCACCGGGTTGCCGCCGGCCTTGGCGATCTGCACCGCGACGGGCTGTGCCGCGGCCGCCTTCGCCACCAGCGCGGCCGGCCGGGCGTGCAGGCCCACCTTGCTGGCCACGGCGACGCGTTTCTCCGGCATGTTCGTCCTCTCGCTACAGTGCTTGTCCCGCTGGGGGAGCTACGTCGGTACGGATGTTACGCGGCGGCGGTGCGGTCGAGGTCGGCCTCGATCGAGTCGTCCTCGCGGCCCGGGGTCCGCAGGTTGAACTTGATGATCGCGAAGCGGAACACGACGTAGTAGATGATCGCGTAGACGATGCCGATCGGGATCAGCCAGATCGGCTTCTGCGCGGCCGGGGCACCGAAGTTGAGGATGTAGTCGATCGCGCCGGCGGAGAAGTTGAAGCTCTGGTGGATGCCCAGCGCGTTGCAGATCGCCAGCGAGGTGCCGGTCATGATCGCGTGGAACAGGTACAGCGGCCACGCGACGAACATGAACGAGAACTCGATCGGCTCGGTGACACCGGTCAGGAACGAGGTCAGCGCGCCGGCGATCATCACACCGCCGACGACCTTCTTCTGCGCCGGGCGGGCCGTCTGCCAGATGGCCAGCGCGGCCGCGGGCAGGGCGAACATGAAGATCGGGAAGAAGCCCGTGGTGAACGAGCCCGCCGACATCTTGCCCGCGACGAAGTTGTTGATGTCGCCGCCGTCGAAGATGAACCACACCGGGACGTTCAGCAGCTGGTGCAGACCGACCGGGATGAGCAGGCGGTTCAGCGCGCCGTAGATGCCGCCACCGACGACCGGGGCGGCGGTGACCGCGTCACCGGCGGCCTCGATGCCGCTGTTGACCCAGTGGAAGACCAGGCCGAAGATCACGCCGAGGAGCACCATGACGCCCGCGGTGATGATCGGGACGAACCGGCGACCGCCGAAGAACGCCAGGTAGGCGGGCAGCTTGATGCGGTGGTACTTCTGCCACAGCAGCGCCGCCACGATGCCGACCACGACACCCGCGAGCACCGAGTAGGGCCACTTGATCGGCTGGAGCTCGGTGACGCCGGCCGTGTACTTCGGCAGGTCCTTGAGCGGGGCGAAGACCTGGACGACGGAGCTGAAGACGAAGAAGCCGACGACGGCCGCGACGGCGGTCGAGCCGTCGCCCTTCTTGGCGAAACCGACGGCGATGCCGACCGCGAACAGCAGCGGCAGCCAGTTGAACAGCGTGCCGCCGGCGGCGCCGAGCACCGAAGCGACCTTGTTCCAGCCCAGGCCGTCCTTGCCGAGCATGTCGTCCTGCCCGAACCGCAGCAGGATGCCCGCCGCCGGGAGCACGGCGATCGGAAGCATGAGGCTACGGCCGAAGCGCTGAAGACCGGCGAGACCGCTGCCGCTCTTCTTCGCCCCCTCCGCGGTGGTCGAACTCATCTGGTTCCTCCATAGTGGGGTGGTTGACCGGGTTCCGGGGTGTTCCGGTCCAACTGCATGGTCACCTGGTAGTGGTCTCCCCGGTACCAGGACGTGATGTCTTCGATGGGGTCGCCGTTGGCGCTGGAGACCCGCCGGAACACGAGCAGCGGGCTGCCGGCGCGCATGCCGAGCAGCCGGGCCGTCTCGCGGTCCGCACCTTCCGCCCAGACCGTCTGCCACGCCTGGTCGGGACGTACACCGTACGTCTCGGCCAGCTGCGAGTAGATGGACTGGGTCAGGTCCAAATCGAGCAGGCCGGGTGCCCGGCCCGCGTGGTACCAGCCGCGTTCGACGGCCAGCGGCACGCCGTCGGCGTGCCGCAAGCGCACCAGGTGGTGCGCCGGAGCGCCCTCGGCCAGGCCGAGGGCGTGTGCCGAGGCGGTGGGCGGCACCTCGGTGGCCGCGGAGACCACCTCGGTCGTCGGGGTCAGCCCCCGCCTCCGCATGTCGTCGGTGAACGACATCAGGTAGAGCTGCAGCTCCATCCGCCGGGCCGCGGTGAACGTACCCTTGCCGCGGACCCGGGCGAGCAGGCCCTCCTCGACCAGCTTGCCGATCGCCGACCGGACCGTGAGCCGCGACACGCCGTAGCGCTGGGCGAGCTCCCGTTCCGACGGGATCGGCGCGCCCGGCGGGAGCTCGCGCTCCACCGTGCGGCGGAGGATCTCCCGCAGCTGGGCGTGCTTGGGCGTGGGCCCGTTGACAACCTTGTCGGGCGGCGGGACGTGCGCGGCCGCGCTCATCGGCGTCACCCTCCTCGTTCTCGCGTCACCGGGGGACCGGTGCTCGCATCCGGCCCGGAACATTGGTACGTTCCGGTCTAGACCAATGATCTGATGGGGCAGGATGCTCCGCCGTGCGGACGGGTGTCAACCACCGTTATCCGTTCGTGGCCCGCGGCGGGGTGCATGCCGACGATCGGCGTAGTACAGGTGGACACGCGGTTCGCGTCAGGTTGGGAACAAACAGTGATCAAGGAGACCGCGATGGCGGATGACAGGCCCGAAAAGATCCTCGCGGCACTCGGCGGCGCGGACAATCTGACCGAGGTCGAGGGCTGCATCACGCGGCTGCGCTGCGAGGTCGAGGACATGAGCCTCGTCGACGAAGCGGCGCTGAAGAAGGCCGGCGCGATGGGCGTGGTGAAGATGGGGTCGACGGCCCTGCAGGTGATCGTCGGGCCGGAGGCGGACACGATCGCCAGCGACATCGAGGACCTGCTGTGAGCCTCGAGGTCCTCAGCCCGGTCGCCGGGCGCGTGGTGCCGATCACCGAGGTCCCGGACCCGGTGTTCGCGCAGGCCATGGTCGGCCCGGGCATCGCCGTGCAGCCCACGGGCGGCCGGTCGGACGCGGTCGCGCCGGTCGACGGCACGGTCGCGACGCTGCACCCGCACGCGTACGTCATCGCGACGGAGGACGGCAAGGCCGTGCTGGTGCACCTGGGGATCGACACGGTCAAGGAAAAGGGCGAAGGCTTCACGCTGCACGTCGTCAAGGGCGAGCAGGTGCGGGCCGGCCAGCCGGTCGTCAGCTGGGACCCGGAGGCGGTGACCGCGGCGGGCTACTCGGCGATCGTCCCGGTCGTCGCGCTGGACGCCTCGGCGGACGTGCTGTCCGGTTTGGACACCGGACACGAGGTCGCCGCCGGCGACCGGCTCTTCGCCTGGGACGCCTGAGGCGCTTCTGTCACACTGGGGGCAACCGGGGCTTCGCCACCCGGACCCCCGAAAGCACGCGCAGGGCCCTTGTGGACGATCGTCCACAAGGGCCCTACGCGTGCGCCCGGCTCGTCAGCCGGTCACGACCTTCCCGTTCTCGACCTTGACCGGCACGGACGGCAGCGGCTTCTTCGCCGGGCCCTGCTTGACCTCGCCGGTGAGCGCGTTGAACACCGACCCGTGGCACGGGCAGACCAGGTCGGCGCCCTTCGGCGCGACCGTGCAGCCCTGGTGCGTGCACACGGCGCTGAACGCGGCGCACGCCGACTCCGACGTGCGGGCCACGATGACGTCGGAACCGTCCGGGGCCTTGGCGGCCTTGGCCTGGCCGACCGGGACGTCGGCGAGGGCGACCAGCGGCGTCCCGGCGGCGATCGGCGCCTGCGCGGTGCCCGGCTTGGCACCCGGCTCGGACGAACAGGCGGAGAGTGCGACGGCGCCGACGGCGGCACCGGCGACGGCGGCACCGGTGGACAGGACGGTGCGGCGGGAGTGCAGTTCGGCTGTCATGTCCTACTGAACGAAACCGGCCCCCCTTCGGTTCAATTTCCGGTGAACCGGATCGACCTCTGCCTCGTGTATCTACCGGAGTGGGTGTGGAGTGGAGGAACGATCATGGTGAATTGGGTTCTGCGCATCGTCGTGGCGGCCGCGCTGCTGGGCTCGGCGGGCGTGCACTACTTCCTGTGGACCGAGGACTACCCGGGCATCGTGGGCCCGCTGTTCCTGCTCGACGCGATCGCCGGGGTGGTGCTGGCGATCGCGGTGCTGGCCTGGCGGCACTGGCTGCCCGCGCTGGGCGCGGCCGGCTTCGGGGCGCTGACGCTCGGCGCGTACGTGCTGGCCGCGACGGTCGGGTTCGCCGGGAACCACGACCAGTTCGACAGCCAGCCGGAGTACTGGGGCGTCATCACGGAGGCGGTCTGCATCGTGGGCGGTCTGGCGCTGCTGTTCGTGAAGGACCGGCGCCGGGTCGCGGCCTGAGTTCGTGGGAGAAGTCGCCGAAGAGGCGCTCATGCGCGCGCTGCACGAGGAGCACGCGACGGCGCTGTGGTCCTACGCGCTGCACCTGACCTCCGGTGACCGGATCCGGGCCGAGGACGTCGTCCAGGAGACGCTGCTGCGCGCCTGGCGGTCGCCGGCGGTGCTGGACCAGTCGCAGGGCTCGGCGCGGGCGTGGCTGTTCACGGTGGCGCGGCGGATCGCCATCGACGGCTGGCGCTCGGCGTCGGCCCGGTCGGAGGTGGTCACCGACCGGCCGCCGGAGGGCGCTGTCGCCGACGGCACCGATCGCGCGGTGCAGGGCTGGCTGGTCGCCGAGGCGCTGGCCGAGCTGTCGGAACGGCACCGCGAGGTGCTGGTCCTGTGTTACTTCCAGGGCTATTCAGTGGCGGACGCCGCGCTGCGGCTGGGCGTCGCCGAAGGGACGGTCAAGTCGCGCACGCACTACGCGTTGCGCGCGTTGCGGTTGGTGCTCGAGGAGAGGGGGGTGACCCAGTGAGCGAAGACCCGTTCGCGACGTTCGACGCCGCTTACGTGCTGGGAGCGCTTTCCCCCGAGGACCGGCAGCGCTTCGAGGAGCACCTGCGCACGTGCGACCGCTGCGCGGCTTCGGTGCGCGAGCTGGCGGGCCTGCCGGGACTGCTGGCCAGGGTCGACGCGCCCGCGGTGCCACCCGACCTCGCCATGCCCCCGCCGGACCTGCTGCCGTCGGTCCTGCACCGCGTCCGGCGCGGCCGCCGGATCCGGACGGCGGTGACGTCCGCGTCGGCCGCCCTGGCGGTTTCGGCGTGCGTCGCGCTGGCGGTGGTGGTTTCGGCACCTGCGCCTGCCCCGCCGCCGTCGGTGGCGATGACGGCACTGGGCGAGTTCCCGGTCCGCGCGGACGCCCGCCTCGACGCCTTCTCGTGGGGCACGCAGGTGGACATGTCGTGCAGCTACACGGGCGACCGCAGCAGCGGCGAGTACGTGCTGGTCGCCATCTCCCGCGACGGCACCCAGACGCAGCTGGCGACCTGGAAGGCGGTCCCGGACAACACGGCCCGCATCGTGATCGGCACGGCCCTGAAGACCTCGGACCTGACGGCCCTCGAAGTCCGCCTGACGTCCGGCCGCCCCCTCCTCCGCCTGACCCTCTGAAGGGAAGGGGGCATCCGGGCCGCAGGGGGCCCCGGATGCCCCCACCCCCGCCCCGATGCCCCTCCAGTCACGCGAGTCGACCCTCGAGTCACGCGAGTCGACCCTCGAGTCACGCGAGTCGACCCTCGAGTCACGCGAGTCGACCCTCGAGTCACGCGAGTCGACTCTCCAGTCACGCGAGTCGACTCTCCAGTCACGCGAGTCGACTCTCCAGTCACGCGAACCGACCGTCCGAGCACGCCGGCCGGTCGGCCCCGCGTGATCCGCCCCCTCGAACCACCCCGCGATTTCGCCCACGGGAGTGATGCCCGCCCGAAAATCCGGCGGACGACCCGGTGCGCCGTCTTCCCCGCTGCGGGATGACCGGAGGCATGTCCCGGTCCCGACCCCGCCCGTGACAGGATTGAGCCCATGTTGCGCTGGATCACCGCAGGTGAATCGCACGGACCCGCGCTGGCCGCCGTGCTCGAAGGGATGCCCGCCGGCGTCGCCGTCACCACCGCCGACGTCACCGAGCAGCTGGCCCGGCGCCGGCTCGGGTTCGGTCGCAGCCCGCGGATGGGCTTCGAGACCGACCACATCGAGTTCCTCGGCGGCGTCCGCCACGGCCTCACCCAGGGCGGCCCGGTCGCGGTGCAGATCGAGAACGCCGAGTGGCCCAAGTGGGAGCAGGTCATGGCGGCCGACCCGGTCGACCCGCAGGTGCTCGAGGGCCTCGCGCGCAACGAACCGCTCACCCGGCCCCGCCCGGGCCACGCGGACCTGCCCGGCATGCAGAAGTACGGCTTCGACGAGGCCCGTCCCGTCCTGGAGCGGGCAAGCGCCCGGGAGACGGCGTCGCGGACCGCGCTGGGCACCGTCGCCCGCAACTACCTGAAGCAGCTGCTCGGTGTCGAGATCCTCAGCCACGTCGTCTCGATCGGCGGCGCCGACGCGCCCGAAGGCCCCCTGCCGGTCGCGGCCGACCTGCCCGCCATCGACGAGAGCCCGGTGCGCGCGTTCAGCAAGGAAGGCACCGACGCGATGGTCACCGAGGTCGACGCCGTGCGGAAGGCGGGCGACACCGTCGGCGGCGTGATCGAGGTCCTCGCCTACGGCCTGCCGCCGGGCCTCGGCTCCCACGTCCACTGGGACCGCCGGCTCGACGCGCGGCTGGCCGGCGCGCTGATGGGCGTCCAGGCGATGAAGGGCGTCGAGGTCGGCGACGGCTTCACCACCGCCCGCCGCTGGGGCAGCCAGGCGCACGACGAGATCGACCGCGGCTCCGGCCCGGTCGGCGTCACCCGCCGGTCCAACCGCGCGGGCGGCCTGGAGGGCGGCATCACCAACGGCGAGCCGCTGCGGGTCCGGGTGGCGATGAAGCCGATCTCGACCGTCCCCAAAGCACTGTCCACAGTGGACGTCAAGACCGGTGAGCCCGCGGTCGCCATCCACCAGCGGTCCGACGTCTGCGCGGTGCCGCGCGCCGGGGTCGTGCTGGAGTCGGTGGTGGCGCTCGTCCTGGCCGATGCCGCGCTGGAGAAGTTCGGCGGCGACTCGCTCGCCGAGAGCAAGCGCAACGCCGAGGCGTACCTCAAGGCCCTCGAGGAGCGCTGGTGAGCCCTCGCGCGGTGATCGTCGGCCCGCCCGGCTCGGGCAAGAGCACGATCGGGACGCTGCTGGCGGCTTCGCTCGGCGTCGCGTTCCGGGACAGTGACGACGACATCGTCGCGCGGACCGGGCGCAGCATCTCCGACATCTTCGCCGAGGACGGCGAACCCGCCTTCCGCGCACTGGAAGAAGCGGCGGTCGCCACCGCGCTGGCGGAGCACGACGGCGTGCTCTCCCTCGGCGGCGGCGCCCCGCTCACCCCGGGCACCCGGGCCCGGCTGGCCCGGCACACCGTCGTCTTCCTGAACGTCGGCCTCGCCGCGGGGGTGCAGCGCACCGGGCTGTCCTCCGCGCGGCCGTTGCTGGCCGGGGTGAACCCCCGCGCCACCTTCAAGAAACTGCTCGACGAGCGGGTGCCCGTCTACCGCGAGGTGGCCACCGTCGAGATCGTCACCGACGACCGGTCGCCCGCCGAGATCGTCGCGCACCTCGTGGCGGAGCTCGCCGCTCCCGCCGAAGCCAAGGAGTGAGTCAACCCGTGTCTGATCCGGTGCGCATCCCGGTCGCCACCGCCCAGCCCTACGACGTCGTGGTCGGGCGCGGCCTGCTCGGCGACCTCACCGAGCACCTGGCCGACGCCTCGAAGATCGCGCTGATCCACCCGCCCACGCTGACCGCCACGGCCGAGGCCATCCGCGACGAGCTCAACGCCGCGGGCCTCGACGCCCACCGCGTCGAAATCCCGGACGCCGAGGACGGCAAGTCGCTGACCGTCGCGGGTTTCTGCTGGGAGGTGCTCGGCCGGATCGGGCTGGACCGCCGCGGGGCCGTGGTCGGCCTCGGCGGCGGCGCGGTGACCGACCTCGCCGGGTTCGTCGCGGGCACGTGGATGCGCGGGGTCCGGCTGGTCAACGTGCCGACCACGCTGCTCGGCATGGTCGACGCCTCGGTCGGCGGCAAGACCGGCATCAACACCGAAGCCGGCAAGAACCTCGTCGGGGTGTTCCACGAGCCGAGCGCGGTGTTCGTCGACCTCGCAACGCTGGAGACGCTGCCGCCGAACGAGCTCGTCGCCGGGATGGCGGAGGTCGTGAAGACGGGCTTCATCGCCGATCCGCGGATCCTCGAGCTGATCGAAGCGGACCCGGCCGCGGCGCTCGACCCGGCCGGCGACGTCCTGGCCGAGCTGGTGCGCCGGTCCATCCAGGTCAAGGCCGGCGTCGTGGCCGCCGACCTGCGCGAGTCCGACCTGCGGGAGATCCTCAACTACGGCCACACCCTCGGCCACGCCATCGAGCGCCGCGAGCGGTACCGGTGGCGTCACGGCGCCGCGGTCAGCGTCGGCCTGGTGTTCGCCGCCGAGCTGGCGCGGCTGGCCGGCCGCCTCGACGACGCCACGGCCGAACGCCACGCGTCCGTGCTGAAACTGCTCGGCCTGCCGACGACCTACGACGCCGACGCGCTGCCGCAGCTGCTGGAAACCATGAAGGGCGACAAGAAAACCCGCTCGGGCGCGCTGCGGTTCGTCGTCCTCGACGGCCTCGCCAAGCCCGGCCGGCTCGAAGGCCCGGACCCGGTGCTGCTCGCGGCCGCGTACTCGGCGATCGCGGCGGAGACGACGCGCAGCGGCGGGAGCGTGCTGCTGTGAAGGCGTTCGTGTTCAACGGCCCGAACCTCGGCCGGCTCGGCAAGCGCGAGCCGTCGGTCTACGGCTCGACCACGCACGACGACCTCGCGGCGCTGTGCGTCAAGACCGGCGACGAGCTCGGCATCGAGGTCGAGGTCCGGCAGACCGACTTCGAAGGCGAGCTGGTCGGCTGGCTGCACGAGGCCGCCGACGGCGGTCACCCGGTGGTCCTCAACGCCGGCGCATGGACGCACTATTCGATCGCGGTGCGCGACGCCGCGGCGCAGCTGACCGCGCCGCTGATCGAGCTGCACATCTCGAACGTGCACAAGCGGGAGGCGTTCCGGCATCACAGCGTGCTGTCGGACGTCGCGACCGCGGTGATCGCGGGCCTCGGCGTGGACGGCTACCCGCTCGCCCTGCGCTGGCTGGCCGCGCACCCGGGATGACCCTGCCGTCGCTGAGCACTCCGCGGCTGCAGCTGCGGCAGCTGACCGAGGCCGACCGCGAAGCGGTCGTGAAAGTGTTCGCCGACCCGGAGATGAGCCGGTTCTTCGCCGCGGACTTCGCCGACCCGGCGGTGGCGAGCACGATGGTGGACCGCCGGCTCGCCTACCGCGGCCCGGCCGGCCAGGGCCACTGGGTGATCGAGCGCGACGGCGAGGTGATCGGCGTCGCGCACCTGCGGCCGTCGTGGGAGCTGCCGGGCGGCGTGGCCGAACTGGGGTACTACGTCGAGACCGCGCACGCCGGGCAGGGCTTGGCGACCGAGGCCGCCCGCGCGGTGCTGGGCCACGGGTTCCGCGCGCTCGGCCTCCCGGCGATCTGGGCCCTGGTCCACGAGCGGAACGCGGCGAGCCGCAAGGTGGCCGGACGCCTGGGTTTCCTGGACGTCGGCGGCGGCGTCCACTACGGCGACCGGCACCGCGTGCTGGTGGCCCTGCCCGCGGTCCACGGGCGGCCGCACCACATCGAGCTGTGGGTGCCGGACCTCGCGGAGGCGAAGCGCAGCTGGGGCTGGCTGCTGGGCGAGCTGGGCTGGCGCGAGTACCAGAGCTGGCCGGCGGGCGTCAGCTGGCGGCTCGGCGGGACGTACCTGGTGGCCGAGGCATCGCCGGCGCTGAGCGCAACGGAGCACGAGCGCACGCGGCCGGGCTTGAACCACCTGGCGCTGCACGTGGCAAGCCGGGCGGAGGTCGACGCCCTGGCCACCCGGGCGGAAGCACACGGCTGGCGCCCGCTGTTCGCGGACCGCTACCCGCACGCGGGCGGCCCCGCCCACTACGCGGCCTACCTGGAGAACGAGGCCGGGTTCGAGGTCGAGCTGGTCGCGGCGGGGGAGCCGCCTGCCGCGTCCTAACCCGGTCGGGTGCCCTCGGCCGAGTGACGCCGGAACAGGAGCGCCGCCACCCGGACGGGTTGCTTCTCGCTACACTCCGGTGTCGTGCGCCCGTATCGTCGTGGGGGTCGGCGACCCGCTCGTGCCGTGTTCGCCAGCGCGCTGGCGGGCCTTCTCCTCGCGGGCTGCACCCAGGGTTACGCTCAGCCGCAGGCTGCCGGGGAACAGCCGGCGATCGCCGGGGGGAAGACCGCCGTCCAGCCGCGTCCCAGCGATGTCAAGCTCGCTTCGGGTGACCCCCGGCAGAGTGGTGGCGTGATCGCCGCCGGCGGGGCGGATGCCGTCTACAACTACGGGCCCTCCGTCATGCTCGACCGCGGGCAGACCCGGATGTGGTGGTGCAGCCAGTACGGCGGCGCCGGACCCGCCGGCGACGACATCCTCTACGCCCAGGCCCAGTCCTTCGACGGGCCGTTCACCGGACCCGGCGGCGGGATCCCGGCGGCGGTGTTCTCCGGTGCGCCCGGGCAGTTCGACGGCATGCACACCTGTGACCCGTCCGTGTTGCGCGTCGGCTCGACGTACTACCTGTACTACACCGGCGCCGCCGGGGATCACGCGCTCGGCAACGCGATCGGGCTCGCCACCAGCCCCGACGGCCTCCACTGGACGCGGGCCGCGGGCGGGCGGCCGATCCTCGGGCCGTCGCACGACGTGCACCGCGCGAACGTCTACGGCGCCGGGCAGCCCTCGGTCGTCTACCTCGACGGCTGGTTCTACCTGATGTTCACCGACACCACCGGCCGCGCCGCCGGTCCGAACGGCGCCGGGCAGTTCCTGCTCCGCTCGCGCGACCCGGCGTTCGGGTCCGGGGTGGAGGCGCTGGACGTCGGCGGGTTCGTGCCGGTCACGTCGACGTCGGGGCCGCGCGCCCGGTCGGTCGTCGACGGCTTCAGCGCCGATTTGATGTGGGTCGGGGCGCTCGCCGCGTTCGTCGTCGCGCACGAGACCGACGGCGGCACGACCCTCACCTTCTGGACGGCGGACTTCACCGAGCACCCGTTCCAGCCGGTGGTGATCCCCGGGCCGTGGCAGGAGGGGCCGGGGCTGGTCCGCCGCGCGGACGGGCACGCGCCGCTTTCTTCGGCCGATCCGTGCGACCGGGTGCCGTTCGACCTCGTGCGCGCGACCACGCTGGGCGGGGCGCACGCGCCGAGCGACCTGCGGCACTTCGGGCTGGACCTGCTGGGCAGCCAGGCCTGCGCGAACCCCGGCCGGGTCGCCGCGACGTTCGACGGCGTGACGGCCCCCTCCCCGGAACGCACGATGGACCTGGTCCGCGCCGGCGCGCGCGTGCGGGTGGACCGGCGCACGGTGGCGGTGGCGCTGGCCGGCGAGGTGCTGGAGAAGGCACCGCCGGCGCTGGCGACGCTCCCGGTGGCGGCCCGCCTGCGTTCGGGGGCGGAAGTGGTGGAGGCACCGGACCGCGGCTTCGCGTTCCTGCTCGACGACCGCAAGCGCTGGCGGGTCCCCGACGGCGGCATCGTGGGCAACAACGGCTCGACGGCCCGCCCGGTGACCGCGGCCCAGTGGGACGGCTACCCGAAGGGCCCGTCCCTGGTGGGCTGAGGGCGTCGTGAGTGGTAAGGCGCGTTCTAACGCGCCTTACCACTCACGACCAGCCGCGGCAGAGGCCAGGCGCAACTACGCCGGGGGCTCTTCGCCCGATCCTTCGGACCGCCCGAGCCGCCCGCCGACGAACAACCCCAGCCCCGCCGGGATCAGCACCAGCAACGCCGAGAACGCCGCCCCGCCGGTCAGCGCGCCGCCCAGCTCGGACACCCCCGTCTGGTCCACGAACACCGCGCGCCCGATCACGTACAGGATGCCCGCCACCGGGCCGGCGACCAGCGCCGAAATGAACCACACCCGCCCGCGGTCCGGCAGGCCGCGCCACGCGTCCAGGGCGCTCCACAACGCCGCCGCCCCCACCAGGACCGCCAGGGCCAGGGAGACCACCAGCGTCTGGTCCGTCGGGTGGTAGACGGCGTACTTGGCCAGCAACGTGATGGCCGCGCCGTGCAGCACCGCCATCCCCAGTCCGCGAATCACCCAGGCGCTCATCCTGCGGAGTGTAGGCGGCCTACTGGCGAGTCGCTTCCCCCGGGAAGCCCGCGCACTAGGGTGGACGGGTGCCTGAAATCCATGGACGACGTCGCGGCGCGCTGCGCGGGCTCCTGACCGGAGCCGGTGTCGAGGCCCTGCTGGTCACCGACCTGCTCAACATCCGCTACCTGACCGGGTTCACCGGCTCCAACGCCGCCGTTCTCCTCCACGTCGACGGCGACGGCAAGACGCTCTTCTGCACCGACGGCCGCTACACCACCCAGTCGGCCGCCGAGGTGCCCGACCTCGAAACGGTCGTCGACCGGGCCAGCGCCGCGGCTCTCGCCGCCAGGGCCGCGAAGGACACCAAGACCTACGGGCGGATCGGGTTCGAGAGCCAGCACGTCAGCGTCGAGACCTACGAAGCCCTGACGCAGCAAGTGCCGCTCGAACGGACCCCCGGCCTGGTCGAGCGGCTGCGCGAGGTCAAGGACGAAGCCGAGATCGAAGCCCTGCGCCAGGCCTGCGCCGCCGCCGACCGGGCGCTGGACGACCTGCTCGCCGCCGGTGGGCTCCGCCCCGGGCGGACCGAGCTGGAAGTCGCCCGTGACCTGGAGAACCGGATGCTGGAGCACGGCTCGTCCGCGCCCAGCTTCGCCTCCATCGTCGCCGCCGGCGCGCACTCGGCGATCCCGCACCACCAGCCGACGCACGCCGAGCTCAAGCGCGGCGACTTCGTGAAGCTGGACTTCGGCGCCACCGTCGACGGCTACCACTCCGACATGACCCGCACCTTCGTCCTCGGCGAGCCCGCTGACTGGCAGCGGGAGGTGTACGACCTCGTGCACACCGCCCAGGCGGCGGGCGTCGACGCCGTCGTGCCGGGCGCCGAAGTGTCCCATGTGGACGCTGCGGCACGGGACGTGATCGCCGGCGCGGGGCACGGGGAGCACTTCGCGCACGGTCTCGGCCACGGCGTCGGCCTGCAGATCCACGAGGCGCCCAGCTTCGCCGCGACGGGCGTCGGTACACTGGCCGCCGGTATGGCGGTCACCGTCGAGCCCGGCGTGTACCTCGCGGGACGCGGTGGCGTGCGCATCGAGGACACGCTCGTCGTGCGGGCTGGGGAGCCCGAACTCCTCACCCTGAGCACCAAGAACCTCGTGGTCGTCTGACGGCGGCCCCGAACACCGGAAGATCGACACAGGAGACTGCAAGCTCGTGGCCACGACCAACGACCTGAAGAACGGGCTCGTCCTCAACCTGGACGGCCAGCTCTGGACCGTCACCGCGTTCCAGCACGTCAAGCCCGGCAAGGGCGGCGCCTTCGTGCGCACCACGCTCAAGCACGTGCTCACCGGCAAGGTGGTCGACAAGACGTTCAACGCGGGCACGAAGGTCGACACGGCCACGGTGGACCGCCGGAACATGACCTACCTCTACAAGGAGGGGCAGGACTTCGTGTTCATGGACGGTGACACCTACGACCAGATCACGGTGCCCGCCGAGGTCGTCGGCGACAACGCCAACTACATGCTCGAGAACACCGAGGTCCAGGTCGCGGTGCACGAGAACGAGCCGCTGTACGTCGAGCTGCCGACGTCGGTCGAGCTGGTCGTCCAGCACACCGACCCGGGCCTGCAGGGCGACCGCTCCACCGGCGGCACCAAGCCGGCGACGCTGGAGACCGGCGCGGAGATCCAGGTCCCGCTGTTCCTGTCCACCGGCGAGAAGATCAAGGTCGACACCCGCGACGGCCGTTACCTGGGCCGCGTCTCCAGCTGATGCCGACGTCGAAACCCCACCCGAACCGCGGCGGCGCGATCAGCCGCAGGCAGGCGCGCCGTCGCGCGGTGGAGATGCTGTACGAGGCCGCGCAGCGCGACACCGACGCGGTGACGCTGCTGGCCGACCGGGTCGGCGCGACGGACGTCGACCCGATCGCGGACTACACGATCAGCCTGGTCGAGGGCGTCACCGGCCGGAAGGCCCGGATCGACGAGCTGCTGGCCGAGCACGCGCAGGGCTGGACCCTGGAGCGGATGCCGAAGGTCGACCTCGCGGTGCTGCGGGTCGGGGTCTACGAGCTGCTCTGGGCCGAGGACGTGCCGGACCCGGTCGCGATCGACGAGGCCGTCGGCCTGGCGAAGGAACTGTCCACGGACGATTCGCCGAGGTTCGTCAACGGCGTGCTGGGCCGGATCGGCACGATCGCCGACCGCCTCCGCGCGGTTCTGTAGGGGCGGCCGGAGGCCAGGCCCGCTCAGACGTCGGCTTCGATGGCGAAGGTGTTGCCGTCCGGGTCCTGAAACCAGGCGATCCGCCCACCGCCGGCCCGGGCCGTGATCCCCTTCGCGTCGTGTTCGAGCTGGTCGTAGCGGGTGAACTCGACGCCGGCCGAGGTGAGTTCGTCGACGATCTCGTCGAGGTCGTCGACGTACCAGGTCGCCAGGGTGGCCGGGCTCTTCCCGGCGGTATCGGACTGGTACACGTTCAGGGCCGGTCCGCCGCCGGATCCGTAGGTCCGGCTGCCGCCGGCGACGTGGGCGCTGGGGCCGGACTGCAGCGCCCGCAGGCCGAGCTTGCCTTCGTAGAACTCGACCGCCCGGTGAATGTCGGACACGGCGATCGAAGCTCTGACTTGGTACGTGCCCAGGGGCATGAGTCACCCTAACGCGCAGCGAGAAACGGTGAAGTGAGTGTGGTTCGCGCTCTCCGCGAGCGGGCTCGCCCCCGAACGAGCCCCCCCGGCGAGTCAGTGAGCGTCTCCGGTGCCCCACCGGGGAACGCTCACCTCGTCGGTGCAGCGCATCGGGCGATCAGTCCTCCTTGGAGGGACGCGCCTCCGGCGGCAGGACGCCCCAGTCGATCAGCTGCTCGGTCAGCTCGCCCGGGGTCATGTCGTAGATGATCGCCAGGGACCGCAGGTCCTCGGTGCGGATCGAAAGCACCTTGCCGTTGTAGTCGCCGCGCTGGCTCTGGATCGTCGCCGCGTAGCGGGCCAGCGGGCCCACCTTTTCGGCCGGCAGCTGCTGCAGGCGCTCGAGGTTGATGACGATCTTGGTGGCGGGCTCGGCACCGGAGGGGACGCGGCCTTCGGGCAGCAGCTCGACCACCGGCACACCGTAGAAGTCGGCCAGCTCGGCCAGCTTCTGGACGGTGACGGCGCGGTCGCCACGCTCGTACGAGCCGACGACGACGGCCTTCCATCGCCCACCGGACTTCTGCTCGACCCCGTGCAGGGACAGGCCCTGCTGCTGGCGGATCCCGCGGAGCTTGGCCCCGAGCGCCTTGGCGTAATCGCCCATCTGGTCGTTCTCCGTTCTTCACCCCCTCCCGGTCGGGGTGACCGGGCCGGGGGACTCGCTGAGTCGAATACTCAGAGTAATGGTTACGCATTGTTGTCACCAGGTCAAGCAGGAGCTTGCCGCGAATCACGCCACACCACCCGGAAGGCTGAGCAAAGTGCCTGCTACTGTCGGTGGGAAAGCCCCGACCAGCAGGGGAACAGACGTCCTTTAAGGACCCGTCCGGCGAGGCGGGGAAGGAGTCCGGTTTGTCGTCACGTCCGCGTGGCGCGGCTGGTTCGGCCGGGGAGCGCGAGCTCCTGACGGCCGGCGACGTCGCGCGCACGATCGCCCGAATGGCCCATCAGGTCATCGAAAAGACCGCGAACGGTGCGGAGAGCACTACCCCGCCCGTGTTGCTCGGCATCCCGTCCCGGGGCACGCCGCTCGCCGTCCGCCTGGCCGACAAGATCGGCGAATTCTCCGGGGTCCGCCCGCCGGCCGGCGCCCTCGACGTCACCCTCTACCGGGACGACCTCCGCCGCCGCCCGCCGCGCGCGCTCGAACAGACGCAGCTGCCCGCCGACGGCATCGACGACCGGGTCGTGATCCTGGTCGACGACGTCCTCTTCTCCGGCCGGACGATCCGGGCCGCGCTCGATGCCCTGCGTGATCACGGCCGCCCCCGCGCCGTGCAGCTGGCCGTGCTGGTCGACCGCGGTCACCGCGAGCTGCCGATCCGCGCCGACTACGTGGGCAAGAACGTGCCGACCGCCCGCACCGAGGGCGTGTCCGTCCTGCTGGCCGAGATCGACGGCCGCGACGCCGTCCTGCTGCGCCCCGCAGAAGTCCCGGAAGCCGCGGAAGCCCCTGGAGAGGACTCGTGAAGCACCTGCTCGCCACCGACGGCCTGGACCCGGCGCTGGCCACGGCCGTGCTCGACACCGCCGACGAGCTGAAGCACACGCTGCTCGGCCGCGAGGTCAAGAAGCTGCCGACGCTGCGCGGCCGCACGGTGATCACCCTGTTCTACGAGAACTCGACCCGCACCCGGGTGTCGTTCGAGATCGCCGGGAAGTGGATGAGCGCGGACGTGATCAACGTCTCCGCGTCCAGCTCCTCGGTCAACAAGGGGGAGTCCCTGCGGGACACCGCGCTGACGCTGGCCGCCGCGGGCGCCGACTGCGTGATCGTCCGGCACCCCGCCAGCGGCGCCGCCCAGCGCCTCTCGGAGTGGCTGGCCGAGCCCGGCACGTCGGTGGTCAACGCCGGCGACGGCACCCACGAGCACCCGACGCAGGCGCTGCTCGACGCGGCGACGCTGCGGGAGCGCCTGGGGTCCCTCAAGGACCGCCGGATCGCGATCGTCGGCGACGTCCTGCACAGCCGCGTCGCCCGCTCGAACATCCACCTGCTTTCGGCCCTGGGCGCCGAAGTCGTGCTCGTCGCGCCGCCGACGTTGCTGCCTTACGGCGTGGAAAGCCTTCCGGTGACCGTTTCGCACGACCTGGACGCCGAGCTGCCCGCCGTCGACGCGGTCATGATGCTGCGCGTCCAAGCCGAACGGATGCACGGAGGTTTCTTTCCCTCCGCACGGGAGTACTCCATCGCGTACGGCCTTTCGGAACGGCGGCAGAAGCTGCTGCCGGACCACGCGGTCGTCCTGCACCCCGGCCCGATGCTGCGCGGGATGGAGATCGCCAGCGCGGTCGCCGATTCGCCGGCCTCGGCCATCACCGAACAGGTCCGCAACGGCGTCCACGTGCGCATGGCGGTCCTTTACCACCTCCTGGCCAGCGAAGGAGCCGCCGCGTGAGCACCGTGATCAAGGGCGCCCGCCCGTACGGCGAGGGCGATCCGGTCGACGTCCTGGTCGAGGACGGCGTGATCACCGCGATCGGTGCCGTCGACGTCCCGGAAGACGCCGAAGTCATCCAGGCCGCCGGGCAGGTGCTGCTCCCCGGCTTCGTCGATCTGCACACCCACCTGCGCGAACCCGGCCGCGAGGACACCGAGACCATCGACACCGGCTCGGCCGCGGCGGCGCTCGGCGGGTACACCGCGGTGTTCGCCATGGCCAACACCGACCCCGTCGCCGACAACGCCGTGATCGTCGAGCACGTGTGGCGGCGCGGCCAGGAGGTCGGCCTGGTCGACGTCCACCCGGTCGGCGCGGTCACCGTCGGGCTCAAGGGCGAGAAGCTCGCCGAGCTGGGCACGATGGCGAACTCGCAAGCGGCCGTGAAGGTGTTCTCCGACGACGGCCTCTGCGTCGCGGATCCGCTGCTCATGCGCCGCGCGCTGGAGTACTCGACCGCGCTCGACGTCGTCATCGCGCAGCACGCGGAGGAGCCGCGGCTGACCGTCGGCGCCCAGGCCCACGAGGGCGAGCGCGCGGCCCGGCTCGGCTACACCGGCTGGCCGGCCGCCGCGGAAGAGTCCATCGTGGCCCGCGACTGCCTCCTGGCGCTGCACGCGAACGCGCGGCTGCACGTCTGCCACGTCTCCACTTCGGGGACGGCGGACGTGCTGCGCTGGGCGAAGGACCGCGGCACGAAGGTGTCGGCCGAGGTCACCCCGCACCACCTGCTGCTCACCGACGAGCGCCTGGCCACCTACGACCCGGTGAACAAGGTGAACCCGCCGCTGCGCACCGAGTCCGACGCGGCGAAGCTGCGGACCGCACTGGCCGAGGGCGTCATCGACTGCGTTGCCACCGACCACGCGCCGCACGCGGTGCAGGACAAAGACACCGAGTGGACCGCGGCCCGGCCGGGCATGCTCGGGCTGCAGACCGCGCTGTCCATCGTGGCCGAGACCATGGTCCGCCCCGGCCTGCTGGACTGGCGCGGTGTCGCCCGCGTGATGAGCGAGCGGCCCGCCGAGATCGGCGACCTGGCCGACCAGGGCCGCCCGATCGCGGTGGGCGAGCCGGCGAACCTGACGCTGGTCGACCCGGACGCCGAGTGGACGGTCCGGGGCGTGGAGCTGGCCAGCATCGCGGCCAACACCCCGTACGAGGGAATGCGGCTGCCCGGCGTGGTGACCGCGACGCTGCTGCGCGGGCGGCTCACCGCGCGGGACGGGAAGATCTGCTGATGGAGCGCTTCTGGCTCGTGCTGGCGATCTTCGCCTTCTTCCTGCTCTGCGTCTGGGGCATGTACGTGGGCTGGCGGCGCAAGGCGCGCTCGCAGAGCGTCCAGGTGCCGCCGTTCCCCGCCATCCCGGCGGACCCGGGTGCGGTGCTGCTGGAGTCGACCGGTGTCTACCTCGCCACGACGACGGCCGGCAACTGGCAGGACCGGATCGTCACCCGCGGCGCGGGGCTGCGCACCGGCGCGGTCTGGCGCCTGCACGACGGCGGCGTCGCCGTCGAACGCGGGGGAGCGCCCGACTTCTGGATCCCCCGCGACGCGGTCACCGGCGTCCGGCGCGACACGAAGATCGCCGGGAAGGTGATGGGCACCGACGCGCTGCTCGTCATCACCTGGCGCCTCGGTGACGCCGACCTCGACACCGGCTTCCGCGGCGACGACCTCGACGACTATCCACAGTGGATCGAACAGCTCAAGATCAAGGGAGGTGCCCAGTGAACGCGCGCGCTCAGGCCGCACTGGTACTCGAAGACGGCCGGGTGTTCCGCGGCGCTGCCTACGGCGCGCAGGGGCGAACCCTCGGCGAGGCGGTGTTCTGCACCGGCATGACCGGCTACCAGGAGACGCTGACCGACCCGTCCTACCACGGGCAGATCGTGGTGCAGACCGCCCCGCAGATCGGCAACACCGGCTGGAACGACGAGGACGACGAGTCCTCGAAGATCTGGGTCAACGGCTACGTGGTGCGCGACCCCGCGCGCACGCCGTCCAACTGGCGCTCGAAGCGCTCGCTGGACGAGGAGCTGGTGAACCAGGGCATCGTCGGCATCGCCGAGGTCGACACCCGCTCGCTGACCCGCCACCTGCGCGAGCTCGGCGCGATGCGCGCCGGGGTGTTCTCCGGCGACGCGCTCGGCACCGTCGACGAGATGGTCGCCGAGGTCCTCGCCAGCCCGAAGATGGAGGGCGCCGACCTGGCCGGCCAGGTCTCGACGCCGAAGCCGTACGTCGTGTCGCCTGAGGGTGAGACGCGGTTCCGCGTGGTCGCGCTGGACCTGGGCATCAAGTCCAACACCCCGCGCCAGATGGTCAAGCGCGGGATCGAGGTGCACGTGCTGCCCTCGACGTCGACGCTGGACGACCTGCTGGCGATCGAGCCGGACGGGGTGTTCCTGTCGAACGGCCCGGGCGACCCGGCCACGACGACGCACGCGACCGAGCTGACCAAGCAGGTCCTGGGCCGCGAGATCCCGCTGTTCGGCATCTGCTTCGGCAACCAGGTCCTTGGCCGCGCGCTCGGCCTGGGCACGTACAAGATGCGCTACGGCCATCGCGGCATCAACATCCCGGTGATCGACGTGGCGACCCGGTCGGTGGCCATCACGGCCCAGAACCACGGCTTTGCGTTGGAAGGCGAGCCGGGCCAGCGCTTCGAGTCCCCGTTCGGGGCGGCGCAGATCAGCCACTACTGCCCCAACGACGACACGGTCGAGGGCGTCCGCGCGCTCGACGTCCCGGCGTTCTCGGTCCAGTACCACCCCGAAGCCGCGGCCGGCCCGCACGACGCGGCCCCCCTCTTCGACGATTTCGTTTCGCTCATGGAGAAGAAGGCCTGATGCCGAAGAGGACGGACATCCAGCACGTGCTGGTGATCGGCTCCGGGCCGATCGTGATCGGGCAGGCCGCGGAGTTCGACTACTCCGGGACCCAGGCCTGCCGGGTGCTGCGCAGCGAAGGCCTGCGCGTCTCCCTGGTGAACTCGAACCCGGCCACCATCATGACCGACCCCGAGTTCGCCGACGCCACCTACATCGAGCCGGTCACGCCGGACTTCGTCGAGAAGGTCATCGCCGAAGAGCGTCCTGACGCTCTCCTGGCGACCCTCGGCGGCCAGACCGCGCTCAACTGCGCCGTCGCGCTGCACGAGCGGGGCGTGCTCGACAAGTACGGCGTCGAGCTGATCGGCGCCGACATCGACGCCATCCAGCGCGGCGAGGACCGGCAGAAGTTCAAGGACATCGTGCGCACCATCGGCGCCGACGTCCCGCGTTCCCGCGTCTGCCACGACATGGACGAGGTCCGCGACACCGTCAAGGAGCTCGGCCTGCCGGTCGTCATCCGGCCGTCGTTCACCATGGGCGGGCTCGGCTCCGGCATGGCGCACACGCCCGAGGACCTCGAGCGGCTGGCGTCCACCGGCCTCGCCGAATCTCCCGTCACCGAGGTGCTCATCGAGGAGAGCGTGCTCGGCTGGAAGGAGTACGAGCTCGAGCTGATGCGCGACAAGCACGACAACGTCGTGGTCGTCTGCTCGATCGAGAACATCGACGCGATGGGCGTGCACACCGGCGATTCGGTCACCGTCGCGCCGACGATGACCCTCACCGACCGCGAGTACCAGGTGATGCGGGACGTCGGCATCGCCGTGCTGCGCGAGGTCGGCGTCGACACCGGTGGCTGCAACATCCAGTTCGCGATCAACCCGCGCGACGGCCGGATGGTCGTCATCGAGATGAACCCGCGCGTGTCGCGGTCTTCCGCGCTGGCCTCGAAGGCCACCGGCTTCCCGATCGCCAAGATCGCCGCGAAGCTCGCCATCGGCTACACGCTCGACGAGATCCGGAACGACATCACGGGCGAGACGCCGGCGGCGTTCGAGCCCACTTTGGACTACGTCGTCGTGAAGATGCCGCGGTTCGCCTTTGAGAAGTTCCCCGGCGCGGACCCGACGCTGACCACGACGATGAAGAGCGTCGGCGAGGCGATGTCGTTCGGCCGCAGCTTCCCCGAGGCGCTCGGCAAGGTGATGCGGTCGATCGAGACCAAGGCGACCGGGTTCTGGACGCTGCCCGACCCGGAAGGCGCGACGCTGGAGTCCACTTTGGACGAACTGCGCACGCCGCACGAAGGCCGGCTGTACGAAGTGGAGCGTGCGCTGCGGCTCGGCGCCACCGTCGAGCAGGTCCACGAGGCAAGCGGCATCGACCCGTGGTTCATCGACCAGATCGCCTACATCGGCGAGGTCGGCGCCGAGGTCCGCGACGCGCCCGTGCTCGACGGCGACCTGCTGCGCCGCGCCAAGCGCACCGGGCTGTCGGACCGCCAGATCGCCGCCCTGCGGCCGGAACTGGCCGGGGAGGACGGCGTCCGCACCCTGCGCCACCGCCTCGGCGTGCGGCCGGTGTTCAAGACCGTCGACACCTGCGCGGCCGAGTTCGCGGCCAAGACGCCGTACCACTACTCGGCTTACGAGTCCGACCCGGACGCGCAGTCCGAAGTGGCCGTCCAGAGCGACAAGCCGAAGGTGCTCATCCTCGGCAGCGGCCCGAACCGGATCGGCCAGGGCATCGAGTTCGACTACTCCTGCGTGCACGCGGCGATCGCGTTGCGGGAGGCGGGTTTCGAGGCCGTCATGGTCAACTGCAACCCGGAAACCGTGTCCACCGACTACGACACCTCGGACCGGCTGTACTTCGAGCCGCTGTCCTTCGAGGACGTCCTCGAGGTCGTGCACGCCGAGCAGGCGTCCGGCACGGTCGCCGGCGTGATCGTCCAGCTCGGCGGCCAGACCCCGCTGGGCCTGGCGAAGAAGCTCGCCGACGCCGGTGTCCCGGTGGTCGGGACGCCGCCGGAGGCCATCCATCTGGCCGAGGACCGCGGCGCGTTCGGCGAAGTCCTCACCGAGGCCGGCCTGCCCGCACCGCGTTACGGCACGGCGACGTCGTTCGAGGGCGCCAAGCGCATCGCCGACGAGATCGGCTACCCGGTGCTCGTCCGGCCGTCCTACGTGCTCGGCGGCCGCGGCATGGAGATCGTCTACGACGAGGAGACCCTGGCCGGCTACATCCGCCGCGCCACCGAGGTCACCCCGGAACACCCGGTGCTCGTCGACCGCTTCCTCGACGACGCCATCGAAATCGACGTCGACGCGCTGTTCGACGGCGAAGAGCTCTACCTCGGCGGCGTCATGGAGCACATCGAGGAGGCCGGCATCCACTCCGGCGACTCCTCGTGCGCGCTGCCGCCGATCACCCTGGGCCACACCGACCTGCAGGCCGTCCGCCGCTCCACCGAGGCGATCGCCCGCGGCGTGGGCGTCCGGGGCCTGCTGAACGTCCAGTACGCGCTCAAGGACGACGTCCTGTACGTCCTGGAGGCCAACCCGCGCGCGTCGCGGACGGTGCCGTTCGTGTCCAAGGCGACGGCCGTGCCGCTGGCCAAGGCCGCCGCGCTGATCATGACCGGCTCGACGATCAAGGACCTGCGCGAAAGCGGCGTCCTGCCGGCCGAGGGCGACGGCGGGCAGATGCCGGCCGACTCGCCGGTCGCGGTCAAGGAAGCGGTCCTGCCATTCCACCGCTTCCGCACCCCCGAAGGCCACGGCGTCGACTCGCTGCTGGGCCCGGAGATGAAGTCCACCGGCGAGGTGATGGGCGTCGATGTCGATTTCGGCAAGGCGTTCGCGAAGTCGCAGAGCGGCGCGTACGGCTCGCTGCCGACGTCCGGCCGGGTGTTCGTCTCGGTGGCCAACCGCGACAAGCGCTCGCTGGTGTTCCCGGTGAAGCGGCTGGCGGACCTCGGGTTCGAGATCCTCGCCACCTCCGGCACCGCGGAAGTGCTGCGGCGCAACGGAATCGCCTGCACCGTGGTGCGCAAGCACTACGAGGGCTCGACCGAAGCCGAGCCGAACATCGTGGACGTCATCCTCGACGGCGGCGTCGACATGGTGATCAACACCCCCTACGGGAACAGCGGTCCGCGCGTCGACGGCTACGAAATCCGCACCGCGGCGGTGTCGCGGGACATCCCGTGCGTGACCACGGTCCAGGGCGCGGCGGCGGCCGTGCACGGCATCGAGGCGCTGATCCGGGGCGACATCGGCGTCAAGTCCCTGCAGGAGCTCCAGGCGGCGCTGAAGGCGAAGTCGTGAGCGGGGGAGAGCGGTTCGGGGCGCGGCTGGCCAAGGCCGTCGCGGCCCGCGGCCCGCTGTGCGCCGGGATCGACCCCCACCCGGGCCTCATCGAGGCGTGGGGGCTCCCGGCGGACGTCTCGGGGCTGGAACGGTTCGCGCTGTCCGCCACGGAAGTCCTGGCGGCGTACGCGGCCGTCGTGAAGCCGCAGTCGGCGTTCTTCGAAAGTTTCGGAGCGGCCGGTGTCCGGGTGCTCGAACGGGTCGTCGAAACCGCGCGCGAAGCCGGTGCGCTGGTCCTGCTGGACGTCAAGCGCGGCGACATCGGCTCCACGATGGCGGCCTACACCGCCGCGTACGTCGCCGAAGGCGCCGCGATCGCGGCCGACGCCATCACCGTCTCGCCGTACCTCGGCTTCGGCTCGCTGGACACCTGCGCCGCCACAGCCGTCTCGGCGGGCCGCGGCATCTTCGTGCTTGCCCGGACTTCGAACCCCGAAGCGGGCGAAGTGCAGAACGCGAAGCTGCCCGACGGGCGCACGGTCGCGCAGGCGATCGTCGACTCCGCGACGGCACTCAACGCAGGCGCGGAACCGTTCGGCGATGTGGGTGTCGTCGTCGGGGCCACCATTCCGCCCGGGGAGCTCGATCTCTCGCGGCTGAACGGCCCCGTGCTGGCACCCGGTTTCGGGGCCCAGGGAGCCACGGTGGCGGATTTGCGAGCGGTTTTCGGCCCGTCCCTGCCTGGTGTGCTGCCTGCGTCGTCCCGGGACATCCTGAAGCACGGTCCGGAGCAACGGGCTTTGCGCCAAGCGGTCGAACGGGTCGCCGAACAGCTGGCCGACCCGCAGGAAAACGGCCAATAGCAGGGGCCGGAACGGGCCCCCACCAGGCACCCCCGCATTGTGGCCGGTGCTCACGGGTGGGTACCGTCGCGTCACCCACCCAGTTTTGAGAACTACCGGAGGAAAACGTGGCACTTCCCCAGCTGACAGAGGAACAGCGCGCTGCGGCGCTGGAGAAGGCCGCCGCCGCTCGCAAGATCCGTGCTGAGCTGAAGGAGCGGCTGAAGCGGGGCGGTACCACTCTGGTCGACGTGCTGAAGCAGGCCGAGGAGAACGAAGTCCTCGGCAAGATGAAGGTTTCGGCTCTGCTCGAGGCCCTCCCGGGCGTCGGCAAGGTCCGCGCGCAGCAGACCATGGAACGACTGGAGATCGCCCCCAGCCGTCGCCTTCGCGGCCTCGGCGACCGGCAGCGCAAGGCGCTGCTGGCCGAGTTCAGCGGCGAGTGAACGGCGCCGGTCGTGACTACCCGGTGAACCGGGGCGCCGACCGCGGCAGTGAGCCGGTGACGGGGGACTTCCCCCGGCACCGGCTCACCGTCGTATCGGGGCCTTCGGGGGTCGGGAAGTCGAGCGTGGTGGGCGAGCTGCGGAAGCTGGAGCCCGACGTCTGGTTCAGCGTTTCGGTCACCACGCGCAAGCCCCGCCCCGGGGAAGTCGACGGGGCGCACTACCACTTCGTCGACCGCGTGGAGTTCGACGCGATGGTCGCCGACGGCAGGCTGCTGGAGTGGGCCGAGTTCGCCGGCAACCGCTACGGCACCCCGCGCGAGCCGGTCGAGAAGGCCCTCGCCGAGGGCCGCCCGGCCGTCCTGGAGATCGAGCTGCAGGGCGCCCGCCAGGTCCGCGCGGCCATGCCGGAGGCCCGGCTGGTGATGCTGATGCCGCCGTCGTGGGAGGAACTGGTCGGCCGGCTGACCGGCCGCGGCACCGAGAACGAGGCCGCGGTGCAGGCCCGGCTGGCCGAAGCGGAGCGTGAACTGGCGGCGGCGGGGGAGTTCGACCACCGCCTCGTCAACGCCGACGTGCGGGAAGCAGCTGAGCACTTGCTAAACTTGATGACCGATCAGTCTTCCGAAGATGTGGAGCACCACGAGTGACCAGCCAAGTGGCCTTGACCGAAGAGCTCGAGGGCATCACCAACCCCCCGATCGACGACCTGCTCGAAAAGGTCAGCTCGAAGTACGCGCTGGTGATCTACTCGGCCAAGCGCGCCCGTCAGATCAACGACTACTACGCCCAGCTGGGCGAGGGTCTGCTCGAGTACGTCGGCCCGCTGGTCGAGCCGGGCCCGCGCGAGAAGCCGCTCTCGATCGCGCTGCGCGAGATCCACGGCGGCCTGCTCGAGCACACCGAGGGTGAGTAAACCCCGCGTCGTCCTGGGCGTGGGCGGCGGCATCGCCGCCTACAAGGCCTGTGAGGTGCTGCGCGGGCTGACCGAATCCGGTCACGACGTCCGCGTGGTCCCCACCGAAGCCGCGCTGAACTTCGTCGGCGCGGCGACCTTCGAAGCCCTCTCCGGCCACCCGGTGCACACCGGCGTGTTCACCGAGGTGCCCGAGGTCCAGCACGTCCGCGTCGGCAAGGAGGCCGACCTCGTCCTGGTCGTCCCGGCCACGGCGAACCTCCTCGCCAAGGCCGCCCACGGCCTGGCCGACGACCTGCTGACGAACACCCTGCTCACCGCCCGGTGCCCGGTCGCCTTCTTCCCGGCGATGCACACGGAGATGTGGGAGCACCCGGCGACCCGCGACAACGTGGCCCTGCTGCGCTCGCGCGGGATGATCGTCACCGAGCCCGACGCGGGCCGGTTGACCGGCGCCGACACCGGCAAGGGCCGGCTGGCGAACCCGGCCGAGATCGTCGACCTGGCGAAGCTGCTGCTGGCCCGCCCCGACGCCCTCCCGCGCGACCTCGAAGGCGTGCGCGTGGTGATCTCGGCGGGCGGCACCCGCGAGCCCCTCGACCCGGTCCGCTACCTGGGCAACCGCTCGTCCGGCAAGCAGGGCTACGCGCTCGCCCGCGTCGCCGCCCAGCGCGGCGCCGACGTCACCCTGGTCGCCGCGCACACGGTCGCGCTGCCGGACCCGGCGGGCGCGGTGGTCGAGCACGTCTCCACGGCCGAGGAGCTGCGGCAGGCGGTGCACGCCGCGGCCCGGTCCGCGGACGTCGTCGTGATGGCCGCGGCCGTCGCCGACTTCCGGCCGGCCAACCGGGCCGATCACAAGATCAAGAAGTCCGACGACCAGCCGGACCCGGTGATCACCCTCGACCGCAATGCCGACATTCTCGCGGAACTGGTGCAAAACCGGCGTCCGGGACAGGTCGTCGTGGGATTCGCGGCGGAAACCGGCGACGAACACGGCAGCGTCCTCGACCACGCCCGCGCGAAACTGAAGCGCAAAGGCGCGGATCTGCTGGTCGTCAACGCCGTCGGCGACGGCAAGGCGTTCGGCACCGAGGACAATTCGGGCTGGCTGCTGGGCGCGGATGCCACGGAAAAACCCCTACCTCTGGCGCAGAAAGCTGAACTGGCGTCCACTCTGTGGGACGCTGTTGTGAGCTTCATGAAGCGTTGACCGTCCCGCGAGCGATAGTCAGTACGCTTGCACAGGTAAGGGGTGCCTAAGTACCCGGGCATCCGACGTCTAGGTGAGGAAGTGACGGCCACCGTGACCGCGTCTAGCAGCAGATTGTTCACCTCGGAGTCGGTGACCGAAGGGCACCCCGACAAGATTTGCGACGCCATCAGCGATTCGATCCTCGACGGCCTGCTGTCGAAGGACCCGCGTAGCCGCGTCGCGGTCGAGACCCTGATCACCACCGGCCAGGTGCACGTGGCCGGCGAGGTGACCACCGAGGCCTACGCCGACATCCCGACGATCGTCCGCGACGTCATCCTCAAGATCGGCTACGACTCCTCCGCCAAGGGCTTCGACGGCAACTCCTGCGGCGTCAACGTCGCGATCGGTTCGCAGTCGCCCGACATCGCCCAGGGCGTCGACACCGCGTACGAGTCGCGGGTCGAGTCGGACGAGGACGAGATCAACCGCCAGGGTGCCGGCGACCAGGGCCTGATGTTCGGCTACGCCTGCTCGGACACCCCCGAGCTGATGCCGCTGCCGATCGCGCTGGCCCACCGCCTCTCGAAGCGGCTGACCGCGGTCCGCAAGGACGGCGTGCTGCCGTACCTGCGCCCGGACGGCAAGACCCAGGTGACCATCGAGTACGCCGGCGACCAGCCGGTCCGCCTCGACACGGTCGTCGTCTCCTCGCAGCACGCCGACGGCATCGACCTCGAGCGGATGCTCAGCGTCGACGTCAAGGAGCACGTCGTCGGCCCGGAGATCGAGAGCCTGGGCATCGACACGTCGAACGCGCGCCTGCTGGTCAACCCGACCGGCCGGTTCGTCATCGGCGGCCCGATGGGCGACGCCGGCCTGACCGGGCGCAAGATCATCGTCGACACCTACGGCGGCATGGCCCGCCACGGCGGTGGCGCGTTCTCCGGCAAGGACCCGTCCAAGGTCGACCGCTCCGCCGCGTACGCGATGCGCTGGGTGGCCAAGAACGTCGTCGCCGCGGGCCTGGCCTCCCGCACCGAGGTCCAGGTCGCCTACGCGATCGGCAAGGCGGCCCCGGTCGGCCTGTTCGTCGAGACGTTCGGCACCGAGACGGTCGACCCGTCGAAGATCCAGCAGGCCATCACCGAGGTCTTCGACCTGCGCCCGGCCGCGATCATCCGCGACCTCGACCTGCTGCGCCCGATCTACGCCCCGACAGCGGCGTACGGCCACTTCGGCCGCCCCGAGCTCGACCTCCCCTGGGAGAGCACGGCCCGCGCCGAGGCCCTCAAGGCCGCGGCGGGCGCCTGACACACGATCCGGTGAAGGCCACCCCGGGTTGCTCCCGGGGTGGCCTTCCTCGTGTTCCCTGGAATCACCCGTGTCGCCCCTCCAATCACGCGTGTCGCCCCTCCAATCACGCGTGATGGCTCTCCAATCACGCGAGATGCCTCTCCGGTCACGTTGTCGGTGGGGTCTGGTAGAGATCACGGCGTGAGCAGTTCCGAGCCCGCAGCCCTCTGGGACCTCCCGGAGCCGCCGCCTTCGCCGAAGGCGGCGCCCTCGCGCGCCCGGAAACCGGCCAAGCCCGGCCAGAAGGCGAAGGGCGCGCAGTCGCCCGCGCCCGAGCGGCCGGTCGCGCGGATCGTCGTCGACATCCCGCTGGCCCACCTGGACCGCACCTTCGACTACCTGGTGCCGGAGAAGCTGCACGAGACCGCCGTGCCGGGCTGCCGCGTCCGCGTCCGGTTCGCCGGGCAGCTGGTCGACGGCTACCTGATCGAGCGCGGCGAAACCAGCGACTACGGCAGCAAGCTGGCGTTCCTGGACCGCGTCACGTCGGCCGAGCCGGTGCTGCCGCCGTCACTGCACGCGCTCTGCCGGGCGGTGGCGGACCGTTACGGCGGCACGCTGTCCGACGTCCTGCGCCTGGCGATCCCGCCGCGGCACGCCAAGGCCGAGGGGGAGCCGGCGGTGGCGCCGGCAGCGGTCCCGGAGGCACCCGACACGACGGCCTGGGCGCGCTACCAGCGTGGCCCGGCGTTCCTGGAGGCCCTGGCCGAGGGCAAGCCCGCGAACGCCGTCTGGCAGGCCCTGCCGGGCGAGGACTGGCCGCGCCGGCTCGCCGAAGCCGCGGGGACCGTCGCGGCGTCCGGGCGGGGCGCGGTGCTGGTGGTGCCGGACCACCGCGACCTGACCCGCGTGCACGAGGCGTGCGCGGCGCTGCTGGGCGAGGACGCCGTGGTGGCGCTCATCGCCGGGCTCGGGCCCGCGGAGCGGTACCGGCGCTGGCTGGCCGTGCTGCGCGGTGCGGTGCGCGTGGTCGTCGGGACGCGCGCGGCGATGTTCGCGCCGGTCCACGACCCCGGGCTGTTCGTCGTCTGGGACGACGGCGACGACCTGCACCTCGACCAGCACGCGCCGTACCCGCACGTCCGGGACGTCCTGATGGACCGCGCGCACGCGGCGAAGGCGTCCCTGCTGGTCGGCGGGTTCGCCCGGACGGCCGAAGCCCAGCTGCTCGTCGAATCCGGCTGGGCGGCGGCGGTCCTGGCCGACCGCGCGACGCTGCGGTCCGCGGCCCCGCGCGTCACCCCGGTGGGCGAGGACTTCGACGTCGTCCGCGACGAGGCCGCCCGCGTGGCACGCCTGCCGGCGGTGGCGTTCGAGGCGGCCCGGCAGGCGTTCGCGGCGGACCTCCCGGCGCTGGTCCAGGTGCCGCGGCGCGGGTACGTCCCCGGCCTGGCCTGCGGCAACTGCCGCACACCCGCGCACTGCCGCCGTTGCGCGGGCCCGCTGGCCCTGCCTGGCGGTTCGCTCGACGGGCAGCCGAAACCCCCGGCGTGCCGCTGGTGCGGCGTCCCGGAAACGGCGTTCCGCTGCACGGCGTGCGGTTCGGTCCGGCTGCGGGCGGTGATCGTCGGCGCGAAGCGGACGGCGGAGGAGCTCGGCCGCGCGTTCCCGGGCATCCCGGTCCGCACGTCCGGGGCGGCGGAGGTGCTGGCGTCGGTGCCGGGCAAACCGGCGCTGGTGGTGTGCACCCCGGGAGCGGAACCGGTGGCCGAAGGCGGCTACGGCGCAGCGCTCCTGCTGGACGGCTGGGCCCTGCTGGGCCGCCAGGACCTCCGGGCGGGCGAGGAGACGCTGCGCCGCTGGATGGCGGCGGCGGCGTTGGTGCGCCCGGCCGCTTCGGGTGGCCGAGTGATCGTGGGCGCCGAGGCGGGGCTGGCGGTGGTCCAGGCCCTGGTCCGCTGGGACCCGGCCTGGCACGCGGGCCAGGAGCTGGGGGAGCGCCG
This sequence comes from Amycolatopsis sp. NPDC051102, assembly GCF_040682815.1. Classification (NCBI taxonomy): domain Bacteria; kingdom Bacillati; phylum Actinomycetota; class Actinomycetes; order Pseudonocardiales; family Pseudonocardiaceae; genus Amycolatopsis; species Amycolatopsis sp. NPDC051102. The sequence goes on from NZ_JBFBBT010000005.1 coordinate 159,075, forward strand.
TGAGCTGGGCTTCCCGCCGGCGATGCGGATGGCCAGCGTCGAGGGCAGCCCGGACGCGGTGGCCGGCTTCCTGGCGGACCTGCCCCTGCCTCCGTCCGGCGAAGTCCTGGGCCCGGTTCCCCTGGGCGAGGTCGACGAAGAGGGCAACGCGGACCGCGAGCGGGCTTTGGTCCGCGTCTCCCGGGCCGAGGGCAAGGCCCTGGCGGCTTCGATCCACGCGGCAGCGGCCCGCCGGGACGCCAAGAAGGCCACGGAACCCATCCGCATCCAGGTGGACCCCCTGGACCTCATCTAACAACCCCTATCGCCCCCTCAATCCCGCTTGATGCCCCTCCAATCACGCGAGATGCCCCTTACCGCACAAGCAGTTCGCGGACAGAGCTCCGCACTCGCGTGTCCGAGCCCGGATTTCACGTGATCGAGCGCGTATCTCGCGTGCTCGGATGGGAATCTCGCGTGACTGGAGGGGCATCACTCGCGATCAGAAGGGCATCTCGCGTGATCGGCGGGGGCACACGGCGTCAGCCGGGCAAGACCGTGCCTGGCAGCGATTCGATTGCGGCGCGCGGGGATTCCGTGGCGCGCGGCGGAGTGGCCGGTGTCGGGCCGCCCGCGGCGGCCGCCGTCACCAGCGAGACCACCTCGGCCGCGATCGCCTGCCGGCGTGCCTCGAAGTCGGTGTCCGTCAACGCTTCCGGCGCCGTCGGCTGGCCCAGCACCGGCGTGTGCAGGTGGCCGCCCGGCAGGGAGGTCAGGCCCAAGCCGAGGCGCAGCCGGTTGCTGCGGAACATCGACTCGTTGGACAGGTAGTCCCCGCCGCCGCCCGACGCCGCGATTTCGCCCGGTGCCGGGGCGTCCGACCGGCACACCGGCGTCCCCGTGCCCGGCTGCGAAGCATCCGGCCACACGCAGAACGCCTGGTTGAAGTTGACCGGGTAGGCGCCGGTCACCTCGAGCATCCGCGGGTACGGCAGCGTGGTCTCGATGAACTGGACGTCCGGCTGCGGCCAGCCCGCCGCCGGCGGGACGCCGCCCGTCACCGACGCGTTGTTGTTGTCCGGGAAGCCGCCGCGCCAGGCGCCGGCCCAGCGCTCGACGTCGAACCGGCCCGGACGGCCCTGGCTGATCGTCATGATCACGTCCGGCCGCCGGGCGCGGTCACGCAACGCCGGGCCGTACGCCGCTTCGACGATGCCGGCGTCGAAGTAGCCCCACACCACCGGGAAGTTCACCGCCTGCACCACCGCCGGGCCCGCCTGCGTGTCCAGGACCCGCCCGTCCAGCTGCAGGGCGGACGCCCCGGCCGGGTTCGAGATCCGGACGCCGCTGCCGTCGAGCTGGAACGGGTCGAAGCCGCTCACCATGACCCGCCGCGTCTTCCCGAGCGGGAACCGGACGTCGTCGAGGCCGCGCGAACCGTGGTCGAACGCCGTGAGCAGGACGGCCCGGTCCGGCAGCGCGAACGACGGCCGCCACTGCCGGATCGCGCTGCTCAGCTGCAGCCGCGCCCAGTACAGCGGCCGGTCGTCGAACCGGTCGAGCGTGCCCAGGTCCGGACGGCGGCCCTGGGCGCGGTCGACGGCGGTCCGCCACAGCCGCTCACCGGCCTGCGTGACGACGCGTTCGGCGCGACGCGGAGTGCGCGCCGCGCACAGGTCGTGCTTCACCTCGGCGACGAGCGGGTCGAACCCGGCCAGCCGGACGAGCTCCGGGCCGACCGGGGGACCGCCGGCCGGCAACGCGGCGGTCAGGCGCTGTTCCTCGACGGTCAGCGCGACGGCGGGGTCGAAGCAGCCGGGCGCGGCCGTGGCCGTCGCGGGCAACGCGACCAGCGGAACGGCGGCGAGCAGGGGCAGCAAGGCGGTCAGGCGCACGGGTTTCCCTCCACGTCGTGGGCGACGCGGCCGAGTCTTCGCCGGTCGCGTCACCCGCGGAACCCGCATAAGTCGGGGATCCGCCGGCCGAGCAGGTCCGTTTCGTGGCGCCGGATCCGAGCTCTGGTCAAGGCGCCGCGGGCAGCGGATCTGGACCCCGGGAGCACGCGCTGCGCGTGCTCCCGGCCCGTCGAAATCAGCCGGTCGCCAGCACCTTCAACCGCGTGATGTCCGCGCTGAACGTGTCCTGGTCGATCGGCGAGGAGCTGTACTGCCAGAACGTGTAGAAGCCCCAGTTGTACGGCAGCGTGCCCGCCGACGACGCGTAGCGCGCCACCCACAGCGGGTTCGTCGAGCTGAAGTCGCCCGTGTTGGCGGTGCACTGGCTCCACCAGCTCGTCGCCGTGTAGATCACCGGCCAGCGGGTCGTCTTCGCGTGGTACTCGTCGCTGAACGCCTTGATCCACGCCACCATCTGCGCCGGCGTCTTGCCGTAGCAGGCGTTGTTCGGGCCCCACTCGATGTCGAGCGTGCCCGGCAGTGTCTTGCCGTCCTTCGACCAGCCGCCGCCGTGGGCGACGAAGTAGTCCGCCTGGGCCGCGCCGCCCGAGGTGTCCGGGCGGCCGTAGTGGTACGCGCCGCGGATCATGCCGACGTTGTACGAGCCGGTGTACTGCTGGCTGAAGTACGCGTTCTGGTAGCCGGTGCCCTCGGTCGCCTTGACGTAGGCGAACTTCTTGCCCGCGCTCCAGTACGACGCCCAGTTGACGTTGCCCTGGTAGGAGCTGACGTCGATGCCGGGGACGCTCGCGTCCACCGACGCCGGCGCGAGCCCGGCCGGGGCCACCCCGTCGTGGGCGCGGATCGAGGCGCCCATCTCGTGGTTGTCCGGCTCCGGTGCGGCGCCGGCGGTGCCGGCGGTCACGACCAGCAGGGAGGCCGAGACCGTCAGCGCGGCGCCGAGCAGGCGGCGCCACGTCCGTCTTGGTGCAGTCATCTTCGGTTGTTCCTTCCGGTTGCCCTCGCTGTGCGCGGTGTGCAGGCCGCGCCGCACGATTCTGTTACAGGGCGCCCCGGAACGTCACTGCTCCATGTGATTTAATTTCTCGAACCCCTAAAGCGTGTGAAAAGTTGACAATGCGGGCGAATCGCGTCCTTTGCCGTCTTGAAGCAACCGGACGCGAGGAGCAGACTCGCCCGCATGTCCGCGCACAGATGCCGCCGAATCCTCGTCATCGCCGCTGCCGGCGCGCTCGCGACCACCGTCGCGAGCGGACCCGCCTCCGCGGCCACACCCACGCCCAAGTCACCGGTCGCCGCCGGGTTCGGGGGTGCCGTCGCCAGCATCGACGCCGACGCCACCGCGATCGGCACCCAGGTGCTGCGCGACGGCGGGAACGCCGTCGACGCCGCGGTCGCGGTCGCGGCCGCGCTCGGGGTCACCGACCCCTTCTCCGCCGGGGTCGGCGGCGGCGGGTTCTTCGTCTACTACGACGCCAAGACCCACCGCGTGCACACCCTGGACGGCCGCGAGACCGCGCCGAAGACCGCCGACGAGAACCTCTTCGTCGAGAACGGCAAGCCGCTGCCGTTCGCCGACGCGGTCACCAGCGGGCTGAGCGTCGGCGTCCCCGGCACGCCCGCCACCTGGGCCGAGGCCCTGCGCAAGTGGGGGACGCGGTCGCTGGCGAAGTCGCTCAAGCCGGCCGAGAACCTCGCACGCAACGGTTTCGTCGTCGACCAGACGTTCCAGACGCAGATCGCGAACAACGCCACGCGGTTCGCCGCGTTCCCGTCGACGCGCTCGCTGTACCTGCCGGGCGGCGCGCCCCCGGCCCCCGGGACGGTCTTCAAGAACCCCGACCTGGCCGCCACGTACGCGCAGCTGGAACGCAACGGCGTCGACGCGCTGTACCGCGGCCCGATCGGCACGGACATCGCCAAGACCGTGCAGAAACCGCCGGTCGACCCGGCCTCGACGCTGAACGTCCGCCCCGGCAAGCTCACCGCGGCCGACATCGCGGCCTACCGCGCCATCGAGCGCGACCCGACCCACGCGCGCTACGAGGGGCTCGACGTCTACGGCATGCCCGCGCCGTCGTCGGGCGGGCTGACGGTCGGCGAGGCGCTCAACATCCTCGAGAACTTCGACCTGAAGCACGCGAGCAAGGCCGACTACCTGCAGTACTTCCTGGAGTCGACCCGGTTCGCCTTCGCCGACCGCAACCGCTGGATCGGCGACCCGGCGTTCGTCGACGTCCCGGCGCGCGAGCTGCTCAGCCAGCGCTTCGCCGACACGCGGGCGTGCCTGATCTCCGAGGACAAGGCGGCGACCAGCCCGGTCGCCCCGGCCGACCCCCGGCACCCGGTCCCGTGCGGGGCGGGCGCGACGGCCGCGCCGACGCCGTACGAGGGCGAGAACACGACGCACCTGACGGTGGCGGACAAGTGGGGCAACGTCGTCGCGTACACGTTGACGATCGAGCAGGAGGGCGGCAGCGGCATCGTGGTGCCGGGCCGCGGGTTCCTGCTCAACAACGAGCTGACCGACTTCTCGTTCACGCCGGTGACACCGGGCGTCCCGGACCCGAACCTCCCGGGCCCGGGCAAGCGCCCCCGCTCGTCGATGGCCCCGACGATCATCCTCGACCACGGACGCCCGTTCTTCGCGACGGGCTCGCCGGGCGGAGCATCGATCATCACGACGGTGCTGCAGGTGATCCTCGGCCGCCTGGACCGCGGCTTGTCGCTGGAGGACGCGATCGCGGCACCGCGCGCATCCCAGCGCAACGCGGCGCAGGCCCAGGTGGAGCAGGCATTCCTGGACCAGCCGGAGACGGCGGACCTGCGGGCGAGGGGCCAGGGCTTCTCGACGGCCCCGGCGGAGATCGGCGCGGCAACGGGCGTGGAGCACTTGCGCGACGGCCGCTGGCTGGCCGCGGCCGAACCGGTGCGCCGAGGCCAGGGCGCGGCTCAGGTGGTGTGGCCGGCGCACTGGTAGGGCCCGAGGTCGGTGCCCGCCTTTCCCGATTCGGGTGAGGCGGGCCGGCCGGATTGTGCTCCGGGGCGGCACCGGCCGGCGAAAACTCCCCCGCCCTCCCTGGGGGGCGTGCCCTTGTCCAGCCTATCGGCACCCCCCGACGGAAAGGCCGGAAAGCGCGCCGCCGGTGCCTGGTTGTCCCCAACCGGACCGGCCTGTGGACAACCAGGCCTGAGCTGGGCGCGCCCTGCTCGGGTGGGCCTTCTAGACTCAGGCGCGATGTTCCAGCCACCTGAAACCCTGCTTCCGCCGGGGGTGGGCCGATGAAGCTCGTTTTCGCCGGCACCCCCGACCCCGCGGTCCCCGCCCTGCGCGCCCTGCTCGACTCCGGGCGGCACGAGGTCGTCGCCGTCGTCACGCGGCCCGATGCGCAGGCCGGGCGCGGCCGGCGGGTCGTCCGGTCGCCCGTCGGTGCCCTCGCCGACGAACACGGCATCGAGGTTCTCACGCCCTCGCGCGCCGGGGATCCCGCCTTTCTCGCGCGGCTCACCGAGCTCGCGCCGGATGCCTGCCCGGTCGTCGCCTACGGGGCGCTGCTGCCGCAAGCCGCCCTCGACATCCCGCGGCTGGGCTGGGTGAACCTGCACTTCTCGCTGCTGCCCGCGTGGCGCGGCGCCGCGCCCGTGCAGGCCGCGATCCGCGCCGGGGACGAAATCACCGGCGCCTCGACCTTCCGGATCGTCAAGGAACTGGACGCGGGCCCCGTCTACGGCGTCGTCACCGAGGCCATCGGGGCCACCGACACCGCCGGCGCCCTGCTCGGGCGGCTCGCGGAGTCCGGGGCCAAGCTGCTGCTGTCCACCGTGGACGGTCTCGCCGACGGCAGCCTGGTCGCGCGGGAGCAGCCCGCCGAAGGTGTCAGTTACGCGCCCAAGGTGACCGTCGAGGACGCGCGGGTGTCCTTCGCCGATCCGGCCTCGGCCGTCGACCGGCAGATCCGGTCGGTCAGCCCGGACCCGGGCGCCTGGGCGGAGTTCCGCGGCGAGCGGTTCAAGCTCGGCCCGGTCACGGTGCTCGACGAACCCGGCCCGCCGCCGGGCGAGATCGTGGTCGAACGCAAACGGGTGCTGGTCGGGACGGCGACGAAGCCGCTGCGGCTCGGCGACGTCCAGGCACCCGGCAAGAAACGGATGGCGGCCACCGACTGGGCGCGCGGGACAAGGATCGACCAGGGAGAGCGCCTCCGGTGAACGACCACAGGGAACGACGCCCGTCACGGCCGCAGCGAGGCCGTCCGGCACCGCGCAAGGAAGGGCCGCGCCGCCCGCCGGAGGTCGACCCGGCCCGGCAGGCCGCGTTCGACGTCCTCGCGGCCGTCCGGACCAAGGACGCCTACGCCAACCTCGTCCTGCCGGACCTGCTGCGCGAGCGGCGGATCACCGGCCGGGACGCGGCGCTGGCCACCGAACTGGCGTACGGCGCGTCGCGGGCGCAGGGCCTGCTCGACGCGGTCATCGAGTCCTGCGCCGAGCGCCCGCTCAAGCAGACCGACCCGGCCGTGCTCGACGCGCTGCGCCTCGGCGTCTACCAGCTGCTGCGCACGCGCATCCCCGAGCACGCCGCCGTGACGTCCACTGTGGACCTCGTGCGCGCGGAAGCCGGTTCGTGGGCCACGGGTTTCGCGAACGCCATCCTGCGCAAGGTGTCCGAAAAGGACGAAGCGGCGTGGCTCGACGAGCTGGCGCCGGACGAGTCGGCCGACCCGATCGGGGCCTACGCGCTGCGCACCGCGCACCCGCGCTGGATCGCCCGGTCCTTCGCCGAAGCCCTCGGTGACAAGGGCGCCGGGCTCAAGGCCGCACTGGAAGCCGACGACGCCCGGCCCGAGGTGCACCTCGTCGCCCGCCCCGGCGAGATCAGCGCCGACGAGCTCGCCGCGATCACCGGCGGCGACCCGGCGCCCTACTCGCCCTACGGCGTGCGCCTGCCCGCCGGCGCCGGCGACCCGGCCGACGCCGAACCGATCCGCGAGCGGCTGGCCGCGGTCCAGGACGAGGGCAGCCAGCTCTGCGCGATCGCCGCGACGAAGGTGCCGGTCGAAGGCTCCGACGAGCGCTGGCTCGACCTGTGCGCCGGCCCCGGCGGCAAGGCTGCGCTGCTCGGCGCGCTGGCGGCGTTGAGCGGGGCGGCCGTCGACGCCGTCGAGAAGGCGCCGCACCGCGCGAAGCTCGTCGAGAAGGCCACGACCGGCCTGCCGGTGAAGGTGCACGTGGCCGACGGTCGCGAGAGCGGCCTGGAGCCGGGCTACGACCGGATCCTCGTCGACGCGCCGTGCAGCGGGCTCGGCGCGCTGCGGCGGCGGCCGGAGGCGCGCTGGCGCCGTCAGCCGTCCGACGTCGCGGACCTGACGAAGCTGCAGGGCGAGCTGATCACCGCGGCCTACGACCTGCTGCGGCCGGGCGGCGCGCTCACCTACGTGGTCTGCTCGCCGCACCTGGCCGAGACGGAAGGCGTCTTCGCGGAGACGGCGCGGCGGCTGAAGGCCGAGGTGCTGGACGCGCGCGAGTTCTTCCCGGGCGTCCCGGAGCTCGGGGACGGGCCGTACGTCCAGCTGTGGCCGCACCGCCACGGCACGGACGCGATGTTCTGCGCCGTGCTGCGCAAACCGTGAGGAACCTCGGGCTGGTCGCCGGCTCGTGCGGCGGGCTGGACGTCCGGTTCGCCGCCGAGCTGGCCCGCCCGGCCGCCGAACGCGGCTGGCGCCCGGCGATCACGCTGACGCCGACGGCCCACCGCTGGCTCGACGCGGCCGGCGTCCTCGCCGACGTGGCCGCCTGCACGGACCTGCCGGTCCGCAGCGTGTCGCGGCTGCCGGGTGAGCCGCGGCCGCACCCGGACCCGGACGTGTTCCTGTTCGCGCCGGCGTCGGCGAACTCGGTGGCGAAGCTGGCGCTGGGGATCGCGGACAACCAGGCGCTGACGGTGCTCGGCGACGTGCTGGGCGCGCCGGGGATCACGGTGGTGGTGGCGTACCAGATCCAGGACACCCGGGTGCACCACCCGGCGTGGCAGCGCCACCTCGACACCCTCGCGGGCGCCGGGGTGACGCTGCACCGCCTCGACGTGCGGCGGCCGTGGACCGAGGCGCTGGATCTGCTGCCGTCAGCCCGGTGATGCCGCGCTGCACGAACAGCGGCCCGCGGGGGCGCCCCCCGTCTTCCACGCTACCGGTGACCACCGACAGTTTCGGGCCGCCGAGCTACGAACACACCGCCGCGTCCACAGCCGCCATCAGGTGTCCGCTCGTCTCCGCCGGGGTCGGGTTCTCGTTCAGCACCACCGTCACCCGTCGGCCGTCCGGCCCCACTCCCGCGAAGTTCGTGAAGCCGGGGATGCCCCCTTCGTGGCCCCACAGCACTCCGCACGACACCGGGATGCTGCCCAGCCCGAGGCCGTAACCGGCGCCCGGGATGCCGAGGTCCGCCGGGACCGTCCGGCGCATCTCCGCCAGCTCGGCCGGGCGCAGCAACCGTCCTGCCAGCAGGGCCCCGTAGAACCGGTCGAGGTCCGCCGGGGTCGACACGAGGCCGCCCGCCGCGCCCGCGATCGTGGCGTCGAAGTCGCTGAAGTCCACCAGCTTTCCGCCCGCCGGCAGGTAGCCGATCGCGTGCGGGGCCGGGAGCTTCTCGTCGCCGCGGCGGGGGAGGTACGTGTCGCGCAGGCCGAGCGGGCCCGTGATCCGGTGGGCGATCTCGGCCGCCAGTGCGTGTCCGGTGACGCGCTCCACGAGCATCCCCGCCACGATGTAGTTCGTGTTCGAGTACGACCAGCTCGTGCCGGGCGGGAACAGCGCCGGGTGCTTCAGCGCCATCGCCACCAGCTCGGCCGGCTCCGCGCCGCGGTGGCGCAACGCTTCCGGGTCGGTCCGGTCGAAGTCGTCGGTGTAGTTGTACAGGCCGCTCGTGTGCTGCAGCAGCTGACGGACGGTGATCCGCTGGTCCGGCAGCAGCCCCGGCAGGTACCGCGCGACCGGCGCGTCCAGCCGCACCCGGCCGTCGGCGACCAGCTGCAGCACGACCGTCGCCACGAACGTCTTCGTGACGCTGCCCGCGCGGAACGAACCGTTGCGCGGGAACGGTTTCCCGGTGGCGACGTCGCCCGTGCCGCTGCGGGTGACCTCGGTCCGCCTGCCGTCCTGGACGACCGCCGCCGCTCCCGGTACGCCGTCCTGGGCGGTCAGCGCGTCCAGGCTCTTCTGGAGCGGGCCGGTCGCCGCCAGCGCCGGTGCCGCCGTCGTAGCTGCGAGCAGCGCGACGAGCGTGCCGGCGGTGACCGCCCGCAATGACTTCCGCATGAGAAAACCCCCTGGTGTCTCGGTGCTTCCCACGCTAGGGAACGCCGGCACCAGGGGGCATGGGGCAGGCCACCCGGGACACCCGGGGGCCCGCCCCACCACTCAGCGCAGCTTCAGGGCGCGCTTCAGGGTGCCGAACAGGTCGGTCTGGTTGGTCAGGCCGACGATGTTGGCCGCCTGCGGGCCGAGGCCCGCGATGCGCACCTGGGTACCCGTGTGCGACTGCGAGCCGCCCGCTTCCGCGGTGCCGTAGGCCAGCGTCATGTTCGCGCCCTCGTTGGTGATCAGGGTCGCGGTCAGGCCCGGCGTGACGGTGGGCTCGACGATCTGGCTGCTGTGGCCGTGATCCGCGGTCACCAGCACCAGCGTGTCGGGGTGGCTGCGGGCGAACGCCGTGCCCGCCGCGATCGCCGCGTCGAAGTCGATCGTCTCGCCGATCTGGCCGCACGGGTCGGCCGCGTGGTCCTGCTTGTCGATGCTCGCGCCCTCGACCTGCAGGAAGAAGCCCTTGTCACTGTGGCGGTCGTCCAGCAGCTCCAGCGCCTTGCGGGTCTGGTCGGCCAGCTTCGGCTGGGTGGACGGCACCTTCGCGTTCGGCGTGCAGCGCGACGGCGCGGTGCCGCCGTGCACGGCCGCCGGGCCGCTCCAGTTCACCGGCATGTTGCCGTCGGCGAACAGGCCGAGGACCGGCTTGCCCTTCTTCGCCGCGGCCAGGTCAGCCGCGGTGTTGACGACGTTGTAGCCGGCCGCCTTGGCCTGGTCCAGCACGGTCTTGCCCTTGAACTTGCCGGCCGTCACCTGCTGGTTGAAGTACTTCGCGCCGCCGCCCAGCAGGACGTCGGGGCGGGTCTGCACCAGCTGCTCGGCGATCGAGCCGAGGCCGCCGTTCTCCTTGGCGTTCTTCGCGCACTTGGCGGTCGTCTCGACCGGGCCCTTGCAGTCGCGGTTGACGACGTGCGCGCCGAGCACGGCCGGAGTCGCGTCCTGGACCTCGGCGGTGGTGACGTCGCCGGTGCGCAGGCCGTTGCGCTTGGCGATCTCCAGGATCGTCGGGACGTCGTTGCCGTAGGCGTCGACGGAGATCGCGCCGTTGTAGGTCTTGGTGCCGGTGGCCCAGCCGGTGCCGGAGGCGGCCGAGTCGGTCACGTAGTTCGGCTTGGCCGGGTTGTTCTGCTCGACCGCGTACGTCGTGTAGTCGCCGGTGAGCGGCAGCTCGTCCATGGCGAGCCGGCCCGCGGCGCCGCGCTCGTAGTTGCGGGCGGCGGTGATCTCCGACTGGCCCATGCCGTCGCCGAGGAACAGGATGACGTTGCGGGCGTGGCCGCCCTGGATCGCGGCACGGACGTCGGCGGTGCGGTCACCGGTGCCGGCCGACGAGCGCGCGTCGGCGTTGTCGGAGCCGTTGGTGGCCAGGGCGACGGGGGCGGCGGCGACCAGTGCGGCGCCGAGCGCGCCCGCGACCAGCCACCGGCGGCGGCCGGTGAACAGCGAAGCCATGTTTCTCCTCATTCGCGAACTTCGGGGACTTCGGGAGTCAAGGTCCGGATTCCGGACACGGGCTATTAGTCCTCCCGCATGTGTGCCGCGGAGGGACTGAAGGTGACCGGCGGGTGGCCGCTGGCCGAACTCATGACTTCCCGCCGGTGACCGGGAGCACGTCGGTTATTGACCGGCGAGGTGTCCCGGCTTGACCACCCCGGCTTCGTACGCGATCACCACGGCCTGGCTGCGGTTGCTCGCCCCGAGCTTGACGAAGATGTTGCCCACGTGCGTCTTCACGGTCTCGAGGCTGATCACCAGTGCCGCCGCGATGTCCTGATTGGACAGTCCGGTGGCGACGAGCCGGAGCACCTCGGCTTCGCGCCGGGTCAGGGTTTTCGCCGCCCGCGCGTGCTTCCCGTCCGCGGTCCGGCCGCTCACCAGCCGCCGGATCGCTTCCGGGAACAGCAGCGACTCGCTCGCCGCGACCGTCCGCACGGCGTGCGCGATCTCCTCCTTGCGCGCCCGCTTCAGCAGGAATCCGCTCGCGCCGGCCAGCAGTGCTTCGTGCACGTAGTCGTCGTTGTCGAAGGTCGTGACGACCAGGATCTTCGGCGGGTCGGCGAGCGCCGCGAGCACCTGCCGGGTGGCTTCGATGCCGTCCACGCCGGGCATCCGGACGTCCATCAGCACGACGTCCGGCCGCGTCCGCCGCACCGCGGCCAGCACCTCGCCGCCGTCGGCCGCCTCGCCGACCACCGGCACGCCCTGCTGTTCCAGCAACGCCCGCAGCCCGGTGCGGACCAGCGGCTCGTCGTCGGCGAGCAGCACCGACGGCGTCACGCGCCCGCCCGCAGCGGGATGGACGCGGTCAGCCGCCACTGCTGCCCGTCCGGGCCGGCGTCGAGCTCGCCGCGCAGGGCTTCGACGCGTTCGGCGAGCCCGGCCAGCCCGCGCCGCCCGGTCCGCGGGCCGCCGCCGGGCAGCGCGTTGACGACCGCGATGCCGAGGTGGTCCGGCCCGGCCTCGACCCGGACGTCGACCGTGCCCGGGCCGGCGTGGCGCAGCGCGTTGGTCAGCCCTTCCTGGACGATCCGGTAGCCCTCCCGCGACACCGTCGCCGGCAGCGCGGCGACCGGCCCGGTGACGGCCAGGCGGACGTCGAGCCCGGCCTCGCGGGCGCGGACGGCGAGGACGTCCACCTCGGCCAGCGTCCGCGTGGGCGCCTTCGCGGCCGGCTCGTCGCGCAGCAGCCCCAGGACGTGGTCGAGGTCCTCGAGGGCGCTTCGAGACGCGTCTTCGATCGTGCCGAGTGCGCGCCGGACCTGCGCCGGGTCCGTCTCGACCAGCTCGGCCGCGGCCGCCGCCTGGATGGTCGACGTCGTGAGCGTGTGCCCGATGGAGTCGTGCAGCTCGCGGGCCAGGCGGTTGCGCTGCGCCAGGACCGCCGACCGGCGTTCGGCCAGTGCCGTGCGCTCGGTGACGGACGGGCCCAGCAGTGCTTCCGCACCGGCGCGGAAGAGACGGGTGGCGGCTGCCAGCAGCACGAGCGCCCCGAAGAGCAGCACGACGCCGAACGGGACCGTCCACGCCCCGATCGGGACGTCTTCCCAGACGAGGCTGATCGAGTTCTGGCCGCCGGCCAGCCACACGGCGGGCACGAGCAGGCCCAGGCCGAGGAACGCGAGCGCGGTGAGCAGCAGCCCGCCCAGCGCCGTGTGCAGGGCGAGCCACAGGCCCGAGCGCAGCCGGGAGCCGGCGTCGGGGCGCCCGGCCGGGGCGGGGACGGCGGTGCCGAGCAGGAGGTTCGCCAGGGCGATGCCGGCGCGCCGCACCGGTCCCAGCAGGCCCAGCAGCCCCATCAGCACCGCCAGGGCGAGCAGGGCGAGGAGCGCCCGGACCCGCGAGTCGGCGTCGACGGACACCGCCACGGCGAAGGCGAAGGGGGACACCGGCACCGTCAAGACGGCACCCGCGACGGCGAACGGAAGGCTGCGGTAGCTGCCGATCCGCGCCAGGGACTGGAGGAATCCGGACATGCGGCCGAGGTTATGGGTCCTGGCCTCCCGTGACCTCCCTCTCCGGAGCCAGATCCTGGTCACCACCACGCTTTCGGGGGTCCGGGTGGCGGAGCCCCCGGCCCGAGGCGAAGCCTCGGATGTCACCGGTTAGCGACCGTTAGCGCGGGCCTCCTACACTCGGGACGTGGCAGACCGACCTTTGATCGCACCCAGCATCCTCGCGGCGGACTTCGCCCGGCTCGGCGAGGAGATCGCCGCCGTCGCCGGCGACGGGGAGGCCCGCGCCGACTGGGTCCACGTCGACGTCATGGACGCGCACTTCGTGCCGAACCTGACCCTCGGCCTGCCGGTCGCCAAGGCCCTGATCGACAGCACCGACCTGCCGATCGACTGCCACCTGATGATCGACGACCCGGACCGCTGGGCGATCGGGTACGCCGAGGCCGGCGCCTACAACGTCACCGTGCACGCCGAAGCCGCGAAGGACCCGGTCGCGCTGGCCAAGAACCTGCGGGCTGCGGGCGCCAAGGCCGGCCTGTCGATCAAGCCGGGCACCGCGCTCGAGCCGTGGCTCGACGCGCTCAAGCACTACGACACGCTGCTGGTCATGTCGGTCGAGCCGGGCTTCGGCGGGCAGTCGTTCATCCCGGACGTCCTGGAGAAGGTCCGCACCGCGCGGCGGCTGGTCGACACCGGGCACCTGACGCTGGTCGTCGAGATCGACGGCGGCATCAACGCCGACACCATCGAGCAGGCCGCCGAAGCGGGCGTCGACTGCTTCGTCGCCGGATCCGCCGTCTACGGGGCGGCCGACCCGGGCAAGGCGGTCGCCGCGCTGCGCGAGCAGGCGGCCCGCGGCCGGGCCGGCTGACGCTCGCGGCGGCACCGGAGAAGCCACCGGGCCGCGGCGGGTGTTGGATGGAAGGACCGGCTCACAAGGAGGCAGCGCACGTGTTCACCGGCATAGTCGAGGAGATCGGCGAAGTCACCGCCGTCGAGCAGCTGACCAACGCGGCCCGGCTGCGCGTCCGCGGCCCGCTGGTCACCAGCGACGCCGGGCACGGCGATTCGATCGCGGTCAGCGGGGTGTGCCTGACCGTCGTCGAGGTCACCGGCGGTGAGTTCACCGTGGACGTCGTCGACGAGACACTGCAGCGCTCGAGCCTGGCCAAGGTGGCGACCGGCGACCGGGTCAACCTCGAGCGCGCGACGCCGGCGGGCGGCCGCCTCGGCGGGCACATCATGCAGGGCCACGTCGACGGGACCGGCGCGTTCCTCGGCCGGGACGAAAACGGCGTCACGACGTTCGCGCTGCCGGAACACCTGGCGCGGTACGTGGTCGAGAAGGGCTCCATCGCGGTCGACGGCGTGTCGCTGACCGTCGCGGCGGTCGGCACCGACCGGTTTTCGGTGGCCCTGATCCCGACCACCCTGGAAGCGACGACCCTCGGCCGCCGCGAGCCCGGCGACCTGGTCAACCTCGAGGTCGACGTGGTCGCGAAGTACGTGGAAAAGCTGGCCGAGGCGCACATCCGCGACCAGGGGCACAATCGGGACAGCGGCACGGAGGAGCGGTCATGAGCGAGACGAGTGCGCCCACGCCCGAGGCGGGCTGGACCCCGTGCGGCGCCGGGGCGGTGTTCGACGCCGACGCCATCGAGCGGGCGCTCTCGGACATCGCGGCGGGCCGCGCGGTCGTCGTGGTCGACGACGAAGACCGCGAGAACGAGGGTGACCTCATCTTCGCCGCCGAGAAGGCGACGCCGGAGCTGCTGGCCTTCATGGTCCGCTACACCTCGGGGTACGTCTGCGTGGCGCTGACCGAGTCCGAAGCGGACCGGCTGGACCTGCCGCCGATGTACCACACCAACCAGGACGCGCGCGGCACCGCGTACAGCGTCACGGTCGACGCCGCCGAGGGCATCAGCACCGGCATCTCCGCGGCCGACCGCGCGCGCACGATCCGGCTGCTGGCCGACCCGGCGTCGACCGCGAAGGACTTCCGCCGCCCCGGCCACGTCGTGCCGCTGCGCGCGAAGGAGGGCGGCGTGCTGCGCCGCCCCGGGCACACCGAGGCGTCGGTCGACCTGGCCCGGATGGCCGGCCTCGCGCCCGCGGGCGTGCTCTGCGAGATCGTGTCGCAGAAGGACGAAGGCGACATGGCGCGCCGCGACGAGCTCGAGGTGTTCGCCGCCGACCACGACCTGGCGATCATCACCATCGCCGACCTGATCGCCTACCGCCGCCGCACCGAGAAGCAGGTCGAGCGGGTCGCCGAGGCCCGGATCCCGCTGGCCGCGGGCACCTTCCGCGCGGTCGGCTACGACTCGCTCCTGGACGGCATCGAGCACGTCGCCTTCGTCTACGGCGAGATCGGCGACGGCCAGGACATCCTGGTCCGCGTCCACTCCGAGTGCCTGACCGGCGACGTCTTCGGCTCGCTGCGCTGCGACTGTGGCCCGCAGCTGGAGGCGGCGCTGGAAGCGGTGGCCGCCGAGGGCCGCGGCGTCGTGCTCTACATCCGCGGCCACGAGGGCCGCGGCATCGGCCTGCTGCACAAGCTGCAGGCCTACCAGCTGCAGGACGACGGCGCCGACACCGTCGACGCGAACCTCGCGCTCGGCGTCCCGGCCGACGCCCGCGACTACGGCACCGGCGCGCAGATCCTGTGCGACCTCGGCGTCCGCACCATGCGGCTGCTGTCGAACAACCCGGCCAAGCGGATCGGCCTGGAGGGCTACGGCCTGCGCGTCACCGGGCGGGTCCCGCTGCCGATCTCGCCGAACCCGGAGAACCTGCGCTACCTGCGGACCAAGCGCGACCGGATGGGCCACGACCTGGCCCAGCTCGAACACTACGACCAGGTCGGCGCGGCCACCGAGCACCCCGACGGAGGAGCACTGTGAGCGGCGAAGGCCGTCCTGACGTCAAGCTGGACCTCTCCGACTGCAAGGCGCTGAAGCTCGGCATCGTGGCCACCCGGTGGAACGCGGACATCACCGACGTCCTGCTGGAGCGGGCCCTGGCCGCGGCCCGCGAGGCCGAGCTGGAGGAGACGCCGACCGTGGTCCACGTCGCCGGCGCGGTCGAGCTGCCGGTGGTGGCGCAGGCGCTGGCCCGCAGCCACGACGCGGTGGTCGCGCTCGGCGTGGTCATCCGCGGCGGCACCCCGCACTTCGAGTACGTGTGCGACGCGGTGACGGCGGGTCTGACCCGGGTGGCCCTGGACGAGAGCACCCCGGTCGGCAACGGCGTCCTGACGTGCGACACGCACGAGCAGGCGCTCGACCGGTCGGGCCGCCCGGGCGCCAAGGAGGACAAGGGCTACGAGGCGACGGTGGCCGCCCTGGACTCCGCGCACGTGCTGCGGAGCCTGCGCCAGCCGTGGACCGAGCGGGGTTTCGTGTGACCGTGAAGACTCTCCTGGTGATCCGCCCGCGGCGGGCGATGATCATGTGCAGCGTGCTGGCGGTGGCGCTGCTCGCGGTGTTCGTCGTGGTGGCGGTCCTGCTGCGCAACGGCGACACCGGCGTCCGCTTCCAGCGCTCGGACCAGGCGGCGATGGTCGGCATCGGCATCCTGCTGGCGTGCGGCGTGATGCTGTTCGCGATCGCCCGGGTCCGGGCCGACGCCGAGGGCATCGAGGTCCGGAACGTGCTGATCACCCGCCGCTTCGCGTGGAGCGACGTGCTGTCGGTGAGTTTCCCGGACGGCGCGTCGTGGGCGCGGCTGGAGCTCCCGGACGACGAGTACCACGCGGTGATGGCGGTGCAGGCCGTGGACCGCGACCGCGCGGTGGAAGCGGTGCGTGCGTTGCGGAAGCTGCACCGCGCGGCCACGGGCGGCTGACGCGCGTCAGAGGTCCAGGTCCACCACGATCGGTGCGTGGTCGGACGGGCCCTTCCCCTTGCGCGCGTTGCGGTCCACATAGGAATCCGTCACCGCGGACGTGAACGCCTCGTTCCCGTACACCAGGTCGATCCGCATGCCCTTGTTGTTCGGGAAGTTGCCGGCCCGGTAGTCCCAGTACGTGAACGGGTGGTCGTACTTCAGCGGCCGCGGGAAGACGTCCGAAAGACCGAGGTCCCGCAGCCGGGCCAGGGCGTCGCGCTCCGGCTTCGTCACGTGCGTCGACTCCGCGAACAACGCGATGTCCCAGACGTCCGCGTCCGTCGGGGCCACGTTGAAGTCGCCCAGCACCGCGAACGGCCCGGACGACACCTCCGACGCCACCAGCGAGTGCAGCGACGAGAGCCACTCCAGCTTGTAGGCGTAGTGCGGGTTGTCCGGCTCACGCCCGTTCGGCACGTACACCGACCACACCCGCACGCCCCCGCAGGTGGCGCCCACTGCGCGCGCCTCCGCGGCGCCCTCGAACTGCGGCTCGCCCGGCAGCCCGCGGACCACGTCGGACAGCCCCACCCGCGACACGATCCCGACGCCGTTCCAGCGCCCGAGCCCGTACGCCGCCACCTCGTACCCGAGTGCCTCGACCTCGGCCAGCGGGAACTTCTCCGTCGTGGTCTTCAGCTCCTGCAGGCACAGCACGTCCGGCGCCGTCTCCTCCAGGAAACCCAGCACGCGGGGCAGGCGGGGGACGATGGAGTTCACGTTCCAGGTGGCGATCCGCATGCCCGCGAGCATCCCACAGGCCACCGACAAAACCGGGGCGGCGCCGCAGCGCCGCCCCGGGAACTCACACGCCCGCGGTCGTCCGGATCCAGGACCGGCTCGCCGCCACGCTGGCGTAGTTGTTCGTGCCGCGCGTGTTCGACCCGCTCTGGTTCTGGACCGTCGACGCGACGCCGACCTGCACGCCGTTCGCGACCTCGGGTCCGCCCGAGTCGCCCTTCCACGCCGAGCCGTTGATGCCGACGCTCTGGATCGCGCGGCCGCCGTAGGCGTCCGTGGACCGGCCGGTCACCTGGACGTTCGCCGTCTTCAGCGACGTCGCCGGCGGGCCGGTCGGGGTGGAGCGGCCCCAGCCGTAGATCTGGTTGGTGCTGCCGGTCGCCGGGTCGGCGCTGCCCAGTGAGATCGGCGCGGTGCTGGTCGCCGAGGCCAGGTGCAGCAGCGCGATGTCGCCGTTCGGGGACTCGTACTCGTTGTCGACGGCGATCTTCGTGCCCGAGAGCAGCGTGTTGCTGCCGACCCGGACGTACATCCCCGAGCCGTCCTGGTCGAGGCAGTGCACCGCGGTCAGCACCCAGCGGCCGGCGATGACCGTGCCCGAGCAGTTGAAGCCCTGGTAGTCGCGCCCGGGGGTGTTCACGTACACCTGGGCGCCCCAGGAGACCGCCGGCGCGGTGGTGCCGCCGACGATGTTCGGCTGGACGCCCGCGGAGGCGACCGCGCCGCCCGCGAGGGTGAGGGCGACGGCGGCCGCGGAAGCGGCGCCGAGGGAGCGGAGGAAGCTCACGACGGTGATCCTTTCGGTGGGGGACCGGATCGCCGTCGGAAAGTAACCACCGCGTCAGCGGCGCGGACACCGACGAAGGTCGGAAGCGGACGAACACCCTACTTCCGGCGGGCCCGGACGGGGGCGTGCGAGAACTGTCGGTGGTGGCAAATAGTCCATCCATGCCCCCGCCACCACCCTCAGCGGAGGCGCTTCGCGCCGCTGCATAGTCTGGGGGAGTGGCTGACCCGACCACCTACCGTCCCTCGCCGGGGAGCATCCCGGATGCCCCTGGCGTGTACAAGTTCCGCGACGCGACCAAGCGGGTCATCTACGTCGGCAAGGCGAAAAGCCTCCGGAGCAGGCTGAACTCCTACTTCGCCGATCTCGCCGGCCTGCACCCGCGCACGCGGCAGATGGTCACCACGGCCGCGAGCGTCGAATGGACCGTCGTCACCACCGAGGTCGAGGCGCTCCAGCTCGAGTACAACTGGATCAAGGAGTTCGACCCCCGGTTCAACGTCCGCTACCGCGACGACAAGAGCTACCCGATGCTCGCGGTGACGCTGAACGAGGAGTTCCCGCGGCTGCACGTCTACCGCGGCGCGCGCAAGAAGGGCGTCCGGTACTTCGGCCCGTACGCGCACGCGTGGGCCATCCGCGAGACGCTCGACCTGCTGCTGCGGGTCTTCCCCGCGCGCACCTGCTCGGCCGGGGTGTTCCGGCGGCACGGCCAGATCGGCCGGCCGTGCCTGCTCGGTTACATCGACAAGTGCTCGGCGCCGTGCGTGGGCCGCGTTTCGGCCGACGAGCACCGCGACATCGTCGAGGACTTCTGCGACTTCCTCGCGGGCAAGACCGACGTCATGATCAAGCGCCTCGAAGGCGAGATGGCCGCCGCGTCCGAGGAGCTCGAGTTCGAGCGCGCCGCCCGGCTGCGCGACGACCTCGGCGCGCTGCGTCGCGCCATGGAGAAGCAGGCCGTGGTGCTCGGCGACGGCACGGACGCCGACGTCGTCGCCTTCGCGCACGACGAGCTCGAAGCCGCCGTCCAGGTCTTCCACGTGCGCGGCGGCCGGGTCCGCGGGCAGCGCGGCTGGGTCATCGACAAGGCCGAGGAGATGGACGTCCCGGCGCTGGTCGACCACTTCCTCACCCAGTTCTACGGCGACGAGGCCGACCTCGGGGCGCGCGACGAGGTCGACTCCGGCCCGGTCGTGCCGCGCGAGGTCCTGGTGCCCGAGCTGCCGGCCGACGCGGACGCCGTCGCGGAGTGGCTCACCGGCCTGCGCGGGTCGCGGGTGCAGCTGCGGGTGCCGCAGCGCGGCGACAAGAAGGCGCTGGCCGAGACCGTCCAGCGCAACGCCGGGGAGGCGTTCACCCAGCACAAGCTGCGCCGCGCCGGCGACCTCACGGCCCGCTCGGCGGCGCTCACCGAGCTGCAGGAGTTCCTCGCCCTCGACTCCGCGCCGCTGCGCATCGAGTGCATCGACATCAGCCACATCCAGGGCAGCGACGTCGTGGCGTCGCTGGTCGTGTTCGAGGACGGCCTCGCGCGCAAGTCGGAGTACCGGCGCTTCGCGCTGCGGGAGGCGGCCACGGAGGGCGACGTCGCCTCGATCGCCGAGGTCGTCCGGCGCCGCTTCTACCGCTACTTGAAGGAAACCGCCGAGGAGCCGGACTCGTCGAAGCCGGGCCTCGACCCGGAGACCGGGCGGCCGAAGAAGTTCGCCTACCCGCCGAACCTGCTGGTCGTCGACGGCGCGGGCCCGCAGGCCACCGCGGCCGCGGACGTGCTGGCCGAGCTCGGCATCACCGACATCGCCGTGGTCGGGCTGGCCAAGCGGCTGGAGGAGGTCTGGCTGCCCGCCGACCCCGATCCGGTGATCCTGCCCCGGACCTCGGAGGGGCTGTACCTGCTGCAGCGGCTGCGTGACGAGGCCCACCGCTTCGCCATCGCCTACCACCGCGAGAAGCGCTCCAAGCGGCTGATCACGTCCGAATTGGACAGTGTGCCCGGGCTGGGGCAGGCTCGCCGCACCGCGCTGATCAAGCACTTCGGCTCGGTGAAGAAGCTCAAGCAGGCCAGGGTCGAAGAGATCGAGGCGGTGCCCGGCTTCGGCAGGCGCACCGCGGAGGCCGTGGTCGCCGCGCTGGCCGGGGAGTCCGGCGCGAGCAACGGCACAGGAGCAGGGGAGTAGGGAAAGACAGTGAGTGCGCAAGAAGAGATCCGCGGGTCCGGCATGGAGGTCGCGGTCGTGTCCGGGCTTTCCGGCGCCGGCCGCAGCACCGCGGCCAAGTGCCTGGAGGACCTGGGCTGGTTCGTCGTCGACAACCTGCCCCCGGAGCTGATCGCGACCATGGTCGAGCTGGGCGCGCAGGCGCGCGGCGCGATCACGAAGGTGGCGGTGGTGATGGACGTGCGCTCGCGCGCGTTCACCGACGACCTGGCCTCGGTGATCAAGGACCTGGACGCGCGGGGCTACAAGCCGCGGGTGCTGTTCCTGGAGGCGACCGACGCGGTGCTGGTGCGGCGGTTCGAGGCCGTCCGCCGGGGCCACCCGATGCAGGGCGACGGCCGGCTCGCCGACGGCATCACCGCGGAGCGGACGCTGCTGGAGCCGCTGCGCGAAGAGGCCGACTTGGTGCTCGACACCTCGTCGCTGTCGGTGCACGACCTGCGCGCGAAGATCGAGGACGCGTTCGGCTCGGAAGCGAGCACCCAGACCCGGGTCACCGTGCTGTCCTTCGGCTACAAGTACGGCCTGCCGATGGACGCCGACCTGGTGATGGACGTCCGGTTCCTGCCGAACCCGTTCTGGATCCCGGAGCTGCGCGAACACACGGGCCTCGATGGTGAGGTCCGCAACTACGTCCTCTCGCAGGAGGGCGCCGAGGAGTTCCTCGACCGCTACCACCAGCTGCTGCGGCTGATCGGCGCCGGTTACAAGCGCGAAGGCAAGCGGTACCTGACGCTCGCCGTCGGCTGCACCGGCGGCAAGCACCGCAGCGTGGCGCTGTCCGTGGAGCTCGCCCAGCGTCTGTCCAAAGAGGACGGTATGGCCGTGAAGGTGGTGCACCGCGACCTTGGTCGTGAATAACGTGCGCGCGGTCGCCCTCGGGGGCGGCCACGGGCTGCACGCCACGTTGTCCGCGGTGCGGCGGGTGACCCCCGACGTCACCGCGGTCGTGACCGTGGCCGACGACGGCGGATCGTCCGGCCGGCTGCGGCGCGAACTCGGCCTGCTCCCGCCGGGCGACCTGCGGCAGGCGTTCGCCGCCTTCGCCGCGGAGGACGGCGGCACGCTGTGGGCCGAGGTCTTCCAGCACCGCTTCGGCGGCGACGGCGCACTGGCCGGGCACGCGGTGGGGAACCTGCTGCTGGCCGGGCTCTTCGAGGTGCTCGGCGACCCGGTCGCCGCGCTCGACGAAGCCTGCCGGCTGATGGGCGTCTCGGGGCGCGTGCTGCCGATGTCGCCGGAGCCGCTGGAGATCGAGGGCGAGGTCAGCGGCCTCGACAGCGAGGACCCGGCGGCGCTGCGCACGATCCGCGGCCAGGTCGCGGTGGCCACGACGCCGGGTCAGGTGCGGCGGGTCAGCCTGCGCTCGCCGGGCCGGGCCGGGCGCCCGCCGCTGGCGTGCGAAGAGGCCGTGGAAGCGGTGCTGAACGCCGACGTCGTCTTCCTTGGGCCGGGCTCCTGGTTCACCAGCGTGCTGCCGCACCTGCTCGTGCCGGGGCTGCGCGACGCGCTCGTGCGGACGGCCGCGACGAAGGTGCTCGTGCTCAACCTTGTCCCCCAGCCGGGGGAAACCGCGGGATTCTCCCCGGAGCGCCACCTCGACGTACTCTTCGAGCACGCGCCCGATCTGCGGGTCGACGCGGTGATCGCGGACCGGGATTCCGTCCCCGACCCGGCGAATCTCCGCCGCGCGGCGGAACGGCTGGGCGGCCGGGCGCACCTGGGGGCGGTGGCCGACCCCGAAGTGGCGGGACGGCATGATCCTGATGCGCTCGCGTTGTGCATGCGGGAGGCTCTCGGTCTCGGCGGGGAGCACGGGGGAGGAGCGAAAGGCAGGGAGGGGCAGTAATGGCGATGACCGCCGCGGTGAAGGACGAGCTGAGCCGGCTGGAGATCACGAAGATCGGGCCGCGCCGGGCGGAGGTCGCGTCGCTGCTTCGCTTCGCCGGCGGCCTGCACATCGTGGCCGGCCGGGTGGTCGTGGAGGCGGAGCTGGACACGGGCTCGGTCGCGCGACGGCTGCGCAAGGAGATCCACGAGCTGTACGGCCACCACTCGGACGTCCACGTGATCACCGCCAGCGGCGGGCTGCGCAAGGGCACCCGGTACGTCGTGCGCGTGGTCAAGGACGGTGAAGGCCTGGCCCGCCAGACCGGGCTGATCGACCAGCGCGGCCGCCCGGTGCGCGGGCTGCCCGCGGCGGTGGTGTCCGGGGGCGTGGCGGACGCGGAAGCGGCGTGGCGGGGCGCGTTCCTCGCCCACGGGTCGCTGACCGAACCGGGCCGCTCGTCGTCGCTGGAGGTGACGTGCCCCGGCCCGGAGGCGGCGCTGGCGCTGGTGGGCGCCGCGCGCCGGATGGGCATCCAGGCGAAGTCCCGCGAGGTCCGGGGCGCGGACCGCGTGGTGGTCCGCGACGGCGACGCGATCGGCGCGCTGCTGACGCGCTTGGGCGCGCACACGAGCGTCCTGCAGTGGGAAGAGCGCCGCATGCGCCGCGAGGTCCGTGCGACGGCGAACCGCCTGGCCAACTTCGACGACGCGAACCTGCGGCGTTCGGCCCGCGCGGCGGTGGCGGCGGCGGCCCGGGTGGAGCGCGCCCTGGAGATCCTCGGCGAAACGGCCCCGGACCACCTCCTGGCGGCGGGCCGGCTCCGGCTGTCCAACCGCCAGGCGTCCCTGGAGGAACTGGGCCAGCTGTCGGACCCCCAGATGACGAAGGACGCGGTGGCCGGCCGCATCCGGCGGCTGCTGGCGATGGCGGACAAGCGCGCGAAGGACCTGGGCATCCCGGACACGGAGTCCGCGGTCACGCCGGAGATGCTCGAAGAGGAAGACGCCTGACGAGGTCCCGCAGCCACGGCTCGGCGATCGCGGGGCTCGCGGGTCACACCGGCATCGCGCGCTCGTACTCGGCCATGAGCTCCGCGAGCCGGTCCGGGCCGGCCGCGCCGCCGCCCGGGATGTCGCGCGGCGAGCTTGCGATCGGCCCGTCGAGGGCGGGCAGCGCGAGCCCGCCGCGCCGGGCCAGCACCGCCGCGGTCACCACGAACCCTTCGAGGAGCGCCCGGTTGATCGGGTGTGAGGTCGCGCGGTACTCGGCGACCAGCGCGCCGGTGAAGGCCGCGAAGGCCGCGCCGTCGATCGGGTGGTCGCCGGGATCGCCGGGGGTCACCCCGAGGCCGGACGGACCCCCGGCCAGCGGGACGAAGGCCTCGGCGAGGCGGGTGAACAGGGTTCCCGGTCCGTTGGACGGGTTCCACACGTCGGGGCCGTCGATGCTGAAGTACTGGCTCATCGGCACCGAGCTTAGGGCGGCCGCCGGCGCTGGTCAGCCGGTTTTCCGCACACTGCGTTAACGCGGTGCGCCATCTCGTAACACCCCGGTAGCACCGCGGACCGGGCGCCGAAACGCGGGACCCCGAACCTCGGAAGCGAACGAGGGAAGGGGAAGCGCATGCTGCAGGTTTCGCCGGAGATCGGCACCTGGCTCACCCGGCGCAGCAGCAAGGCCGGGGACTGGACCACCCGGGAGCTGGCCGCGGCCAAGCGTGGCACCACGGTGTCCGTGGTCATCCCGGCCCGCAACGAGGAAGCCACCGTCGGCGCGATCGTGGCCGCCATCCGCGAGGAACTCCACGGCGGGCTCGTCGACGAGATCCTCGTCGTCGACAGCCATTCCACCGACGCCACCGCCGAAGTCGCCGCCGCGGCCGGTGCGCGGGTCGTGGCGCAGGACGCCGTCTTCCCCGCGCTCACCGGGCTGGCCGGCAAGGGCGAAGCGCTCTGGAAGGGCGTCGCGGCCACGACCGGCGACCTGGTCGTCTTCGTCGACGGCGATCTGCACGACTTCACCACGGACTACGTCACGGGGCTGCTCGGCCCGCTGCTCACCGACCCGTCGGTCGCCTACGTCAAGGGCTTCTACCACCGCCCCCTGGGTGCGGAGGCGGACGGCGGCGGCCGGGTCACCGAGCTCGTCGCCCGGCCGCTGCTCAACATGTTCTGGCCGGAGCTGGCCGGCTTCGTCCAGCCACTGGCCGGCGAGTACGCGGGCCGCCGCGAGGTGCTGGAGAGCATCCCGTTCGTCGCGAACTACGGCGTCGAGATCGGCCACCTGATCGACCTCCTGGAACTGCGCGGCCTCGACGCACTCGCCCAGGTCGACCTCGGCCACCGCGCGCACCGCCACCAGAGCACCCAGGCGCTGGGCCGGATGTCCGGCCAGATCATGCAGACGCTCTTCGACCGCCTGGAGCGCTACGGCCGCCTGGTCACGGCGGTTCCGCCGGCGACGCTGCTGGCGCAGTTCCGCCGCGGGACCTCGGACGGCTTGGACCGCGAACTCGTGCTGACCGATCTGACGTCGCCGGAACGCCCGCCCCTGAAGAGCCTCCGGTTGCGGGACATCGCGTAACTCAGGCGGCCACGTGTTCGGGCTGCCAGCCAGGCGGCCCGAACACGTACCCGGCCCGCTCCCGCCACGTCTGCGCGCCGCGCAGGTCGCGCAGGATCGAGCCGTACTCGTGGAAGCCCACCTTCAGCAGGTTGTACGTGCCGATGTTCGTCGTCAGCCCGTAGGTCGGCCGGTGGCCTTCCGGGACGAAACTGCCGAACAGCCGATCCCAGATGATGAGGATGCCGCCGTAGTTCGCGTCCAGGTACTCGGCGTCGCTGCCGTGGTGGACGCGGTGGTGGGACGGCGTGTTGAACACGTACTCGAACCAGCGGGGCAGCTTGCCGATCTTCTCGGTGTGCACGAAGAACTGGTAGACGAGGTCGATGGACAGCCCGGTCAGGATCATCCACGGCGGGATCCCGCACAGTGCCAGCACCGACCAGAACGGCAGCTGGAAGTACGGCGTCCACTTCTGGCGCAGCGCCGTCGAGAAGTTGTAGTGCTCGCTCGAGTGGTGCACCTGGTGCCCGGCCCACAGCAGCCGCACGCGGTGGCTGGCCCGGTGGTAGGCGTAGAAGACCAGCTCCTGGCCGAGCAGCATGAGGACCCACGTCCACCAGTCGCGCGGGTCGAACCGGACCGGCGCCAGCTCGAACAGCGCCGCGAACACGACCAGCATCACCAGCCGGAACAGCGCGTTCACGCCGACCGCGACCGTGCCCATCAGCATGCTCGTGCGGGTGTCGGCGACGCTGTAGCCGATCACGCCGTCGTCGTGGCCGAGCACGTGCACGGCGACGATTTCGATCGTCACGAACAGCAGGAACACCGGAACCGCGAACAGCACGGGGTCGCGCAGGTGCGCCAGGAACTCGGCCACGTCGCCTCCTTCATCTGACCTGATGGTAACTTACCCAAGGGTCACTTTACGCACGGTAGGCTCTCGCGTGTGACGGAGTCAAGGCCGGTCGGGACCAAGGGGATGCCCCGCGAAGAGCGCGAGGCGCAGCTCGTCGTGGCCGGCACCGAGGAGTTCGGCCGGGCCGGGTATGCGGGCGCGTCGATGGTCGAGATCGCGCGCCGAGTCGGGGTCACCAAGCCGCTGCTGTACCAGTACTTCGGTTCGAAGGACGGGCTCTACCTGGCCTGCCTGCACCGCGCGGGCGACCGGCTCACCGAGGGCGTCGCGACGACCATGGCCGCCGGCGGGGAGCCCGAGCAGATGCCGCTGAAGGTGCTGGCGGCGATCTTCACGACGTTCGACCACGACCGCTACGCCTGGCGCCTGCTGCGCGACGCCACCGTGCCGGCCACCGGCGACATCGCGGCCGCGGCCGCGGATTACCGGCGCCGGCTCGACGCCTTCGCGGTCCTCGGTGCGACGCAGCTGCTGACCTCGCGAGGCCTGGCCGACCCGGTCGACATCGAGGCCGTCGCGCAGGTCTGGACCGGTGTGGTCGACTCGCTGATCAGCTGGTGGATCGACCGTCCGGACGAAGATGCCGCGGCGATGGCGGCCCGCTGCGCCCGGATCATGGGCGGCCTGTTCGGCTGGTGACCGCGTTATGTCCACTGTGGACGGACGAGGTTATCTCCGGTTTGTCCGGTCCGGCGATACGGAGAGTGCGTCCCGGCGATTGGTGCCCCGAACGGCGTAGCGAAATCGGTCCCGTTCGCGATTAATCAGGGAAGCCGTTCGTCGAGAGGTGTCCCATGCCCGAACCAGCCGCATCCATCCCGGCCGATCCCCGGCTCGCCGCGCGGTTCACCGAGGATCTGCTCGACGGCTGCCGGGTCCTGGCCAAGGATTACGGCTACCGGCCCGCCCAGTTCGAACGCATGGTGCGCGAGCACGGTGGTGTCGAAGCGGCCCGGCTTCTGCTGCGCGGGGCCGGCACCGCGGGCGGGTTCACCATGCTGTGGGAGAAGAACCAGCTCGGCCGCAGCTCCGAGGCGGTCATGCTCCGCGAGGAGTACGCCGAGTTGTTCACCCCGGACGAGCTGCTGCTGGCCCGCCGCCGGCTGGAGGAACACGGGTTCGACGTCGACGCCCACCTGCGCCGGGTGGCGGGGACGCAGTGAGGGCGGCAGGGGTGACCGGCGCCGCTCCGGTCACCCCTGCCGCGGCTTTCAGGCCGCCGCGCTGGACTTGCCGCGCAGCACGACGCTGCCCGTCGATGCGCCCTTGATCGCCGTTTCGATCTGCGCCATCGTCGAGGACGACGTCAGGCCGGGGACCGTGGCGGTGTTCAGGGCATAGAGCGTGAACGTGTACGGGTGGCTGGAGCCGCCCGGGCAGGGGCCGAAGAACTTCTGCGCGTTCGCGCCGCTGCCCATCGCCTTCTGCTTCGCGCCGCCCTGGTTCGGCACGGTGTACCCCGCGCCGAGGCCTTCCGGCAGCGACTTCGTGGCCGCCGGGACGTCCCAGATCGCCCAGTGCAGCTTGTTGCCGCCGTTGGCGACGTCGGCGAACACGACGGCGTAGCCCTTGGCACCGTCGGCGGCACCCCACGCCAGCGGCGGCGACGGGTCCTGGCCCGCCGTGCCGTCCCCGGCGCAGGTGTACTTGTCCGGGATGGTGGCGTTGTCGGCGAAGGCCGAGCTGGTCAGCTTGAAGCCGCCGGGCGTGCTGCCGCCGGGGAACTTCAGCCGCACGATCACGTTGTCCAGCACCGACGGCGTGCCGCCGTTCTTGTCGTTGTTCGTCGAGGTCAGCCAGGGCCCGCCGTCCGGGGTCTTGGTGACCGAGCGCAGCCGGCCCCAGCGGCCGGAGAACAGCGTCGACACCGTGCCGACGCCGGTGCCGGCGGAGTTGATCTGCGTGGCGAACAGCTGCTCGCCGGTGACGCCGGCGATGTAGATCCAGTCGTTGACGATCTCCACCCCGCTCGGCCCGGCCTGCGACGTCGGCCAGGTCTTCTTCGGCGCGATGAAGCCGCTGCAGCTGCCCTGCGTGCCTTCGCAGCTCGGCCAGCCGTAGTTGCCGCCCTTCTGGATCAGGTTGAGCTCGTCCTGGCTGCTCTCGCCGAACTCCGCCGCCCACAGCTGGCCGCGGGAGTCCCAGGCCAGGCCCTGCGGGTTGCGGTGGCCGTAGCTCCAGACGTACCGGGCGTTGCCGCCGGTGGCGTAGAACGGGTTGTCGCCCGGCGCGGAGCCGTCCGGGTTGAGCCGCAGGATCTTCCCGTTGAGCGAGCTCTTGTTCTGCGCGTTGTCGCTGTTCTTGGCGTCGCCGACGGTCGCGTAGAGCTTGCCGTCCGGGCCGAACTTGAGCCGGCCGCCGTTGTGGTAGCGGTTCTTCGCGATCCCGGTGAGCACCGGCGTCGACGTCGAGGACAGCGTGAAGCCGTCGTAGGTCATCTTGACGATCCGGTTGTCCCCGGAAGCGGTGTGGTAGAGGTAGATCGCGTGGTCGGACGCCCAGTTCGGCGAGATCGCCAGGCCGAGGAGGCCGCCTTCGCCGTTCGTGCCGACCGCGCCGGGCACCTTGCCCAGCGTGGTCTTCTGACCGGACGGCGTCACCAGCAGGATCTCGAAGCGGTCCCGCTCGGTCACCAGCGCGTTGCCGTTCGGCAGGAAGTCCACCGCCCAGGCGAGGTCGACCTTCGCGATGTCCTTGTCGTACTCGGGGATGCCCCCGGCGCCGCCCGGAGCGCTGGTCTTCGCCGTGACGGCGTTGCCGGCGGCCGAGGTGTTGCCGTCGGGGTCACGGGCCTTCACGGTGAAGGTGTAGGACGTGTTCGGGCTGAGGTCCGTGATCGTCGTGCTCAGGGACGTCGTCGTCGCCACCTTCGTGGCGCCCTGGTAGACGTCGTAGCCGGCGATCGTGCCGCTGTTGTCGGTGGAAGCGTTCCACGCCAGGGAGACGCTGTTCGCGGTGACGCCGGTGGTGTGCAGGTTGCCCGGCACGCTGGGCGGGGTGGTGTCGTTGCTCTGCGGCGTCGTGAAGGTGACGACGTTGCTCTGCTGCGACGGGTTGCCCGCGGCGTCGTACGCCCCGACGGAGATGTCGTAGGCCGTATTCGGGGTCAGGTTGTCGACGGTCGCGCTGGTGGTGTTGCCGTCGACGGTCTTGAGGATGTTGCCGCCGCGGTTGATCTCGTAGCGGACGACGCCGACGTTGTCCGTCGCGGCGGTCCAGGTGAAGGTGGCCGCGGTGGGCAGGATGTCGCTCGCCTTGAGGTTCGACGGCGGCGACGGCGGCTCGGTGTCCACCGGCGCGGTGAAGGTGTCGGTGAGCTTGTCGGCGTTCGGGCCGCCGTTGGCCGTGGTCGCGGTGGTGCGGACCTTGTTGACCCCGGCGGTCAGCTGGACGGTCGCGGTGACGGTCTTCCACGTCGTCCACGCGCCGGTGGCGGGGAAGTCGACGGTGCCCTTGTCACCGCCGTCGACGGTCAGCTTCACCGGCCGGTTGTCGGTGGTTCCGTTGGCGTAGCGGAAGGTCAGGGTGTGCGTGCCCGCCTGGGCGGCGTTCACGGAGTATTCGACGTAGCTGCCGGCGACGTTGTCGAAGTTGACGAAGCCGGTGCCGCTGTAGCCGGCGTGGTTCGACTCGACCGCGCCCTGCGAGATCGTGGCGTTTTCGGCTTCGTAGTCCGTGTCGGCGGCGAAAGCGCTTACCGGAGTGACGACGGTGAGGCCGAGCGCCGCGACGGCGGTGCCGGCCAGTACCGCGCGCCACGGTGGACGGGGTGCCACTGGGAGCCTCCTGCGTGGGTCGGGGGACAGGGGGTGACCGGGGGCGGAATGGTCGGCGGACCACCGGCGGCGATAGTTAGGAAAGTTTCCTATCTATGGAACAGATCACACACCCTCCGAGCGGGCCCTGTCAATACTCGACACGGCGGGTCACCCACGGTGCCAACGGTTTCCCGCTCAGCGGGGCGCCGTCACCGTCTTCGTGGTTGCTGATCGAGGAGCTGTGGTCACCAGGCCCGGCACCACCGCCGCGGACACGGTCCTGCCGCAGCCGGCCGGAAACCGTGCTCCGCCAGCGCAAGCAGGTCGCGGGGCGCCCCCCGGTTCCGACTCTACCGGCGGGCACCGACAGTTTCGGCCGCCCAATCGCGCGGGACGAGGAACGACGCGAGCTCCGCCTCCGCGCTCCCGGGCTCGGGCGTGAAGTCCGGCTCCCACCGCGCCAGCGGCGGCAGTGCCGCCAGGACCGCCTCGGCGTCGGCCTGGATCGCGGTCGCCGCGTCGTGGACGAGGGTGAACTCGACGTAGCGGCCGCGGCGGTAGAGCTGCCACTGCCGTTCGCGCTCGCCGTGCGGCACGTCCTTGCGCCGCCGGACGATCGGGAAGTACGCCGGGGCGATCGCGGCGATGCCCGCCGCCGTGAACGCGGCCGAACGCCGCCAGCCGTCCGGGCCCGGGAGGCTCAGGTGGTCGAAGAGGATGCCGCCGATGCCGCGGGCCTCGTCGCGGTGCGGGAGGCGGAAGCGGTCGTCGCACGCTCGTTTCGCCTGGGCGTGGAACGCCGGGTCGAGCGTGTCGCAGTGGTTCTTCAGGACGCGGTGGAAGTGCGTCGCGTCCGCGGCGAAGCCGTAGCAGGGGAGGAGGTCGACGCTGCCGCCGAACCACCACGCGTCCGCGGCTTCGCGGTAGCGGAAGTGCGCCTCGAACGCCGGGACGTACGGGTTGCGCGGGTGCAGCACGACCGACAGCCCGGCCGCGAAGTACTCGTCCGAGAAGGCCGCGCTGACGACGGCACGCTCGAAGACGTCACCGTTTTCGAGCAGTCGCGTGCGGCCGGACCGGCCGAAGCGCCCGCCGTCGAGGCGTTCCAGTTCCGCCACCAGCTCCCGCTGGCCCGCGCTGACGATCGCCTTGACGGCGTCGCGTCTGTCCCCTGAAGGCATACCCCCACCCCCGGGGCCAGATTA
Organism: Amycolatopsis sp. NPDC051102; assembly: GCF_040682815.1. Lineage (NCBI taxonomy): Bacteria > Bacillati > Actinomycetota > Actinomycetes > Pseudonocardiales > Pseudonocardiaceae > Amycolatopsis > Amycolatopsis sp. NPDC051102. Next base: position 189,699 of record NZ_JBFBBT010000005.1, read on the forward strand.
CCAGCGAACCGGGGTCAGCCGGCGATGTCGGCCCGCGCGATCACCTTGGTGATCTTCGCCCGGACGAGGGACTCCTCGGGGACGGCGTTGCGCTTGCCGTACGCCTCGGCCTGCTCGGCCCCCATGTACCGGCCGCCCAGCTTCGTCGCCCACTCGAGCATCTCGTCGAGGTCGTGGGTCAGCCGCGCCTCGGCGGTGAACTGGACGTACGAGTACGGCGGCTTCTGGTCGTCGACGGCCAGCGAGATCCGGCCGTCGCGGGCGATGGCCTTGCCCTTGAGCGTCTCGGTGCCGGTGGTGAAGATCAGCTCGTCGCCGTCCGGGCCCTCGTCCAGCAGGAACCAGATCGGGGTGACGATCGGGGAGCCGTCCTTCCTGACCAGGCCCAACATGCCGGTCCGGGTGCCCTCGGAGGCGAACTTCCACCACTCGTCACGGCTCATCTCACGCATGAGGAGGACGTTAGCCCGTCACCCGAGCGTGCGCAGAGGGTGGCCGACTAGCCTGGCCTGCTGTGCGAGACGACGACAGGGCCGCCATGGGACTGGCCGACGAGGGGCTGACCCGCCGCCTCAAGGCGCTGGCCTGCACCGCGCCGCTGCACGACCTGGACGCGCGGAAGGCGAAGCTCGACTGGGCCGACGCCACGGTCTACCAGATGGCCGAGATCGCGCTGCACACGATCGACCAGGTCACCATCGCGATGGACTTCGACACCGGCGCCGGCCACGACGAGGTCATCGACCGGCTGCTGCCGTTCATCGCCCAGCAGGCGCCGTCGCGGATGCCCGAGGAGCACGTCCGCGTGGCCAAGTGGGTGCTGGACAACCTGATCAACGTCGGCACCACCGACCGCGGCTTCCGGCGCGTCTACGGCTCGGTCGGGCCGGGCGGCTACCAGCGGCGCCAGTTCGACTTCAAGCTGCTGGTCGAGCTCGCCGCCCCGGACGGCGAGGTGTACCTGCGCGCCACCGACGAGGCGATCAACGTCCTGGTCGGCGCGCTCGACACCGACGTCGAGTCCGCGCAGATCGCCGCCGAGGTCAAGCTCGAGAACCTCATCAACCGCGGCCGCCTGGCCGACGCCAAGCTGGCCGCCGAGCAGGCCCGCTACCGGACCGTCCAGTACGGCGAGACGCTGCGCGCCAAGCTCGACGCGACCCGCCGGGACGTCCGCTCGGTCGACTGGGAGCGTGAGGTCCCGGAGCTGCTGGACAGCGCGCTGAGCCACATCGAAGCCCGGTTCCGCGCCGAGAACGCCATCCTCAAGAACATCACCACGGCCCGCGACGAGACCGAGGACCTGGACCGCAAGCGCCGCGCCGCCGAGCTCGTCGACATCGTCGGCGACTGCATCCGCCGCCACACCCGCCTGCAGTCCCGGCTGGCCGACGCGGGCGCGGTGTTCCGCGCCGAACAGGACCGCCAGCAGTTCTCCGGCCCGCCCCAGCGCGCCACGATCGACCTCTTCGGCCAGCTCCTCGTCCCCACCCTCGGCCTGCCGCTGGCCGACGCCGTCGCCCCGGCCGAGCATTTCTTCCACGCCGTCGCGGGCATCTCCGCCCCGGTCGTGCCGTCGCTGTCGTCCCTTGTGTCGCTCCTGCTGCGGCCCGCGCCGGAACGGGACCAGCTGGTCGGGGAGATCCCGGAACCCGAGCTCATGCCCGCCGAGGTCACCGACAAGTTCGGCGACGACGTCTGGCGCGCCGCCGACGAGCTGCTCGACCTGCCGGAGGTGCCGCGACGGCTCTCCGGGCTGCTCGAAGAGGCCCGCCGCAGCCGCCAGCCCGGCCTCGCGGCCCTGGTCGCGCTGCGGGCCGTCCACGCCTACAGTCCCGGGGTCGGCGCGGCCCGCCGCCAGGGCGACCGGCACGTTCTGCTGGCCGTCGACGACGGCACGCTCCTGGACGACCCGGAGTTCGGCGGCGCCGACCTGCTCCTGTCCACCGCCGCCGTAGAGCGGGCCGACGAAGAAGAGGAGGTCGCGTAATGGCGCTGTCCCACAGCAGCGTGGACGCCGAAGCCGCGGCCCGGCTGGTCGCCTTCGGCATGCGGCCGAAGCAGCTGCCCGCGCGTGACGTCGTGTACGGCGACCTCGTCCGCCGCTACGGCGAGGACAACGCGTTCAAGGCCCTCACCCACGCCGTCGCGGCCGGTCTCGGGCTGATGGTCCTCGAGGTCAACCAGCAGGCCGGCGCGGTCCTCGCGGCCACCGACGAGTCCGTGTTCGAGATCAAGATGGACTCCTACGCCCGCCAGGCCAAGATCCGCGAGCGCCGCGAGACCGAAAAGGTGCTGCACGGCCTGATCCACCTCGCCACCGCGGCGCTCGGCTACCCGCGTCCGGACGACCTGGCCAACGACACCTACATCGGCCGCGTCAGCGTCGAGCAGGTCGACGCGATGGTCCGCGAAGCCGCGCGGATGCTGGACGAACGCGCCGCGGCGGCCGAAGCCAACAACGACCCCCTGGCCGACGCGCCCGAGCTGGAACAGGCGTGGCGCGCGTACGCCCGCCGGCCCGCCGCGGCCGCCACCAAGGACGGCCGGCTGGCCGCCGACACCACCCGCGGCATGGTCAGCCGCGCCCTGCGCTTCCTCGCCGACCAGGGCTTCCTGGTCCCGGTGAGCGACGAGCAGGGCGGCACCTACCGGACCACACCGCGCTACCAGATCCAGGTCCGCGAGCTCGCCGCCGACGCCGCCTTCGACGACTTGCTCGCGCTCGACGTCGTGGCCGTCGCGAACGCCGGGGGCACGCTGCGCGCAGCGGCGTCCGACACGCTGTAGAGGGGAATCGATGTACGAGCTTTCGCGGGTCCGCCTGCACTCGGTGGGCCCGGCGGGTGCCCGCTACCAGGACGTCGTGCTCGACTTCAGCGGCGTCGGCGCCAAGATCACCGCGCCGAAGCAGGACGCGCTGTTCAGCGCGGGCATCCACGCGACCGGCCCGGCCGAGCTGCGCCGCCCGTCGCCGGCGAGCGTGCTGTTCCTCGAGAACGGCGGCGGGAAGTCCGTGCTCATCAAGCTGATCTTCTCGGTCATGCTGCCCGGCCGCCGCCAGGTCGTCGGCACCACCAGCACGAAGGTCCTCGAGAAGTTCGTCGCCGCCAAGGACGTCTCGCACGTCGTGCTGGAGTGGCTGCACGTCGAGAGCGGGCACCGGATCATCACCGGCAAGGTCTCGGAATGGCGCGGGCACGTCGTGTCCGCCGACTCCGAGAACCTCGCCGACTCCTGGTACTGCTTCCGCCCGACCGCCGCGCTGGGGCTCGACTCCCTGCCGATGACGCAGGACGGCCGGCTGCTGACGATGTCCGGCTTCCACGACAAGCTCACCGCGGCCCAGCTGGCCGAACCCGAGCTCGAACTGTCCTGGACCCGCCGCCACCACGAGTGGACCGGCCGCCTGGACAGCCTCGGCCTCGACACCGAGCTGTTCCGCTACCAGCGCGCGATGAACGCGGGCGAAGGCGAGGCGGCGGACGCGTTCGCCTTCGGCACCGACGAAGCGTTCGTCGAATTCCTGCTGCGCGCGGTCATCTCCGAAGAGGAACCGAAAGACCTCGCCGAGGTCGTCGCGACCTACGCGCACAACCTCGCGCAGCGCGGCGATCTGCTGTCGGAGCGCGACTTCGTCGCCGGTGCGCTGGACCTGCTGGGGCCGCTGGCCGCGGAAGAGGGCGTCGCCGCCGAGTCCCGGAAGATCGCCGCCGCCGCGAAGGCTGCGATGGCCGAGCTGGCCGGCCGGGTGGTCGCGCGCAACGAACTCGAGAACGCGCGGCTGTCCGGCCTGGAAGACCACGTCACCGAGGTCAAGTCCGCGGAGAAGCTCGCCGAGGGCGACCACCGGCGGCTCGCCGCGGCCGTCACGGAGCTGCGCCGCCTGGTCGCCGTGCTGCGCCTGGACGAGGCCCAGGAGGCCCGCAAGCGGGTCGACGCCGAGCTCGCCGCGGCCAAGACCGAGGCGGAAGCGTGGCGGGAGACGGCGACCGTCCTCAACTCCCTGAACGCGGCGCGCAAGGCGAAGGACCTGCGTGAGCTCGTCGGCAGCCGGGAGGAAAAGGCGCGTCCGGCGCTGAAGGCCCGCAACGACGCCGCTTCGGCGCTGGCACGCGGGTTGCACGCGCTCGCCCAGGACGCGCAGCGGCAGGCCGACAAGGCCGAAGCGCACGCGGGCGCGTTGCGTGCCGAAGCCGAGAAGGCGCAGACAGAACGCGACGAAGCCGCGAACCTCGCGGCCGCCCGCCGTGCCGAAGCGCGGGGCCTCACCGGGCGGATCACCGAACTGCGCGAAGAGGTCCAGGCCGCCGTCCGCGCCGGGTTGCTGCCTTCGGGCGCCGACGTCGCCGAGGCTTCGCGCGCCGCTCGTGCCGCGGCCGAGCAGGCTGCTGCGGAACTGACCCGGCGCGAACAGGAACTGGACCGCGTCGCGACGGATCTCCAAGCGGCGCAACGGGCCGTGAACGAAGCGCACCAGCTCGCGGGCACCACCCAGGACCGCCTGGAACGCGCCACCGAAGACCTCGGCCGCGCCCACCGCCGGACCGACGCCCTCGCCGCCGAAAGCCGCCTGGTCGAGCTGCTCGGCGCGGACGACGTCACCCTCGAAAGCGACCTTCCGGTGCTCCTGGAACGGCTGCGCGAGGCGAGCGCGGCCGTGGAGAAGGAGCAGACCGCGCTGCGGATGGAGGAGTCCGCCGACGAGCGCGCCCTGGCCGCGCTGGGTTCCGGCGGGCTGCTGCCGCCGCCGGAGGACGTCCAGGCGGCCCTGGACGCGCTCGAAGAAGCCGGGATCACCGCGTGGTCCGGCTGGCGCTATCTGTCCAAACTGGACTCGACCCGGCGCGCCGAGGTGCTGGAGAGCCTGCCGCAGCTCGTGTCCGGGGTCCTGCTCAACGACGCCGCGCACGCCGATCGCGCCCGCGACGTGCTGACGCGGCGGCGGCTGCTGCCGAGCGCGATCATCGCCGTCGGGACGACCGGGGCGCTGCAGGCCGAGACGCCGTCCGCGCCCGGCGTCGAGTTCCTCGTGCCACCGAACCCGGCGATGTACGACGAGGAAGCCGCCGACGCCGAGCGGGAAGCCGTCGCGCGGCGGCACACCGAGCGGCAGCGGCGCCTCGAAGCGTTGTCCGCCAAGCTGTCCGCGGACGGCGCCTTGACGTGGAAGCTCACGACGTGGCGCGAGGACTACCCGCCCGGCGCCATCGCGACGCTGGCGGAGCAGGCCCAGGCGGCGCGGACCGCGCGGGAGACCGCGCGCACCGCGCTGGAGCAGGCCGACGCGGAATTCGCGCGGTTGAGCGAGAAGGCCGTCGTCCTGCGCGAGCGCGTTCCGGAGCTGCGGGCGGCCGCCGCCGAGGCCGAGGAGAAGGCCCGGCGGCTCGGCGAGCTGGGCGTCCGCAGCGCGCGGATCGCAGAGTGGACCGAAGAAGCCGAGCGTGCCACCGAGATCGCCGAGCGGGCGGACCTCCAGGCGTCCGACGCGGCGGGCAAGGCCGCGCGGCTGCGCGAGCAGGCGGGGGAGGAGCAGCGCACCGCCGACGGTCACCGCCGGACGGCGACCACCGCCCGTGCCGAGCTCGCCGAGGTGCCCGGCGCGGCCGACGCGGCCGAAGGCCCGGCGCCGTCCGAACCGGTCGACGCGCTGCGCCGGACGTACGCGTCGGCGTCCGACGCCTACGCGAAGGTCGAGGTCGGCAGCGACCTGCGGAGCGAGCTGGAACAGGCCGAGTCCGCCGAAGCCGCCGCGGGTTCGGCCGTGGAGTCCCTGGACGAGGCGGTTCGCGCGCGGGCCGCCGAACTCCTGGAGACGCCCGACGGCTCCGACGCGTCGGCCCGCGCGGCCGCGTTGGCCCGCGCCCGCCGGGTCGTCGACGGCCTGGAGGACGAGCGCACCGAAGCGATCGGGCTCGTCTCGACGCGGCGCGCCGAGCTGGACGCGCTGCCGCTGCAGAACGGCGTCAACGGCGAAAAGCCGCGGGACATCGAGCACGGCCTGGAGCTGATCGACGCGGCCGGGCTGGAAGCGTCCGCGGCCGCGCGGAAGTGGGAAGAGCTGCAGGAACGCCGGGCGGCGGCCGAGGCGACGCTGGAGTCGGCGCGCAGCTCGGCGTCCGGCTTCTCGCTGCTCGCGGAGTCGATGGCGCACCTGGTGACCGGCACCGAGAAGGACACCGCGGCCGCCTACGACGGCGACGTCGAGACCGCGCGCGCCCAGCACGCGCGGCTGAACACGACCTTCAACGAGGCCCAGGAAGCCGCCGACGCCGGCGACCGCCGGGTGCGCGCGGCCGCGGACCAGCTCGCGCAATACGCGACGGAGAAGCGGTTCGAGAAGCTGAGCACGCCGGTGCGGCAGCAGGTCATCTCCGTCAAGCGCGACCAGCTGCCCGCACACGCCGCCGAGTGGGCGGAGGCGCTGCGGCCGCGGCTGCGGTCCCTGACCGACGACCTCGCCCAGATCGACCGGCACCGCGGCGGCATCATCACCCGCCTGCAGGGCATGGTCGACGGCGCACTCCGGACGTTGCGGTCGGCCCAGCGCGTCTCCCGGCTGCCGGACGGCCTCGGCGACTGGTCCGGGCAGGAATTCCTCCGGATCCGCTTCACCGAGCTGGAGGACAACGCGCTCACCGAGAAGCTCGGCGAGGTCGTCGACGAGGCCGCCGTCGGCAAGACCGCGGACGGCCGGGACGTCAAGCGCGACGGGCTTTCCCTGGTGCTGCGCGGAGTCCGGGCCGCGGCGCCCAAGGGGTTCCGCGTCGACATGCTCAAGCCGGACTCGGTGCTGCGCACCGAACGCCAGCGCGTCTCGGAGATCCGGGACGTCTTCTCCGGCGGCCAGCAGCTGACCGCGGCGATCATCCTGTACTGCACGCTGGCCGCGTTGCGCGCCAACAACCGCGGCAAGGCCCGCAACCGGCACTCGGGCGTGCTGTTCCTGGACAACCCGATCGGCCGCGCGTCGGCCGGGTACCTGCTGGAACTGCAGCGGGCGGTGGCCGAAGCGCTGGGCGTGCAGCTGATCTACACGACGGGCCTGTTCGACGCGGGCGCGCTGTCGGAGTTCCCGCTCATCGTGCGGCTGCGCAACGACGCCGACCTGCGGGCGGGCCGGAAGTACCTGTCGGTGGACTCGACGATCCGGAACTCGCTGGAGGACCTGGGCGAGCCCGACGGCGTCGCGCGGCTGTCGGCGACCCGCATGTTCACGCGGGCGGCCGAGGAAACCGATTCCGCCGATTCCGCCCAGGACGAACAGCCGGCCTGACGGGAACATTCTCCCGGGTTCCGTGGTTGCCGGGCGCATGACGAAACTGGGGCCGCTGGGGGCCACCCACACCGCATTGGACACCGACACGGCCTTGGCGGCCGAGCTCGAAGAGCTGGGCTACGCCACGCTCTGGCTGGCCGGTGGCCAGGGCAACAACCTGCCGCAGATCGCCGAGGTCGTCCGCGGTACCTCGCGGATCCAGGTGGCGAGCGGGATCCTGTCGGTGGACCGGGTGCCGCCGGCTTCGGTGGCTTCGGCGTACGCGGAGCTGCCGGCCGGCCGGTTCGTGGTCGGCCTGGGCGGGGCACACGGCGCGCGTCCGCTGGCCACGCTCGGCGACTACCTCGACGAGATCGAGGACGTCGTGCCGTCGTCCGCCCGGATCCTCTCCGCGCTCGGCCCGCGGATGCTGGAACTGGCGCGCGACCGCGCGGCCGGCGCCTACCCGTACCTGGTGACGACGGACTACGTCGCTTCGGCGCGCGAAATCCTCGGCGCGGACCGGCAGCTCGCGGTCCTGCTGAGCGTGGTCGCGGAGACCGACCGGGCCAAGGTGCGCGAGATCGTCCGGGGCGGCTCGCTGGGGTTCCTGGCCGGGATGCCGGGCTACGCGGCCAACTTCCGGCGGATGGGCTTCACCGACGCCGACATCGCGGACCGGTCCGACCGGCTGGTCGACGGCCTCACCGTGTGGGGTGACTTCGACACCGTCGTCACGCGGCTGCGGGAGTACCGGGCCGCGGGAGCCGACCAGGTGGTCGTCCCGCTCGGCGGGCTCCCGCGGGAGTGGTGGCCGGAGCTGGTGAAGGCGCTGAACTAGCTCCTTCCGGAGTGCTCGACGGCGGCCGGCCTGCAAGCCGCGCCGGCCGCCGTCGCCGATCCGGTGCTCAGTCGCCCCGGCCGGTGAAGGCCAAGGTGGTGCCCAGGCCGATCATCACCAGGCCACCGGTGCCGCCCACCATTTCCAGCCGCTTCGGCGAGCGGGCGAACCACGCGCGGGCGGTGCCGGCGACCAGGGCCCACGCGCTGTCGGTGGCCAGCGCGATGGCGGGCAGGCACAGGCCGAGGACCAGCATCTGGGCGGGCACGGACCCGGCCGCGGGGTCGACGAACTGCGGCAGCAGTGCCGCCAGGAACACGATCGACTTCGGGTTCGCGAAGCCGACGACGAAGCCGTCGCGCAGCACCGTCAGCACCCGCCCCGGCGTCGCGCGCACCCGCGCGGTCATCGCCTCGGTCAGCTTCCGGCGGTGGCGCACGGCCTGGATCCCCAGGTACACCAGGTAGATCGCGCCGGCGACCTTGATCGTCGTGAACACCGCCGCGGACGTCGTCACGAGCGCGCCGAGCCCGAACGCCACCGCGACGACCTGCGTGTACACGCCCGTGGAATTGCCGACGACCGTCAGCAGGGCGTCGCGCCGCCCGACGGTGAGCGCGCGGCTGATCGTGAACAGCACGCTCGGCCCGGGGACGACGACCATGAGGAACGTCAGCGCGGCGAAGGCCGCGAGGTGCGCACCGGAGACCATCTCGCGAGGCTATCGCCTGCTCGCCCGCGATGACGAGCGGTTTTGTCGGTGCCGGGTGGTAGGAAAAGCGGGTGCCTCCGAGGATCAGCACCGACCAGCGCCGGGCCCGCCTCGCCGTCCGGCACCACCTGGCCGCGCCCGCGGCCTCGGTGACCGACGCCGTCGCCGGGGTCGTCGCGCTGCACGCCACCGACCCGGCGACGGTCCACCTGTCGGCGTCGGCGCGGCTCGCCGGTCCGGCGGTCGCCGACGTCGAGCGCGCGCTTTACGACGAGCGGTCGCTGCTGCGCCTGCTGGGCATGCGCCGCACGGTGTTCGTGACGGACCTGGAGACGGCGGCCCTGGTGCAGGCCGGCTGCGCGGCGGACATCCTGGTCAAGCAGCGGAAACTGCTGGAGCAGCACCTCGGGCGGCAGGGCTACCCGGAGAACGTGCCGGAGCCGGGGAAGTGGCTGGCCGACGTCGAAGCGTCGGTCGAGGCGGCGCTGCGGGCCCGCGGTTCGGCGACGGCGCAGCAGCTGAGCGAGGACGAGCCGCGCCTGCGCCAGCAGCTGCTGATGGCGGCGGGCAAGCCGTACGAGGCGATCGGCAACGTCACGAGCCGCGTGCTGTTCCTGCTGGCCGCGGGCGGCCGCATCGCGCGAGGCCGCCCCCGCGGCGGCTGGACCAGCACGCAGTACGTCTGGCAGCCCCTGGACGAGTGGGTCCCGGGCGGGCTGCAGGAGTGGGAGCCGGAGGCGGCCCGGGTGGAGCTGGCCCGGCGCTGGCTGCGGGCGTACGGCCCGGCCCCGGTCACGGACCTGCGGTGGTGGACGGGCTGGACGGCGGGGCAGACGAAGAAAGCTCTGGCGGCGCTCGGCGCGGTCCCGGTCGAGCTGGCGGAGGCGGCCGGGGTGGCGCTGGCGGACGACCTCGATCCGGTGCCCGAACCGCCGCCGTGGGTGGCGTTCCTCCCGGCACTGGACCCGACCCCGATGGGCTGGCAGGACCGCGACTGGTTCCTCGGCCCGCACCGGGCGGCCCTGTTCGACCGGAGCGGCAACGTCGGCCCGACGATCTGGGCGTCGGGGAAGGTCGTCGGCGGCTGGGCACAACGGCCGTCGGGGGAGATCGCCTACCGCCTGCTGGAGCCGGTGGGAGCGGAGACGAAGGCGGCGATCGAAGCGGAGTCGGCGCGGTGCGCGGCCTGGTTCGGCGAGGTCCGCGCGACGCCGCGGTTCCGCACCCCGCTGGAACGCGAGCTGGCCGGATGAGCGGGACGACGGCCGGGCGGCCGCCCGGCGCAGCGACGGCTGCCCGCCCGGAGGTGTCGCTGGATCGGTCGAGTCATCGACCTCACGTCCGCGGCCGAACCCGCCTCCGAGGCGCCTTCGAAGCCTCCCGGGGCGCGCGGTCTCCTGAATCGTTCGAGTCGCCCGGACGGCCCTTCGTCGTCGCCGCGACCACACCCCGCGTGATCAGCCGGAACCGGTCCCGCCGCCCGGACCGCCCACCCGCTGCGGTCCGCCGTGGTCCACCCGGCGGAAACGCTCCGGAGCGGCGTCGCTTCTTAATCGATTCTTGACCCGTTCGCCAAGTGGTGGAAGTCTCGTCAGGGCAGTCAGGGACGCGTATGCCCGCACGCTAGGGTGACCGCGAGCCCGCAAGTCACGGCCGGGGGTCCCGGCCGATCCTCAGAGGAGTGGCAGCAGTGACCGTTCGCGTAGGTGTCAACGGCTTCGGCCGCATCGGCCGCAACTTCTTCCGCGCCGTGCAGGCCAGCGGCCAGGACATCGAGGTCGTCGCCTTCAACGACCTCGGCGACGTCGCCACCATGGCCCACCTGCTGAAGTACGACTCCATCCTGGGCCGGTTCCCGGGTGAGGTCAGCGTCAGCGACGAGGGCATCGTCGTCGACGGCAAGACCATCAAGGCCCTCGCCGAGCGCGACCCGGCCAACCTGCCCTGGGGCGACCTGGGCGTGGACGTCGTCCTCGAGTCGACCGGCTTCTTCACCAACGCCGACGCGGCCAAGGCGCACATCGCCGGCGGTGCCAAGAAGGTCATCATCTCCGCGCCCGCCAAGGGCGAGGACCTGACCGTGGTGCTCGGCGTCAACGACGACAAGTACGACGGCTCGCAGGTCATCATCTCGAACGCCTCGTGCACCACCAACTGCCTCGGCCCGCTGGCCAAGGTCCTCCACGACGCCTTCGGCATCGAGCAGGGCCTGATGACCACGGTCCACGCCTACACGCAGGACCAGAACCTGCAGGACGCCCCGCACAAGGACCTGCGCCGCGCCCGCGCCGCCGCTCTGAACGTCGTCCCGACCTCGACCGGTGCCGCCAAGGCCATCGGCCTCGTCCTGCCGGAGCTGCAGGGCAAGCTGGACGGCTACGCGCTGCGCGTCCCGATCCCGACCGGCTCGGCCACCGACCTCACCGTGACGCTCTCCAAGGCCGCCACGGTCGAGGAGATCAACGCCGCCTACAAGGCCGCCGCCGAGGGCCCGCTCGCGGGCATCCTGCGCTACTCGGACGACCCGATCGTCTCGGCCGACATCGTCACCGACCCGGCGTCCTGCATCTACGACGCGCCGCTGACCAAGGTCATCGGCAACCAGGTCAAGGTCGTCGGCTGGTACGACAACGAGTGGGGCTACTCCAACCGCCTCGCCGACCTGGTCACCCTCGTCGGTTCGAAGCTGTCCTGACCCCGATGAGCGTCAAGAACCTCGACGACCTGCTGGGCGAGGGCGTTCAGGGCCGCTACGTGCTCGTTCGGAGCGACCTGAACGTCCCGCTCGACGGGGACCGCATCACCGACGACGGCCGGGTCCGCGCCGCGCTGCCGACGATCAAGAAGCTCGCCGACGCGGGCGCGAAGGTCGTCGTCACCGCGCACCTCGGCCGTCCGAAGGGCGAGCCGGACGCGAAGTACACCCTCGCGCCCGCCGCGAAGCGGCTTTCGGAGCTGCTCGGCGCCGAGGTCGCGCTGGCCGGTGACCTGGTCGGCGAGTCCGCCAAGGCGCTTACCGGCGACCTGGCCGACGGCGGTGTCGTCCTGCTGGAGAACGTGCGCTTCGACGCGCGCGAGACCAGCAAGGACGCCGTGGACCGCTCCGAGCTGGCCGCCGAGCTGGGCGCGCTCGTCCCGGGTGGCGCGTTCGTCTCCGACGGTTTCGGCGTGGTGCACCGCAAGCAGGCCTCGGTCTACGAGGTCGCGTCGGTGCTCCCGGCGTACGCGGGCGGCCTGGTGCTGGCCGAGCTGGACGTGCTGAAGAAGCTCACCGACGACGTGCAGCGGCCCTACGTGGTCGTGCTCGGCGGCGCGAAGGTGTCCGACAAGCTCGGCGTCATCGCGAACCTGCTGACCAAGGTCGACCGGCTGCTCATCGGCGGCGGCATGGCGTACACCTTCCTCAAGGCCCAGGGCCACGAGGTCGGCAACTCGCTGCTGCAGGCCGACCAGCTCGACCAGGTGAAGGGCTTCCTCGCCGAGGCCGAGAAGCGCGGCGTCGAGCTGGTCCTGCCGGTGGACGTCCTGGCCGCCACGGGCTTCGCGGCCGACGCCGAGCACGAGGTCGTCGAGGCCACGGCCATCCCGGCCGACCGCGAAGGCCTGGACATCGGCCCGAAGACGCGCGAGCTGTTCGCGGGCAAGCTGGCCGACGCCAAGACCGTGTTCTGGAACGGCCCGATGGGCGTGTTCGAGTTCGAGGCGTTCTCGGGCGGCACGCGTGCCGTGGCCGAGGCGCTCGTGAAGAGCGACGCGTTCACCGTGGTCGGCGGCGGCGACTCGGCGGCCGCGGTGCGGCAGCTGGGCCTGCCCGAGGACGGCTTCTCGCACATCTCCACCGGTGGCGGGGCTTCGCTGGAGTACCTCGAGGGCAAGGAACTGCCGGGCGTGACGGCGCTTTCCCTTCGGGGCGGGGAGGAGAAGAACTAGTGGCACGCAAGCCGTTCATCGCCGGCAACTGGAAGATGAACCAGAACCACCTCGAGGCGATCGCGCTCGTCCAGAAGATCGCCTTCGCGCTGCCGGAGAAGTACTACGCGAAGGTCGACGTGGCGGTGCTGCCGCCGTTCACCGACATCCGCAGCGTGCAGACCCTGGTCGACGGCGACAAGCTGTCGCTCACCTACGGTGCCCAGGACATCGCGCCGCAGGACTCCGGGGCCTACACGGGGGACATCTCCGGCCTGATGCTGGCCAAGCTGGGCTGCAAGTTCGTCGCGGTCGGGCACTCGGAGCGGCGTGAGTACCACGCCGAGACCGACGAGCTGGTCAACAAGAAGGTCAAGGCCGCGCTCAAGCACGGCATCACGCCGATCCTCTGCATCGGGGAGAAGCTCGAGGTCCGCGAGGCCGGCGAGCACATCCACCACACCACGACGCAGCTGATCGAGGGCCTGAAGGGCCTCAAGGCCGAGCAGGTCTCGGGCGTGGTCGTCGCGTACGAGCCGGTCTGGGCGATCGGCACCGGCAAGGTCGCGTCGTCGGCGGACGCCGAAGAGGTCTGCAAGGCCATCCGCGCGACCCTCCAGGAGAAGTACGGCGACGAGGTCGCTTCGTCCGTCCGGGTGCTCTACGGGGGATCGGTGAAGTCGGGCAACATCAGCGAGCTGGTGGCCTGCGACAACATCGACGGTGCCCTGGTCGGCGGAGCGAGCCTCGACGGCGAGGAGTTCACGAAACTCTGCGCACTCGCTGCGGGCGGGCCGCTGCCCTGATCGAGGCCACGACCGGGTAGCCTGTGTATTCGGTCCGTCACACAGCAGTGGACGAGTCCAGGGGTACGGTGGTGGTCGGAAACGACCATGCCGTGCCCCTGCATTCTCCTAGAGCCCAGAGGATGACATGAAGCTGTTCCTGCAAATCCTGTTGATCGTCACCAGCGTCTTCCTGGTGGTCGCGGTGCTGCTGCACCGGGGCCGGGGCGGTGGCCTGTCGTCGCTGTTCGGCGGCGGGATGCAGTCGAGCCTGGCCGGGTCGAGCGTGGCCGAGAAGAACCTCGACCGGATCACCCTGCTGCTGGGCGCGGTCTGGCTGATCAGCATCGTGGGCCTGGGTCTGCTGCTCAAGGTGTGAGGCGTCCGGCGTTCCGTCGGCGGGCCGCGACCGGGTCGAGACGGCGGAGTGCAGCGATTCGGCGTGCCTATTGGGGGGCGCGCCGCCGATTCCTAGGTGTGAGGATTCATGGTTGGCGGTAACGCGATTCGGGGCACCCGGGTGGGTGCCGGTCCTACGGGCGAATCGGAACGGGGTGAGTCGGCGCCGCGGCGCCGTATTTCCTACTGGTGTGCCAACGGGCACGAGGCTCGCCCGTCGTTCGCGCTCGACGCGGAGATCCCCGACGAGTGGGACTGCCCCCGCTGCGGGCTCCCGGGCGGTCAGGACGAGAAGAACCCGCCGGCCGCGCCGCGGACCGAGCCGTACAAGACGCACCTGGCCTACGTGAAGGAGCGGCGCAGCGACGCCGACGGCGAGGCCATCCTGGCGGAGGCGCTCGACCGCCTGCGCAAGCGCCGGGAAATCATCTAACCGGTTTCGGCAGAAAGCCACCCCGAGGGATGCGGACCCCCTCGAGGTGGCTTTTCGCGCGCTCGGCCGGCGCCACGGCGTTCCGGTGCTGAGCAGCCCCCGATTTCCACTTTACCGGCGGCCACCGACAATTCGGGATCGAAGACAGCCGCGAACGGCGGTTTCCGGACCGAAATGGCCCTCGAACCACCGTTCGCGAATTCCGCACCGCCGGAACTGTCGGCCCCTGGCACTAGGCTGGAATCCGGGGGCCGGCGGCCCGGGTCAGCGATCCAGCGGGTACCGGGCCCGGACGCGGAAACCGCCGTCCTCCATGCCCGACGTCTCGAAACTTCCACCCAGCAGGCGGGCTCGCTCGGCCAGACCCGTCAAGCCGTGGCCGCCCGAGGGCAGGCCCTCGGTCGGGCGGTTCGCCCGCTCGTTGCGGACCTCGATCTTGAGTGCGCCGTGCTCGCCCTGGATGCGGATCGTCGCCGTGGCGCCCGGGGCGTGTTTGTGGACGTTCGTCAGGCACTCCTGGACCGTCCGGTAGGCCGCCGCCGACACCTGGTTGGGCAGCGCTTCCGGGAGGTGCTCCACCGTCAGGTGCACCGGGACGTCCGAGGTGCGGATCAACCGGTCGAGCTCGTTGATGCCCGGCCGCGGGCCGTCGTCGTCCGAGCCCGCTCTCAGCACGCTGACCAGGGACCGCAGCTCCTCCAGCGTCCGCTTCGACAGCGTGCGGATGACCTGGGCGGTCTCCTGCGCGCGGTCGTCGGTCGTCTGGGCCTGCAGCGCGCCCGCCTGCATCGCGATCAGCGTGATCTGGTGGGAGACGACGTCGTGCATCTCGCGGGCCAGCCGGGCGCGTTCCTCCGCACGGACGGCGTCGGCGTGGAAGCGGCGCTCGCGGTCGCGGCTCGTGGCCAGCTCCGCCAGCTTGTTCGCGAGCTCGGTCCGCGCCCCGATGAGCAGGCCGATCGCGATCGGCATGCCGGCGACCAGCACGCCGTAGATGCCGTCGAGAATGTGCTCGCGCCAGCTGAGCTGGGCGAAGTCCTCCAGCGGCCACTGCACGAACCGGCACATCCACACCAGCGCGGCGCCCACCCAGACCTGCCAGTGCAGCTGACGGCGGGTGGCGAGCATGCCGAGGGTGATCATCGACGCGAGCTGCGCCCACCCGGCCAGGAAGCCGGGGACCGCGACGAGCACCGCGAGGAACGGGAACTTGCGCCGGAACACCACCGCGAGACAGGCGGCGCCGGACAGCCAGATCGAGTAGGGCTGGGCCTTCTCGGGGATCACCAGCCAGACGTCGAGCACGGCCAGGATGACCGCGGCCGCCTCGATGGCGAACGTGACGACAGCAGGGCGCGGCACCGAGCCGAACACGCTCAGCCCTCGCCTCCGCACCCGCTCGGCGGCCGACGGCCCCGAGCTCGCGATCGAGATGCCTGGAATCGAGAGTCCCTCTGTACTCATCGCTGGCGACCCCATTCGTCTTGTGGACTTGTTGGTGAGAGGCGCTCAGGGCCCGATCGGGACGCGCAGCGGCAGACAAATGTGCGGATGCTAACGAAGTCACGTACGAGGACGGTAAGTTTCACCCGCAGTCGACGTCTCGGCGTCCGAATTCCGCAATTGACTAGGCCGTCCGGGGGATAGCCGACGAGTGGTGCTACCCAGAGTGGGAGTTCGATTTCCGAGTGTGCGCCAAGACGACCACATCGTGGGAATCATGTTACCCACGAGTGGTCGCCCGGCGATAGCTCTCAAGCCGCCATCGACCCCAGGTCGTCGCTCAGCAGGTCGTGCAGCCCCGACGCGCAGGCTTTCGCGGTCTCGATCGACCGGGGCAGCATGTCCGTCTCGTAGACCCGGACCGCCTCCTCGACGCTCGACGCCGTGGCCAGCGCGGTCGCCAGCTCGGTGCCGTCCAGCATGGCGAGGTTCGCGCCGACCCCGAGCGGCGGCATCAGGTGTGCGGCGTCGCCGAGCAGCGTGAGCCCCGGCGTGGTCGTCCAGGCGTGCGGGACCGGCAGGACGTGCAGCGGCCGGTGGGCGAACCCGCCGTCGTGCTCGCGCACGTACGCGAGGACGTCGGGGTGCCAGCCGGCGTAGCGCTCCAGCAGGTGTGCGCGCACCGCGGCCGCGTCGGCGAAGTCGAGGCCGGCGGCCCAGTCCTCCGGGGCGTAGAACGTCGCGTAGCAGCGGATGTGGCCGCTGCTGGTGCGCTGCGCGACGATGGCCTGCCCGCCGGCCTTCGTCATCATCGTGCCCCGGCCGGTCCGTGCGGCCAGCGCCGGGTGACGGCGGTCCGCGTCGTCGAGGCCGAACTCGACGAACGTGACGCCGCTGTACACGGGCCGGACGCCGGTGAGCGTGCGCCGGACGCGGGACCACGCGCCGTCCGCGCCGACGACCAGGTCGAAGTCGTGGGCGGCGCCGTCGGCGAACGTCAGGCGTGCGCCGTCGCCGGTCCTGCTGACGTCGGCGACCGGGCTGCCCCAGCGGACTGTGCCGGGGGAGAGGGAGCCGAGCAGGATCTCGCGGAGCTGGCCGCGGTCGATCTCGGGCCGGAAGTCGCCCTCGGGGGTTTCGTCGATGACGACCTCGCCGGTGCGGGGATCGAGGGCGCGCATCTGCTGGCCCTCCGGCCGGGCGAGTTCGCGGAATTCGTCGTACAGCTTCGCGGTGCGGAGGGCGACCTGGCCGGTGTCGCCGTGCATGTCGAGGGTGCCGCCCTGGGGCCGGGCGCCGGCCGACGCCTCCTGCTCGAAGACGGTGACGTCGACGCCGTGCAGCTGCAGGACGCGCGCACAGGCGAGCCCGCCGAGGCCGGCGCCGACGATCGCGATGGAGTTCATGGTTCCCCCTGGAGGTTCGGGGCCGCCGGCTCGTCCGGTGGCCTGACACGAGAAAACCATAGTGACTACAAAAGTGCAACGACTAAACTTTCGAAGTGAGTCAACCATCACGTAGGCTGAGGGCATGACCGAAGTGATCGGGCGCCGCGAGCGCAAGAAGGCCCAGACCCGCCAGGCGCTGGCCGACGCGGCGCTGGCCCTGTTCCTGGAGCGCGGCTACGACCAGGTCGGGGTGAAGGAGATCGCGGACGCCGCCGACGTCTCGGTGACGACGTTGTTCAAGCACTTCCCCAGCAAGGAAGCGTTGGTGTTCGACCAGGACGACGACATCGAGGCGGCCCTGGTCCAGGCGGTCCGCGGCCGCCCGCCGGCCCACACGATCCCGGACGCCCTGCGCGAGCACATGCTGCGCGACAGCGCGGACGGCGGCCCGAGCGACGAGTTCATCCGCCTGATCGAGAGCACCCCGACCCTGCGCGACTACGCCCGCAGCATGTGGATGCGCCACGAGACGGCGCTGGCCAGGGCGATCGCCGAGGAGACGGGCGCTCCGGAAGGGGACATCGCCTGCGCGTCCCTGGCGCGGTTCGCGCTGGCGTCCCGGGAGCTGATCCTGGCTCATCCGGACCGGAGACGAGCGGCGGAGGAGATCTTCGCCCGCTTGGAGCGCGGCTGGCGGACGGAGTGAGAGCACAGCGCGGCGTGAGCCTGCGAGCAGGCGCAAACGAATGAAGGCCCCCTGCCGAAGCAGAGGGCCTTCACCCAGAACCGCACTCAAGCCGTGGGCGGCTGGTACACCTTCGTCAGCTTCCCAGCCGCGGCCCGGTCCAGCAGCCACAACGTCCGACGATGTCCCCGCGCCCCGGCCACCGGCAGCTGGACTTCGCCGGCCCCCGCCAGCGCCAACGCCACCGCGTCCGCCTTGGCCTCGCCGGCCGTCATCAGCCACACGTCCCGCGCCCGGCGAATCGCCGGCAGGGTCAGCGAAATCCGCGTCGGCGGCGGCTTCGGGCAGTTGCGCACCGCCACCACCGAACGCTCGGTCTCGTACACCGCAGGAGACTCCGGGAACACCGACGCGGTGTGCCCCTCCCCGCCGAGGCCCAGCAGCATGATGTCGAACGACGGCACGTCGCCGTGGTCCTCCGGGCCCGCGTTCGACGCCAGCACCTCGGCGTAAGCCGCGGCCGCCGCGTCCACGTCGGAGCCGAACTCGCCGTCCGAGGGCGCCATCGCGTGGACCCGCTTCGGGTCCAGCGGGACGTGGTCCAGGAGCGCCTCGCGCGCCTGCTTCTCGTTCCGCTCGTCCGAATCCGCCGGGACGAACCGCTCGTCGCCCCAATAGATGTCCAGCCGGGACCAGTCGATCGCGTCACGGGCCGAGGAGGCCCGCAGCTCCGACAGGACCGCGATCCCCGTCCCGCCGCCGGTCAGGACCAGCGACGCCGATCCCTTGGCCGCCTGGACGTCCACCAGGCGCGTCACCAGGCGGGCGGCCGCCGCGGCGGCCAGGAGGTCCTGGTTCGCGTAGACCACGACCTCGGTCTTGCTCATTTCGCGGCACCCGACGCAGCCGAACCGGCGGCCGCCGCCGGTGACGTCACGTCCGCCTTGGCGGGCGCGCCCGTCTTGCCGTTCGTGCCCGAGGTGATCTTGCCCAGGCCCTGCAGGGCCGCTTCGTAGACCTCGTCCGGGTCGAGCCGGCGGAGCTCCTCGATCAGGCAGTCCTGCGTGCTGCGCCGCTGCAGGGCGATCCGGCGGGTCGGCTGGCCCGGCTGGGTCAGCGTGCCCACGCGGCCGTCCGGGCGGTGCAGCTCCACCGGGCCCGACTTGCGCTCGAGCGTCACCGAGATGATGCCGGCCGCGCCCGAGCTCTTGACCCGCTTGACCGGCACCTTCAGGTACTCGGCCAGCCAGGCCGCCAGCAGCTCGGTCGAGGGCGAGTCGGCCTCGCCGGTCACCGTCGCCGCCGTGATCTTCTCGTACGGCGGCAGGTCCAGCGCCGACACGAGCTGGGCGCGCCAGTGCGTCAGGCGCGTCCAGGCCAGGTCGGTGTCGCCTTCGGTGTACGCCTTCGCCCGCGTGGTCAGGGCCTTGACCGGGTTCTTCTCCGCCGCCGAGTCGGTGATCCGGCGCTGGGCCAGCTCGCCGAGCGGGTCCTTGTCCGGGTCCTTCGGGCCGGCACCCGGCCACCAGCACACGATCGGTGCGTCCGGCAGCAGCAGCGGCACCACCGCGCTCTGGCCCTGCGAGGCCAGCTGGCCGTACAGGCGCAGCACGATGACCTCGCTCGCGCCGGCGTCGCCGCCGACCCGGATCTGGCCGTCGATGCGCGGCGACGCGGTGCGCGCTCCCTTGGCGACCACGATCACCCGCGAGGGGTGCTCGCGGCTCGCGCCGTTGGCCGCTTCGATCGCCGCTTCGAGGTGGCTGTCGTCGTCGGCCACGATCACGAGCGTCAGGACGCGCCCCAGCGCGACCTGCCCGCCCTGTTCGCGGATCTCCACCAGCTTCTTGTTGAGTGCCGAAGTCGTGGTGGACGGCAGGTCGATGATCACGGGCGCCTCCATTTCCGGCCGGTGCGCTCCAGCATTTCGTCGGCGGACGGCGGACCCCACGTGCCCGGCGCGTACTGCTCGGGCGCGCCTTCCTTCGCCCAGTGCTCGAGGATCGGGTCGAGGATCTTCCAGGAGAGCTCGACCTCTTCGTTCACCGGGAACAGCGACGGCTCGCCGAGCAGGACGTCCAGGATCAGCCGCTCGTAGGCCTCCGGGGAGGACTCGGTGAACGCGTGGCCGTACCCGAAGTCCATCGTGACGTCGCGGACCTCCATCGTGGTCCCCGGCACCTTCGAGCCGAACCGCAGCGTGATGCCCTCGTCCGGCTGGACCCGGATGACCAGGGCGTTCTGCCCCAGCTCCTCGGTCGACGTCGAATCGAACGGCAGATGCGGCGCCCGCTTGAACACGACGGCGATCTCGGTGACGCGGCGGCCGAGCCGCTTGCCGGTGCGCAGGTAGAACGGCACCCCGGCCCAGCGGCGGCTCTGCACCTCGAGGGTCACCGCGGCGTAGGTCTCGGTCTTCGAGTCCTTCGCGAAACCCTCTTCCTGCAGCAGGCCGGGCACCTTCGTGCCGCCCTGCCAGCCGCCCGCGTACTGGCCGCGCGCGGTGGTCTTGCCCAGCGGCCCGAGCGGCTTGGTGCCCGAGAGCACCTTGATCTTCTCCGCGCGCAGGGCCCGCGGCTCGAACGACAGCGGCTCCTCCATCGCGGTGAAGGCGAGCAGCTGCAGCAGGTGGTTCTGGATGACGTCCCGGGCAGCGCCGATGCCGTCGTAGTACCCCGCGCGGCCGCCGAGGCCGATGTCCTCGGCCATGGTGATCTGCACGTGGTCGACGTAGTTGGCGTTCCAGATCGGCTCGAACAGCTGGTTCGCGAAGCGCAGCGCCAGGATGTTCTGCACCGTCTCCTTGCCGAGGTAGTGGTCGATGCGGAACACCGACTCCTCGGGGAAGACGTCGTTGACGATCGCGTTGAGCTCTTCGGCGCTCTTCAGGTCGTGCCCGAAGGGCTTCTCGATGACGACCCGCCGCCAGGTGTTCTCGTCGGCGTTCGCCAGCCCGGAGCGGGCCAGCTGCTTGGTCACCACCGGGAACGCGCCGGGCGGGATCGACAGGTAGAACGCGGTGTTGCCGCCGGTGCCGCGTTCGGCGTCGAGGTCGCGGACCGTTTGCGCGAGCCGGTCGAAGGCATCGTCGTCGTCGAAGGTGCCCTGGACGAACCGGATGCCTTCGGCGAGCCGGTTCCACACCGACTCCTTGAACGGCGTCCGCGCGTGCTCCTTGACCGAGTCGTGCACGAGCTCGCCGAAGTCCTGGTGCTCCCAGTCGCGGCGGGCGAACCCGACGAGCGAGAAGCCCGCGGGCAGCAGCCCGCGGTTGGCCAGGTCGTAGATGGCGGGCATCAGCTTCTTGCGGGCCAGGTCACCGGTGACGCCGAAGATCACCAGGCTGGACGGCCCGGCGATCCGCGGGAGCCGCTTGTCCCGCGGGTCGCGCAGCGGGTTGCTCCACGTCATGCTTGCCCCTCCTGTACAGCGACCTCCTGTACCGCGCGGACGACGGCCGCGAGGCCCGCGGCCCGGTCGGTCAGGTGCAGGCGCAGCACCGGGCGGCCGTGCTCGGCGAGCACCTGCCCGTCGCCGAGGGCCTGCGCGTGCTGCAGCTGGCCGAGGGTGTACGGCCGGTCCGGCACGTCGAGGTCCTGCTCGACCGCGCCGGTGAGCTGCAGGAAGACGCCGTTCTGGTGCCCGCCCTTGTGGTACTGGCCGGTGGAGTGCAGGAACCGCGGGCCCCAGCCGAACGTCGTCTGCTTCCCGGTGCGCTTGGCGATCTCGCCGCGCAGCACCGCCGTCGAGGCGTCGTCGAGCCGGTCGAGGTAGGCCTGCACCGCGATGTAGCCCGCGTCCGGCGCCGAGGCGAAGAACGCGCTGAGCACGTCGGTGAGGCTGCCGTCCGTGGAAACCCCGTCACTGCCGAAGATCTCGACCGGACCATCCACATTGGACGGCTCCTCGCCGCCCTTCAGCTTCTCCGGGTCGTCCAGCAGCGCGCGGGCCGCCTTCTTCGCGGCTTCGACGTCGGGCTGGTCGAACGGGTTGATCCCGAGCAGCCGCCCGACCAGCGCCGTGGCGAACTCCCAGAGCAGGAACTGCGCGCCCAGCGAGCCGGTGACGGCGACCTTCGCCGCACCCTGCGGGCTGCCGACCGCGGTGGGCGTGGCGTCGGACTTGGCGTCGGCGAAACCGGCCGCCTCCGGGCCCTCGACCGCGACCGGCAGCAGGCCGGTGCCCTGCTTGCCGGTGGACTCGGCGATCAGCTGCTCGGCCCAGTCCGGGAACCCCTTGATGCCGGAGCCGGTGTCGGCCAGCACGACCTTCTCCGCGCCCGTCTCGTGCGCGGCGGCCCACGCGGCGGCCAGCTTGACCGCCGGGTTGGCCGCGTCGTCCGCGGCGAGCTCCTCGGCCACCGAAGCGGCCTGGTCGAGCAGCCGGGCGACGTCCGCGCCGGCCAGCCCGGCCGGGACGAGCCCGAACGCGGTCAGCGCCGAGTAGCGGCCGCCGACGTGCGGGTCGGCGAGGAAGACCTTGCGGTATCCCTCCTTTTCGGACAGTTCCTGGAACGGCGAGCCCGGGTCGGTGACGACCACGATCCGCCGGCCTGCGTCGATCCCCGCGTCGGCGAACGCCTTCGCGAAGATCCGCCGGTGGCTGTCGGTCTCGACGGTGCCGCCGGACTTCGAGGACACCACGATCACCGTGCGCTCGAGGTCGCCGGCCAGCGCGTCGGCCACCTGGCCGGGGTCGGTGGTGTCGAGGACGGTCAGCGCGACGCCGTCGGTCGCGGTGATCACCTCCGGCGCCAGCGACGAGCCGCCCATGCCGGCCAGCACCACCCGGTCGACGCCTTCGGACCGCAGCTCGGTCCGCAGCGCTTCGATCTCGCCGATCAGCGGCCGCGACGACTTGTGCAGCGTCGTCCACGACAGCCGGATCGACGCCTCGGATTCGGCGTCCGGCCCCCAGAGCGTCGCGTCCCCGGCCGCCAGCTTCGACGCGGCCTGGTCCGCGACCAGCTGCCCGGCCAGCGGCGTGGCACGCTCCGCCAGTGCGGCGTCCACGATCTCGACGCCGGTCTTTTCGCCTGTCGTCATGTCGTGCGTCAGCCCTTCGCCTTCTCGAGCTGCCCGTTCACGGTGTCCAGAAGCTCGGTCCACGACTTCTCGAACTTCTCGACGCCCTCGTTCTCCAGCACCAGGAACACGTCGGTGATGTCGATGCCCACCGCGGTCAGCTTGTCGAAGACCTCCTGCGCCTCGGCGCTGCGGCCGGTCACCTGGTCGCCCTTGAGCTCGGAGTGCTCCGCGACCGCGTCGAGGGTCTTCTCCGGCATCGTATTGACCGTGTCCTTCACGACCAGGTCGTCGACGTACAGCGTGGGGGAGTAGTCCGGGTTCTTCACGCCGGTCGAGGCCCACAGCGGGCGCTGCGCGTGGGCACCGTCGGCCGCGAGGGCCTTCCAGCGGTCGGAGGCGAACATCTCCTCGAAGGCCGCGTAGGCGAGGCGGGCGTTGGCGACGGCCGCCTTGCCGCGAAGCGCTTTCGCCTCGTCGGTGCCGATGGCGTCCAGGCGCTTGTCAATCTCGGTGTCCACGCGGGACACGAAGAACGACGCCACCGAGTGGATGCCGCGCAGGTCGTGGCCGTTGGCCTTCGCCTGCTCCAGGCCGGCGAAGAAGGCGTCGATGACCTTCTGGTAGCGCTCGACCGAGAAGATCAGCGTGACGTTGACGCTGATGCCCTCGGCCAAGGTCTTCGTGATCGCCGGCAGGCCCTCCTGGGTGGCCGGGATCTTGATCAGCACGTTCGGCCGGTCCACGGTCTTCCAGAGGTCCTGCGCCTCGACGACCGTCTTGTCGGAGTCCTTGGCCAGGCGCGGGTCGACCTCGATCGAGACGCGGCCGTCGACGCCGTTCGTGGCGTTGTAGACGTCGCGGAACAGGTCCGCGGCGTTGCGCACGTCGGTCGTGGTCAGGTCGCGGATGGTCGCCTCGACGTCGGCGCCCTGGGCCGCGAGCTCCCGCGTGCGCTCGTCGTAGGCGTCACCCTTCGACATCGCGTTGGCGAAGATCGTCGGGTTGGTCGTCACGCCCACGACGTGCTTGTCGCGGATCAGATCGGCCAGGTTGCCGGTGTTCAGGCGTTCACGCGAGAGGTCGTCGAGCCAGATCGATACGCCGGCTTCGGACAGAGCCGCGAGCTTGTCGTTGCTCATTGCTGTCATCCCCTTCAGGAATTCTTGGTGTTCTGGATCGAGCGACGGGCGGCCTCGACGACGGCTTCCGCGGTGAACCCGAACTCACGGAACAGTGTCGCCGCGTCGGCCGACGCACCGAAGTGCTCGATCGAAACGTTCACCCCGGCGTCACCGGTGAAGCGGTGCCACGACTGGGCGATGCCCGCCTCGACGGACACGCGGGCCTTCACGCCGGCCGGGATGACGGATTCGCGGTAGGCCGCGTCCTGCGCGTCGAACCACTCGACGCACGGCATGGACACGACACGCGCCTTGACGCCGTCGGCGTCCAGGGTCTTCTTCGCCTCGACCGCGAGCTGGACCTCGGAGCCGGTGGCGATCAGCACGACGTCCGGCGTGCCGTCGGAGTCGGCCAGGACGTAGCCGCCCTTCTTGACGCCCTCGGCGCTGGTGCCCTCGAGCACCGGCACGTTCTGGCGGGTCAGCGCCAGCCCGGACGGGTGGTCGGTGTCCTCCAGCACGGCCTTCCAGGCGTACGCGGTCTCGTTGGCGTCCGCCGGGCGGACGACGTTGAGGCCCGGGATCGCGCGCAGCGCGGAGAGCTGCTCGATCGGCTGGTGCGTCGGACCGTCCTCGCCGAGGCCGATCGAGTCGTGCGTCCAGACGTAGGTGACCGGCGCCTTCATCAGCGCGGCCAGCCGGACCGGCGGGCGCATGTAGTCGGAGAAGATGAGGAACGTCGCGCCGTACGGGCGGGTGCCGCCGTGCAGCGCGATCCCGTTGAGGATCGAGCCCATGGCGTGCTCGCGGACGCCGAAGTGCAGCGTCCGGCCGTACGGGTTGGCCTGCCACATGTCGGTGGCGGCCTTCTCGGGCCCGAACGAGTCGGCGCCCTTCATCGTGGTGTTGTTGCTCTCGGCCAGGTCGGCCGAGCCGCCCCACAGCTCCGGCAGCGGCTCGGCGAGCGCGCTGAGGACCTCACCGGAGGCCTTGCGGGTCGCGATGCCCTTGGCGTCCGGCTCCCACTTCGGCAGGTTGTCGGCGAAGCCCTCGGGCAGCGTGCGGGTGGCCATCCGGTCGCCCAGCTTCTTGCGCTCCGGGTTCGCGGCGGCCCAGGCCTCGTACTTCTCCTGCCACTCGGCGTGCGCGGCCCGGCCGCGCTCGGCCGCCTGGCGGGTGTGCTTGAGCACGTCGTCCTCGACCTGGAACGACTGCTCCGGGTCGAAGCCGAGGATCTTCTTGACCGCGGCGACCTCTTCGCCGCCCAGCGCCGCGCCGTGCGCCTTGCCGGTGCCCATCTTCTTCGGCGCCGGGTAGCCGATCACGGTCCGCAGCGCGATGAACGACGGCCGCTGCGTCTCGGCCTTGGCGGCCTTGATGGCCTCCTCGATCGCGACGACGTCCTCGCCGCCCTCGACGACCTGGGTGTGCCACCCGTAGGCCTCGTAGCGCTTCACGGTGTCCTCGGACAGCGCGATGTTGGTGTCGTCCTCGATCGAGATCTTGTTGTCGTCGTAGAAGACGATCAGGTTGCCCAGCTCCTGGCGGCCCGCGATGGACGAGGCCTCGGAGGTGACGCCCTCTTCGATGTCGCCGTCGGAGGCGATCACGTAGATGTGGTGGTCGAAGATGCTCTCGCCGGGCGCGGCGTCCGGGTCCAGCAGGCCGCGCTCGCGGCGGGCGGCCATCGCCATGCCCACGGCGTTCGCCAGGCCCTGCCCCAGCGGGCCGGTGGTGGTCTCGACGCCGTCGGTGTGCCGGTACTCCGGGTGACCGGGGGTCTTGGAGCCCCACTTGCGCAGCTGCTTGAGGTCCTCGAGCTCGAGGCCGTAGCCGGCGAGGAACAGCTGGATGTAGAGGGTCAGGCTGGAGTGGCCGGCCGACAGGACGAACCGGTCGCGGGCCGGCCAGTGCTGGTCGTTCGGGTCGTGCCGCATGGTGCGCTGGAACAGCGTGTAGGCCAGCGGCGCGAGGCTCATCGCGGTGCCGGGGTGGCCGCTGCCACAGTTCTCCACCGCGTCCGCGGCCAGCACCCGGACGGTGTCCACGGCGCGGGTGTCGGTGTCGGTCCAGTCGGCGGGCGTGTTGCGCCGGAGGAGTGGGTTGTTCTCGCTGGTAGTGGCGGTTTCGGACACTGAACTCCAACTCCCGGTGATGATGGTTGCGGCTGGTCTTCCTCGTTCCGGTTACCCGTGCGCGCGGCTACTTATCTCAATCGATCCCGAAGGGACGATATTCCAGCTCGCGGCCATGCGCAGGGGCAATCGCGGCCCGTCGCGGCCAGCCTAGTGCTTCGGCCGGTCGAGGACCCGCGATCACCCACGGGATTCACCACGTCTAACATCGTTCGAGGGTTCAGTAGGGCTGGTTCTTCGGCTACCCGGACTGGTCCCGCCCGAACCTGACGCAGGGAGTGAAATGTCGCCGGTGAACGCTGCGCACGGACGCAGTGAAGACACCAGCGCCGTGCACCCGACCGGTGAACGACCGCACGGTGACCGGCGAAGCCTCCGCCGGGTCGTCGGCGCCTACGCCGCGCTGGCGAAGCCGCGGGTCATCGAGCTCCTCCTGGTGACCACCATCCCGGCGATGTTCCTCGCCGGCCGTCAGATCCCGTCGCCGTGGCTGGTGCTGGCCACGCTGGTCGGCGGGACGATGGCCGCGGGCAGCGCGAACGCGCTCAACTGCGTGATCGACGCGGACATCGACAAGGTGATGAACCGCACGAAGCGCCGCCCGCTGGTGAAGGACTCGGTGCCCCGCCGCGGTGCGCTGATCTTCGGCTTGGTCATGGGCGTCGCGTCGGCCGCCGTGCTCTACCTCACGGTGAACCTGCTCTCGGCGATCCTGGCGATCGCGACGATCCTCTTCTACATCTTCGTCTACACGCTCGGCCTGAAGCGGCGCACGTCACAGAACGTGGTCTGGGGCGGCGCGGCGGGCTGCATGCCGGTGGTCATCGGCTGGGCAGCCGTCACCGGCACCGTGCAGTGGCCGGCGTTCGTGATGTTCGGCGTGATCTTCTTCTGGACCCCGCCGCACACGTGGGCGCTGGGCATGAAGTACCGCGACGACTACGAGCGCGCGGGCGTCCCGATGCTGCCGGTGGTCGCCACCGCCCAGCACGTCGCCCGGCAGATCGTCATCTACTCGTGGGTGATGGTGGCGTGGACGCTCCTGCTGCTCCCGGTGACGTCCTGGCTGTACGGCACGTTCGCGATCCTCGCGGGCGGGTGGTTCCTCTTCTACGCGCACAGCCTGCAGGCGGCGGTGCGGCGCGGCGAGGAGACCAAGCCGATGGCGCTGTTCCACCGGTCGAACACGTACCTGATGATCGTGTTCGTGGCCTTGGCCGTCGACTCGGCGATCGGGCTGCCGACCCTCGGCCTGCCGTTCTGAGCCCGGCGGCGTTCTTCGCCGACGTCATCGAGTCCGGAACCGTTCTGGGCGCCGACCCCACGTGGTCACCAGAGCGGGTGGCGGAGCTGCTCGGGGACGACTACGGCGACAACCCGTCGAAGCACTCCCTGGGCCGAGACCACGGCCTGGTCGAGTTCTTCTGGGAGCGCGGCAGCGGGCGCGCGCCGTGGGTGGGGACCCACTTCTCGATCCAGGCCCACCGGCTGCGGTACGCCGAGCCTGACCTGGTCAACCGGGTGATCCGCGACCGCTACGGCGCTTTCCCCGGCCCGGTGACGTTCGGCGAGGTCAGCGCGCTGCTCGCCGACCGCGGCGTGCCGCTGCGGGAGGTGCCGTACCCGGCGGAAGCGGGCGAGTTGCGCGCGTACTGGCAGCCGGACGCGCACATCGTGGTCTCCGTCGTCGAGGGGGCTTACTACGGCCGTGCCGGCGAGCTCTACCGCGTCGCGAGTTCGAGCACCGGCATCCCGTGAGAATGCCGATGCTCAAGAAGATCGGGATCGGCGTGGTCGCGGTCGCCGTGTTCGCCCTGCTGGCGCTGCTCGGCCGCGGCCGGTTCGACCTCGACCAGAACCGGCTCCTCGGCACCGGCTGCGCCATCCCGGCCAAGATCACCGCGGTCCCCGGACCGGCCCCCGACGGCGGCGCCGTCCGCGTCGCCGAACAGGGACCGGGTGCCGCGGTCCTGGAGAACACCGGCACCCTCGCGGCTTACCGGATCACGGTGACCTCCGGCACTGCGACCGTCGAGGTGCCGGTGCTCACGCCGGGGCAGCGGATCGGCGTCGTGCTGGACAAGCCTGCCGTCGGTCCGGTGATCTGGCTCGCGCCCGAGGCCCTCGGCGGCTTCACGCCGGTGACCGCGACCGTCATCCCCGGCGGGGTCCGCTACCGCTCGGCGAACTGCCGGGCGCTGACCAGCCGCGGTGCCGCGGTGCTGTTCCGCGCCCCGGGCGGGCGAATCACCGGGGGTGCGCAGCTGCCGCCGGAAAGCGCGTCGTGCGCGCCGGGGGAGCGGGTGCTGCCCGCCGCTGTCCGGGCCGCCGAGGTCTACCCGTACTGCGCTCTCGGCACGGAATGATCGCGCGGCGGCCGCCGTTACACTTCACTGGCTCTTTTTCCCTTGAGGCGAAAGCAGGATGCTCTTGTCCGTCTCCTCGGACGACTTCTCCGCCGAGCTCGCCCGCGAGCAGGCGTACGTCACCACCCTCTACACGAAGCTCGACGCCGAGCGCCTCGAAGCCCAGCGCCGTCTCGACGAGACGCTCCGGCAGACCGGCGGCACGCCGCAGGCCCGGACCGAACGCGACGTCGCCACCACCCTCTACACCGACCGGCTCGCCCAGCTCGGCTCCGTGGAGCAGGGGCTGGCCTTCGGGCGGCTCGACTTCGTCCCCGAGAGCGCCGAAGAAACCACCTACATCGGCCGGCTCGGGCTGTTCGACGAAGACGACGACTACCGGCCGCTGCTCGTCGACTGGCGGGCGCCCGTCGCGCGGCCCTTCTACCTCGCCACCGCCGCGTCACCCGAAGGGGTGCGACGGCGGCGGCACCTGCGGTCGCTGACCCGCAAGGTCACCGGCTTCGACGACGAGATCCTCGACCTCACCGCCGCCGACCAGGGCCAGGACCTCGGGCTGGCCGGGGAAGCCGCGCTGCTGGCCGCGCTCGAGCAGCGCCGCACCGGCGAGATGAGCGACATCGTCGCGACCATCCAGGCCGAGCAGGACCGCATCATCCGCGCGCCGCTCGGGGGCGTCATGGTCGTCCAGGGCGGCCCGGGCACCGGCAAGACCGCCGTCGCGCTGCACCGCGCGGCCTACCTGCTCTACACGCACCGCCAGCAGCTCACCACCCGCGGCGTGCTCGTCGTCGGCCCGAACAGCACGTTCCTGCGCTACATCGGCCAGGTGCTGCCGTCGCTGGGCGAGACCGGCGTGCTGCTCGCCACCATCGGGCAGCTCTACCCGGGCCTGGACGCCGACGGCGTCGAATCCCGCGCGACCACCGAGGTCAAGGGCCGGCTGGTGCTGGCCGACGTGCTCGCCAACGCCGTCCGCGACCGCCAGCGCGTGCCGGAGCCGGTCCTGGAGATCGAGTACGAGCACGACGTGCTGCGGCTGGACCGCAAGACCTGCACCGACGCCCGCACCCGCGCCCGCCGCTCGCGGCGGCCGCACAACCCGGCGCGGCGCCTGTTCGTCTCCGACGTCCTCGACGCGCTGACCCGCCAGGCCGCCCGCAAGCTGGGGGACGATCTCCTCGACGGGCAGGACCTCCAGGACATCCGCGCCGAACTGGCCGCCGACGACCATGTCGCCGCCGCGCTGGACGAGCTGTGGCCGGTGCTGACGCCGGAAGGCGTGCTGGACGACCTGTTCGCCGACCGCGAACGCCTCGCCCGCGCCGCCGGCAAGCTGCTGTCCGCCGAGGACCGCGCGCTGCTGGAGAGCCCGCGCGACGCCCGGTGGACGCCGGCCGACGTGCCGCTGCTCGACGAGCTGGCCGAGCTGATCGGCGTCGACGACACCGAGGCCCGCGTCGAGCGCAAACGCCGCGAGCGCGAGGACCGCGCGTACGCCGAGGGCGTGCTCGACATCCTCGAACAGGACGAGGAGATCATCGACGAGGAGCTCCTGCGCGTCTCCGACGTCCTCGACGCCGAGCTGTTCGCCGAGCGCCAGCAGGAGCGCAGCGAGCTGACCGCCGCCCAGCGGGCCGCGCAGGACCGGACCTGGACGTTCGGGCACGTGATCGTCGACGAGGCCCAGGAGCTCTCGGCGATGGACTGGCGGCTGCTGATGCGGCGGTCGCCGAACCGGTCGATGACGCTGGTCGGCGACGTCGCCCAGACCGGCGCGGCGGGCGGGGCGCGGTCGTGGGGCGAGGTGCTCTCGCCGTACGTCGCGGACCGGTGGCGGCTGGAAGAGCTGACCGTGAACTACCGCACGCCCGCCGAGATCATGGCGGTCGCGGCGCGGGTGCTGGCCGAGGTCGATCCTTCCCTGTCGGCGCCTTCGTCGGTGCGGGAGACCGGGGTGCCGCCGTGGTCGGTGCGCCCGGCTTCGCTGGACGCGGAGCTGCCCGGGCTGGCGGCCCGCGAGCTGTCCGAAGTGGACGGTGGCACGGTCGCGGTCCTGGTGCCCGGACGGCGGTACGACGCGGTTTCCGCGCTGCTGGCCGGCCACGACGAACGGCTGAGCGTGCTGACGGTCGAGCGGTCGAAGGGCCTGGAGTTCGACTCGGTGGTGCTGGTCGCGCCGGACGAGGTCGTCGCGGGCTCGCCGCGGGGCCTCAACGACCTGTACGTGGCCCTCACGCGGGCGACCCGGCGGCTCGGGGTGGTCCGGACCGGTGACGAGGTACCGGCACTCTCCGTGCTTGGCTAGGGTGCCCGGCATGCAGAACATCGGGAAGATCGTGGTCGTCGCCGCGGCGGCGCTGTCGCTGGCCGCGTGCGGCCAGCAGGCCAAGACCGAGACGGCGGCGCCGCCGTCGTCGGCCGCCCCGTCGTCGACCGCCGCGCCGGCCACCCAGAGCAAGGGCCGCGAGTGCACCGCGGACGACATCAAGACGACGGGGAAGTTCGGCGAAGTGCCGACGATCACCATCCCCGACGACTGCGACCCGCCGAAGAAGCTGATCACCAAGGACCTGTCCGAGGGCACCGGCGAGGGCGCGAAGGCCGGCCAGCAGCTGAAGATGAACTACCTGCTGGTGACGTGGTCGGACAAGCAGAAGCTGGACAGCTCGTTCGACCGCGGGCAGACGTTCGACCTGCAGCTCGGCGCCGGCAAGGTCATCCCGGGCTGGGACCAGGGCCTGGTGGGCATCAAGCAGGGCGGCCGCCGGCTGCTGATCATCCCGCCGGACCTCGCGTACGGCGAGGGCGGCAACGGCATGAAGCCGAACGAGACGCTGGTGTTCGTGACCGACGCCGTCGCGGTCACCGCCGCCTGACGTGCGCGAAGGCCGCCACGGGTGCACCCCGGGGCGGCCTTCGGTGCGTCAGGGGATGAGCAGGAGCTTGCCGGTGGTGCGGCGGCCCTGCAGGTCTTCGTGGGCCTTGCGCGCGTCGGCCAGGGGGTACTTGCCGCCGATGCGGACGTTCAGCTCGCCGGCGAGGATGGCGTCGAACAGCTCCTTCGACCGCCAGTCGATCTCCTCGCGCGTGCGCGTGTAATGCACGGACGTCGGACGGGTCAGGTAGAGCGAGCCGCCGGAGTTGAGCCGCTGCGGGTCCAGCGGCGGGACCGGGCCGCTGGACGCGCCGAACAGCGCGAGCAGGCCGCGGACCTTGAGGCTGGCCAGGCTGCCGTCGACGGTGTCCTTGCCGACCCCGTCGTAGACGACGTCGACGCCCTCGCCGTCCGTCAGCTCGCGGGTGACCTTCGCGAAGTCGTCGCGGTCGTAGCGGATCACCTCGTCGGCACCGGCTTCGCGAGCCAGCTTCGCCTTTTCTTCGGTCGACACCGTGCCGATGACGCGGGCGCCGCGCGCCTTGGCCAGCTGCACCAGGAGCAGCCCGACGCCTCCCGCGGCCGCGTGCACCAGCACGTCGTGACCCGGCTTGACCTCGAAGGTCGAGGCGACCAGGTAGTGCGCGGTGATGCCCTGCAGCATGGTCGCGGCGGCGGTTTCGAGGGAGACGCCCTCGGGCACCTTGACGGCCACCGACGCGGGGACGAGCTTCCGGGCCGCGTAGCTGCCGATCGAGCCCTGCCAGGCGACGCGGTCACCGGGCTCGAACCCGGTGCCCTTCGCGGCTTCCACGACCGTGCCGGCGCCTTCGAGGCCCAGGACGACCGGCAGTTCCATCGGGTAGATGCCCTGGCGCTGGTAGGTGTCGATGTAGTTGACGCCGGCCGCGGCGACGTCGACCAGCAGCTCGCCGTCCTGCGGGGCGCGGACGTCCACTTCGGCCGGTTCGAGCACTTCGGGGCCGCCGGTCTTCGTCACCTGCACTGCGGTGGGCATGCGTCCTCCTCGGGTCGGGTTCTCCCGGGTGCAACTATGGCCGATGCCACGCTGTTCCGCGTTCCGGCCGGTTGTTCGTTATCGTTCGGGACGTGGCTGAATCATCTGAGACCGTCGTTGCGCCCTCGGGCGCGCAGCTGAGCGCGGCGCGCAAGTTCGTGAAGGCGCACGGCAAGCCGTCCCGCGCGGTGGTGGAGAACATCGGCCGGGCGGGCACCCGCGTGGTCATGGTCGGCGCGGACGGCGCCCTCGGCGACGTGGTGGTGCCCTCGGTGGCGACCGGCGAAGCCCTGGTCGAGGCGGTCGAGGACCTGTCCCCGGCCACGTGGGACGCGGAGACGGTCAAGCAGGCGAAGATCGGCCCGGAGCACCGCCGCAAGATGGCGGGCAAGTGAGCCCCACGGCGATCCTGGTCGGCTGCACGGAACTCCCTTCGGGTGACGGCGACGACGACGCCGTGGTGCCGGCGCTGTCCTCGCTGGGCTTTTCGGTGTCGTGGGCACCGTGGGATTCTGCGGCGGACTTTGCGTCGGCCGACGCGGTGATCCTGCGGGCGACGTGGGATTACGCGGCCCGGCGTACCGAGTTCCTCTCGTGGTGCGAGTCGGTGCCGTCGTTGTTCAACTCCGCCGAGGTGGTGCGGTGGAACACGGACAAGTCGTACCTGGTGGAGCTGCTCGACGCCGGCCTCGCGGTGGTCCCGACTGCGTTGGTCCCGCCGGACTCGCCGGCCTCTTTCCCGTCGTCGGACTTCGTGGTGAAGCCGTCGGTGGGCGCGGGATCCCGTGGCGCGGCGCGCTTCGCTCCCGGGGCTGATGCTTCCGCGCACGTGGCGGCGTTGCACGCGGAGGGCCACACGGCGCTGATCCAGCCGTACCAGTCCAGTGTGGACACTTCGGGCGAGCTGGCTTTGGTTTACCTCGGCGGAATCTACTCGCACGCGTTCTCGAAAGGTGCGATGCTGGGGTCCTCTGTGGATTCTTCGGGGCTGTACCTGTCGGAGCAGCTGGCGCCGGCTTCCCCGCCCGCGGACGCGGTGGCGCTGGCCGAGGACGTCTTGGACGCGGCGACGGCGCTGCTGGGGATCCTGCGGGCGGAGCTGCTGTACGCGCGGGTGGACCTGGTGCGTGGCGAGGACGGCAAGCCGCTGCTGCTGGAGCTGGAGCTGACGGAGCCGTCACTGGGCTTCCGCCAGACGGACCCGAGCGCGGCGGTCCGCTTCGCGTCGGCGGTGCGGCAGCAGCTGGCGTAGTCACGGCAGGGGCCGCCGCGCGGCGGCGAGGGCGACGAGCGCGCCGATCGCGGTGACGGCGACGGAACCGGTGATCAGGTAGAGGGCGCCGATTCCGGTGAGACCGGCCTTGATCAATTCCTGCAACCCGCGGAAACCGTCGTGGCGTGCCGGGGCGGCCGATCCGCGGACGGGCTTCTTCACCATTGTTCTACCCCTCTGTGTCGTGTACTAGTACACCTGTGGGCAATGGTGAGCCACGGCAGCCGGATGCGGAACTGATCTTTTGTGGTCGCGGCGGGTTTCTCGCCGTCGGCCCCCTGTCGTCGCTGGTCTCGCCGTTGTCCCGGGTTGTCGCTCGTTGTCGATCATTGCCGGGCAGCGGAGGAACGCCGTGACCGTACAGCTGGATTTCGAACGCGTCGACGAGGTGGCTTCGCCCGGTGCGGTCGAAGCCGCACTGCGCTGGCTCGCGACCCGGAAGGAGGGCGAACCGCTGCGGTTCCTCCGGTACGCGATCGAAGATCCGGCGAGTGAGTCGGCCGCCGCGGTCGGCTGCCTGACCGGACCCACGGCTTCCCTGCCCGGCGAGACGCCGGAGACGCGTGCCCTGGCGGTCTGGGGCCTCATCGTCGAAGAAGTCGCCAAAGTGGGCTCCGCCGAAGATTCCCGCCGCCGCACCACCTTGCGGGCCGCCTTCCGGCTGCCTCCGGCGCCCGGACCGGCGGCGGCGTGGAAGGGCACCCTCGACGACCGCTTCAAGCAGTTGACGGCGCTCCGCGGTGTCTTCGGTGTTCCGCCACCCAGCACGACGACCCCCATGCACAAGGCTTGGCGGCGCGCGGTCGAACGGCTGGCGTGCTGCGTGCAGCGCGAACTCGCCCGCCTGCAGCACGACGGTTCCGGCTGGCAGAGCCGCGTCGAGATCGGGAGAGCGGCTGCCGGGGCCGGTGCCGGCGTTCCCGCCCGCCGGCCCCCGTCCCGCGGGGCGCAGCCGGTGTTCATCGAACGCATGCTCGTGCGGGTGGTCATGGGCCGCAGAACGCCGGTGCGCCGGTTGACCGAGCGCACCCTCGTCGCCTGCCGGGACGGCGTCGAGGGCTATGACGTGCGCGCTTTGACCGGCTGGACGGGCGACCTCGCCGGCCTCCCCGTGCAGGCGATCTGGAACTGCCGTCTCGTCGCCGTTCCCGGGGAGCACCCGGGTGACCCGGTCATGGCCCGGTTGCGCTTCCGCAAGACGCTGCGCCAGGGGGAGTCGTACAGCCTCGTTTCGGAGGCGACCGACGATCGCCTCGACCAGGAACGGAGGTGGATCAACGTCGACATCGACCACCACGGGATCGCCGCCGGAACGCGCGATCGGCGGGGCGAACCGGTTGCCGGGCTCACCATCCAGGTCAATTTCGACCCAGGCCGGCTCCCGGAGGCGTGCTGGTGGTACGCGGAACAGACCGAGTACGAACGCCTGCGACGGCCGCCTGCCGGTGATCCGCACCTGCTCGTGGTCGAGGACGGCTTCGTGCAGCACACCTTCGCGGGCCCCTGTCAGCCGCGCGAGGAGTACGGAATCGCCTTCAGGTGGCCGCCGGAGTGATCGAGGCCGGGCCACACCGGGGTGTGGCCCGCTTCCTTCGGGCCGGCTCGGCTAGTTGCCGGTGTTCCCGCCGCCGTTGCCGCTGCCGTTGCCTTCGCCACCGTTGTCGAGCACTGGTTCGTTTCCCTTCTTCGAGTTGCCGTAAGGGAAAGTTACTGAGGGTGTCTGTCCACTATGGAGGAAGGCGGGTGACGGTGAGTGACTGCCGGCTCAGGCCCGCTTGGCGGCCAGCCGCTCCATCCGCGGCCACCGCACGTCCGTTGCCCAGCCGAGGCGCTCGAACGCCCAGATCACCCGCGCCGACACGTCCACCTGGCCCCGCAGCACCCCGTGGCGGGCGCACGTCGGGTCCGCGTGGTGGGAGTTGTGCCACGACTCGCCCATCGACAGCAGTGCCAGTGGCCAGAAGTTCGCCGCCTTGTCGCGGCTGGCGAACGGCCGCTCGCCGATCAGGTGGCACACCGAGTTCACCGACCACGACACGTGGTGCAGGAACGCGATGCGGACCAGGCCGGCCCAGAAGAACGCCGTCACCGCGCCCCACACCGACCACGTCAGCAGGCCGCCCAGCAGGGCCGGCAGCGCCAGGCTCAGGGTGATCCACAGCCAGAAGTAGCGGTTGACCCAGCGCAGGTCCGCGTCCGCCACCAGGTCCGGGGCGAAGCGGTCGGCGTTGGTCACCTCGCGGCCGAACATCCAGCCCATGTGCGCGTGCCAGAAGCCGCGCAGCAGTGCCGAGGGGGACGTGCCGAACAGCCAGGGGGAGTGCGGGTCGCCCTCGCGGTCGGCGAACGCGTGGTGGCGGCGGTGGCTGGCCACCCAGAAGATCACCGATCCCTGGACCGCCATGCTGCCCGCGATGGCCAGCACCACCCGCAGCGGGCGCGTCGCCTTGAACGCGCCGTGGGTGAAGTAGCGGTGGTAGCCCACCGTCACCCCGAGGGTCGCGAAGACGTAGAACGCCGCCGCGAGGACCAGGTCGACCCAGGTCATTCCCCAGCCCCACACCAGCGGGATCGCGACGAGGAGTGCCGCGAACGGCACCAGCAGGAAGGTCTTGAGCACGATCATCTCGCCGGTGCCGCGGCGGTGCGAAATCAGCGGCTTGGACGGGGTGCGCGACGTCATGGCGCGAACGATAACCCACGGCCGGGACGGGCACGCCGCCGCGGAGTTAAGCCCGAGTTGCCGTCAGGCGGCCGTGAGCTCCCGCGGGGCCGGGGTGAGGGACACCGCCGGGCCGCGGTCGCGGCTGCCCGTCCACAGCGACGCCGTCGCGACGATCACCGCCATCGCGCCGAGGACGTGGAACGACACCATCGCCTCGGGCACGCCCAGCGCGTACTGCAGCGAACCGAGGCCGCCCTGCGCCACCGCGACCACCCAGACGGCCGTGTAGCGCTGCCACAGGTTCTTCGGCGCGCCGACGCGCAGCAGCTGGAGGCCGAACACCGCGAGCAGCAGCAGGTAGAGCACCAGCAGGCCGCCGTGGACCTGGGCGAGCGCCTCGACCGGGACGTCCAGGCGGTGGGTGTTGATGTCACCGCTGTGCGGGCCGGCGCCGGTCACCGTGGTGCCCGCCGCGAGCACGAGCCACATCACCGCGGCGAGCAGCACCAGGATCGTGCGGCCGGCGGCGGGGACCAGCGGCCGCGCGGGCTCGTCACCCTCGCGGAACGCGCGCAGCAGCAGGACGGCCAGCCAGACCAGCGGGGTCGTGGCCAGGAAGTGGATCGCGACCGTCCACCACTCCAGCTTGGCGAGCACGGTCAGGCCGCCGACGACGGCCTGCAGCACGACGCCGCCGGGCATCGTCCAGGCCAGCTTGACCAGGCGCGTGCGGCCCGGGTGGTCGATCTGCACGCGCCACGCCGTGACGACGGCGACCGCGGCGACCAGGATGACGACCACGGTCAGCAGCCGGTTGCCGAACTCGATCCACTGGTTGAGCGCGTGGATGCCCGGGTGGTCCACCGGCACCAGGCTGCCCGCGACGCACTGCGGCCAGGTCGGGCAGCCGAGCCCGGACCCGGTGACGCGCACGATGGAGCCGGTGACGCCGATCAGCGCCTGCGCGAGGACCGCGGCGATCCCGACGGCCCGCTGCACGGCGGCGGAGGGGTACGGCAGACGGGCGACAAGGCTGGTGAACGGCACGCATCCGATGGTAGAGCGCGCGGAAAACGCGCTTTCGGCAGGTCCTGACGCCCAGAACGCGCCGACGGCCGCAAGGGACCAAGGTCACTCACGACCCGGACCCGGATCGTGAGTGGTAGAGCGGGTTCTAACCCGCCTTACCACTCACGACAACCCGCACCGGGACTCAGGTGAGCTTCGTCGTGCGCGAAGCCACCGCTCCCGCGACCACCGCCCAGGCCGCCAGCACCGCCATCGGCCCCGGCGCGAACGCCCCGTCCACCAGGGCGGACCGCATGCCCTCCGCCAGCGCTCCCGACGGCAGCAGCTCCACCACGTGCGCCAGTCCCGCGGGCAGGGCGGACGGTGCCAGCAGGATCCCGCCCGCCAGGAGCAGCACGAACCACACGATGTTCGCCAGCGCCAGCACGGCTTCGGCCCGCAGCGCCCCGCCGAGCAGGACGCCCAGCGCGCCGAACGCCAGCGTTCCCAGGACCAGCAGGAGCACCGCCGACAGCAGCCCGGACGCCGACGGCGACCAGCCGAGGAACGCCGCCACGATTCCCAGGATCACCGACTGGAGCACGACCACCACCAGGGCGGCGATGAGCCGCCCGGCCACCAGCAGCCAGCGCGGCAACGCCGTGGCCGAGAGGCGCTTCAGCACGCCGTAGCGGCGGTCGAACCCGAGGGCGATCGCCTGGCCGGTGAACGCCGACGACATCACCGCCAGCGCCAGGATCCGGGGGGTGATCCAGTCCACCTTGGCCGTCGAACCCAGCTGGGACGCGGGCAGGATGTCCAAAAGGGACAGCCCGATCAGCAGCGCCAGCGGGATCAGCAGCGTCAGCAGCACCTGCTCGCCGTGGCGCAGCGTCAGGCTCGCCTCGACGCGCGCGTGGGTGCGCAGCATCCGGCCGAGGGAGCCGCGCCCGGGGGCGGGGGTGAATGTCCCAGGAGCGAAAGTCATGCTCGCAGCTCCCGTCCGGTCAGCTCGAGGAAGACCTCTTCCAAGGTCCGCTTGCCGACCTGCAGTTCTTCCGGAAGCACGCCCTGTTGCGCGCACCAGGCCGTGACCGTCGACACGACCTGCGGGTCGACCGGGCCGCCCACCGCGTACGTCCCGGGCGCCGACTCCCGCACCGTGTAACCCTCCGGCAGCGCGGCCGCCAGCAACTCCGTGTCCAGGCGCGTGCGGGCCTTGAACCGCAGGCCCGCGTTGCCCGTCTCGTCCGTCGTCAGCGACTGCGGCGCGCCCGAGACGACGACCTTGCCGTGGTCCACGATCACGACCGTGTCGGCCAGCGCCTCGGCCTCTTCCATCAGGTGCGTGGTCAGCAGCACCGAAACGCCGTCGCGGCGCAACGCCGAAAGCAGGTCCCAGACCAGGCGCCGGGCCTGCGGGTCCATGCCCGCCGTCGGTTCGTCGAGGAACACCAGTTCCGGGCGGCCGACCAGGGCGCACGCCAGGGAAAGCCGCTGCTGCTGCCCGCCGGAGAGGCGCTTGAACGGCGTCCGGCGCACGGCGGCCAGCCCGAGGACTTCCAGCAGCCAAGCCGGGTCCAGCGGCGAAGCGGCGCAGGACGCCACCAGCCGGAGCATCTCGTCCGCGCGCACGCCCGGGTACGCGCCGCCGCCCTGGGGCATGATCCCGACGCGGGGGCGCAGCTCGGCCGACTCGCGCACCGGGTCGAAGCCGAGCACGCGGACCGTGCCCGCGTCAGCGCGGAGGAAGCCTTCGCAGAGCTCGACCGTGGTGGTCTTGCCGGCCCCGTTCGGGCCGAGCAGCGCGAGCAGGCTGCCGCGCTCCATCCGCAGGTCGAGGCCGTCGACCGCGCGGGTGGAGCCGTAGCTTTTGACCAGCCCGCTGATCTCGACGGCAGGGACACTCACATCGCGTCACGATACGGCGTCGGCGTGCGCGGGCACCGGCGGGGACGGCCGGGAGAGCAACACGGGAGCAAGCCGCCGCACGATCAGCATCCCGCCGCCGCAGACGACGATCGCCGCGACGTAGGCGAAGGGCAGCACGTACGGGCGGCCGTCGAAGGTGCTGCCGGTGGGCGGCAGCAGGAACGGCAGCGCGGCCGACAGGACCGCCGCGGCCACCCGGAACCGGGACGTCCCGGCCGCCGCGGCCAGCGGGATCACCGCCCACAGCACGTACCACGGCTGCAGGTTGATCTGCAGCATCATCACCGCGCCGAGGGCCACGCCGAGGCCGATGATCGGCCGGTAGCGCCACTTGAAGCTGTCCCAGAGGAACTTGAACGTGATCGCCAGCGCGACGAGGTACCCGAGGACGCCCAGGATCGGCACCAGCGCGTCGGTGTGGTTGCCCAGGCCGAGCGCGATGCCGAGGACGCCGGAGAGGTTGGCGAGCTCGGCGGTGGGGGAGATCCAGGAGCGGACCAGGC
The DNA here is from genome assembly GCF_040682815.1 of Amycolatopsis sp. NPDC051102. Lineage (NCBI taxonomy): Bacteria > Bacillati > Actinomycetota > Actinomycetes > Pseudonocardiales > Pseudonocardiaceae > Amycolatopsis > Amycolatopsis sp. NPDC051102. The sequence continues at coordinate 229,478 of NZ_JBFBBT010000005.1, forward strand.
CCGGCGTGCTGAACGTCGCGCCGACCCAGCCGAAGCCGAGGCCGGTGCCGAAGCACACCGCCACCAGCACCACGCCGAACCACAGCGCCATCGGCGCGCCGGCGTGGAACAGGTCCTTGAGCCGGCCGTGCCAGCGCCGCGCCACCATGACCGCGAAGAACGGCAGGGCGAACACCGCGGGCAGCTTGACCGCGACGCCGAGGGTGATGATCGCCACCCCGAGCGCGATGTACAGCAGCTCACCGCGCGCCAGGGGCGGTGGCGTGTCGCCCTTGACCCGGATCGGCAGCCGCCGGATGCCCACCTCCAGCCCGGCGAGCATCAGGCCGACGGCCAGCGCGTCGTTGTGGGCGCCGGCGACGAAGTGGAAGATCAGCAGCGGGTTCAGCGCGCCGAGCCACAGCGCGGTCGCGGGCTGGACGCCGAAGCGGCGGGCCAGCCGGGGCAGCGCCCAGACGATGAGCACCACGCCCGCAAGCGCGAGCAGCCGCTGCAGCAGCACGCCGACGGCGATGCTGTTGCCGGCCAGCGGCGCCAGCCAGCCGCCCAGGCGCAGCACCAGCGGCCCGTACGGGGCCGGCGTCTCGCGCCACATGTTGGAGACACCCGAGGTGTAGGGGTCGGCGACGCCGAGGGCCTGCGCCGGGCCCAGCACGTACGGGTCCATCCCGCGGTGCACGATCTCGCTCTGCGCGAGGTAGCTGTAGACGTCGCGGGAGAACAGCGGCGGGATGACCAGCAACGGCAGCACCCACAGGGCGATGGTGCGGGCCAACTGCCCCTGGGAGGCGAGCCGGGCGCGGTCCGGGCGGGCGAACCGGCCCAGCATCAGCCAGCTCAGCACCAGGATGCCCATCCCGGAGATGGCGATGGCCAGCGAGACCGTCGGGATCCGGGTGAACAGCCGCAGCACCGGGATCTCCTGCACCGGGTTGATCACCGGGGCGGCGCCGGCGCCGAGGGAGCCGACGGCGAGGAAGAGCGACCCGACCGTGCCGAAGCGGCGGACGACGTTCAGGCCGCGCAGCTCGGCGGCTTCCAGGGGCAGGGGTTCGCGCAGGAGGACGGGGGAAAGCGTGACGGGATGGGCACGCCCGGTGTCCAGCTCCGCCACTTGTCGTCCCTGCTGCGCAGGATGTTCGCCCACTGCCACGGGTGCAGGGTATCGGTCCGCCCCGGAGTGAGTCGGATCACTGCCGGAGGCCCCGCCTTTGCGGGTCATCCGGAAATAAGACACACTTGTGTTGTGAAAAAGACGGCGGCGGGTGACCAGGCGGGCGGCGACATGCCCCGCGCCGCGCACCCGCACGTCCCGTCGCAGGTCAGCGCCGAGGGCAAGACCCGGCACGAGGTCGCCCGGCTGCTTCTCGAACAGGGTCCCATGACCGCCGCCGTCGTCGCCGAGCAGCTCGGGATCAGCCCCACGGCCGTCCGCCGGCACCTGGACGCGCTTCTCGCGGATGGCGAAGCCGAGACGCGGGACGCGCCGCGCCGCGGACCCCGGGGCCGGGGTCGCCCGGCCAAGCTCTTCCTGCTGACCGAGCCCGGCCGCGCCCGCTTCGGGCACGCCTACGACGACTTGGCCGTGTCGGCCATCCGCTTCCTCGCCGAGCACGCCGGCGAGGACGCCGTCCGCGCCTTCGCCGAGCGCCGCATCGAGAAGCTGGTCGGGCCGCACCGCCCGGCGATCACCGGACCGGGTGATCCCGCGGCGCGCGCGGAGGCCCTCGCGGCCGCCCTGACCAGGGAGGGCTACGCTGCGTCGACCCGCCAGGTCGGTGCTGGTGCCCTCGAAAAGCAGGCACCCGGGCAGAACGTCGGGGCCCAGCTCTGCCAGCACCACTGTCCGGTCGCCCACGTGGCCGCGGAGTTCCCGCAGCTCTGCGAAGCCGAGACAGAGGCGTTCGCGAAGCTGCTGGGCACCCACGTCCAGCGGCTGGCGACCATCGCACGCGGGGACTCCGCGTGCACCACCCACGTACCCGTCACGGCGGGTCAGCCGGCCCATCCCGAGCCGGTGAGAACGGTGTCCCCCGAGGGGCACACAGCACGGATCCCGAATGGAGGGAAACCCGCATGACTGCCGCTGCCGAGCAGCGCACTCCCACCACCGCGCCACTGAGCCAGGAAGAGACCATCGAGTCCCTTGGCAAGTACGCGTTCGGCTGGGCGGACTCCGACGTGGCGGGCGCCAGCGCCCGTCGCGGGCTGAACGAGGACGTCGTCACCGACATCTCCTCGAAGAAGTCCGAGCCGGAGTGGATGCGCGAAGCGCGACTGAAGGCGCTCAAGCTCTTCGAGAAGAAGCCCATGCCCAACTGGGGGGCCGACCTCTCCGGGATCGACTTCGAGAACATCAAGTACTTCGTGCGGTCCACGGAGAAGCAGGCCACCTCCTGGGAGGAACTGCCCGAGGACATCAAGAACACGTACGACAAGCTGGGCATCCCCGAGGCGGAGAAGCAGCGCCTCGTCGCCGGTGTCGCCGCGCAGTACGAGTCCGAGGTCGTCTACCACCAGATCCGCGAGGACCTGGAGGAGCAGGGCGTCCTGTTCCTGGACACCGACTCCGCGCTCAAGGAGCACCCGGAGCTGTTCCAGGAGTACTTCGGCTCGGTCATCCCGGCCGGCGACAACAAGTTCTCCGCGCTGAACACGGCGGTGTGGTCCGGCGGCTCGTTCATCTACGTGCCGAAGGGCGTGCACGTGGAGATCCCGCTGCAGGCCTACTTCCGGATCAACACCGAGAACATGGGCCAGTTCGAGCGCACCCTGATCATCGTCGACGAAGACGCCTACGTGCACTACGTCGAGGGCTGCACGGCGCCGATCTACCAGTCCGACTCGCTGCACTCGGCGGTCGTGGAGATCATCGTCAAGAAGGGCGCCCGCTGCCGCTACACGACCATCCAGAACTGGTCGAACAACGTCTACAACCTGGTCACCAAGCGCGCCAAGTGCGAAGCGGGCGCGACCATGGAATGGATCGACGGCAACATCGGTTCCAAGGTCACGATGAAGTACCCGTCGGTGTTCCTCATGGGCGAGCACGCCAAGGGCGAGGTCCTGTCGGTCGCGTTCGCGGGCGAGGGCCAGCACCAGGACGCGGGCGCCAAGATGGAGCACCTCGCGCCGTACACGTCCTCGACCATCGTGTCGAAGTCGGTGGCGCGCGGCGGCGGCCGCACCTCCTACCGCGGCCTGGTCCGCGTGGCGAAGCGGGCGCACCACTCGCGCTCCAGCGTGGTCTGCGACGCGCTGCTGGTGGACACCATCTCGCGGTCGGACACGTACCCGTACGTGGACATCCGCAACGACGAGGTGTCCATGGGCCACGAGGCCACGGTGTCCAAGGTCAGCGAAGACCAGCTGTTCTACCTGATGTCGCGCGGCCTCGACGAGGCCGAGGCGATGGCGATGATCGTGCGCGGCTTCGTCGAGCCGATCGCCCGTGAGCTGCCGATGGAGTACGCGCTCGAGCTGAACCGCCTGATCGAGCTCCAGATGGAAGGGTCCGTCGGCTAGTCATGTCGGTTACCGAGAACAACGTTTCCGAAGCCCTCCGCGAGGGGGCCGTCATTCCGGCGGCCTCCCGCGCGGAGCGGTTCACTTCTTACGACGTCGAGGCCTTCGAGGTCCCCGGCGGCCGTGAGGAGAACTGGCGCTTCACGCCGATGAAGCGCCTTCGCGGCCTTCACGACGGCAGCGCCACCGCGACCGGCGAGATCACCCTCGAACCCGACGCCGCGCCCGAGCTGAAGATCGAGACCGTCGGCCGGGACGACGAGCGGCTGGGTGCCGCGGGTGTCCCGAGCGACCGGATCGCCGCGCAGGCGTACTCGGCGTTCACCAAGGCCACCGTCGTGACGGTGCCCAAGGAGACGAAGGCGTCGAAGCCGTCCGTGCTGCGGATCCAGGGCCCCGGCGAGGGCCAGGTCGCCTACGGGCACCTGCAGGTCCGCGCCGAGGCGTTCGCCGAAGCCGTGATCGTGCTCGACCACGTCGGCTCCGGCACCTACGCCGACAACGTCGAGTTCGTCATCGGCGACGGCGCCAAGGTCACCGTGGTCAGCGTCCAGGACTGGGCCGACGACGCCGTGCACGTCTCCGAGCAGCACCTGAAGCTGGGCCGCGACGCCGCGCTGCGACACACCGTGATCACCCTGGGCGGCGACCTGGTCCGCGTCTCGCCGACGGCGACGTTCGCGGACAAGGGCGGCGACGTCGAGATGCTCGGCGTGTACTTCGCCGACGCCGGCCAGCACCAGGAGCACCGCCTCTTCGTCGACCACGCGGTCCCGAACTGCAAGTCGCGCGTGATGTACAAGGGCGCGCTGCAGGGCGAGGGCGCGCACACGGTGTGGATCGGCGACGTCCTGATCCGCGCGGCCGCCGAGGCCACCGACACCTACGAGCTCAACCGCAACCTGGTGCTGACCCCCGGCGCCCGCGCGGACTCGGTGCCGAACCTCGAGATCGAGACCGGCGAGATCGAAGGCGCCGGCCACGCGAGCGCGACGGGAAGGTTCGACGACGAGCAGTTGTTCTACCTCCAGTCGCGCGGGATCGCCGAAGAAGCCGCGCGGCGCCTGGTCGTGCGCGGGTTCTTCCACGAGATCCTGGTCAAGATCGACGTCCCCGAGGTGCGCGAGCGCCTCGAAGCGGCGATCGAAGCCGAGCTCGAAGCCGTTGGCGCCTGACCGCCCTCTCTGACTTAGGAAACGAAGAATGGCAACGCTGGAAATCAAGGACCTGCACGCCTCGGTGACCACCGAGGAAGGCCCCAAGGAGATCCTCAAGGGCGTCAACCTGACGATCAAGTCGGGCGAGACCCACGCGATCATGGGCCCCAACGGCTCCGGCAAGTCCACCCTGTCCTACGCCATCGCCGGCCACCCCAAGTACGAGGTGACCTCCGGCGAGGTGCTGCTCGACGGCGAGAACGTGCTCGAGATGAGCGTCGACGAGCGCGCGCGGGCCGGCCTGTTCCTGGCCATGCAGTACCCGGTCGAGGTGCCGGGCGTGTCGATGTCCAACTTCCTCCGCACCGCGGCCACCGCGGTCCGTGGCGAGGCCCCCAAGCTGCGCCACTGGGTCAAGGAGGTCAAGGAGGAGATGGGCAAGCTCGAGATCTCGCAGGAGTTCGCCGAGCGCTCGGTCAACGAGGGCTTCTCCGGCGGCGAGAAGAAGCGCCACGAGATCCTGCAGCTGGCGCTGCTCAAGCCGAAGTTCGCCATCCTCGACGAGACCGACTCCGGCCTCGACGTCGACGCGCTGCGGATCGTTTCGCAGGGTGTCAACGAGTACAAGGCCAACAGCGAGGTCGGCGTCATGCTGATCACGCACTACACCCGGATCCTGCGGCACATCACGCCGGACTTCGTGCACGTCTTCGCCGGCGGCAAGATCGTCGAGTCGGGCGGCAAGGAGCTGGCCGACGAGCTGGAGGAGAACGGCTACGTCAAGTACGTGGGCAAGCCCGAGCCCGCCGCGCTCTGACTTCCGCCAGTACACACCGAGAATGAGAGGAGTCGGCCCGATGACCACCACCTCGGCCAGCTCTTTGCCACTGGACGTGGCGGCCCTGAAGGCCGACTTCCCCATCCTGTCGCGCACGGTTCGTGACGGGAAACCCTTGGTGTACCTGGACTCCGGGGCGACTTCGCAACGCCCGACCGCGGTTTTCGAAGCCGAACGCGAGTACGTGTTCACCTCGAACGCCGCGGTGCACCGCGGCGCGCACCAGCTCTCCGAAGAGGCCACCGACGCCTACGAGTCCGCGCGCGCGAAGATCGCGGAGTTCGTCGGCGCGGACCCCGAGGAACTGGTGTTCACCAAGAACGCGACCGAGGGCATCAACCTCGTCGCGTACTCGATGAGCAACGCCGCCACGGCTGGTCCCGAAGCTTCGCGTTTCGTGGTCGGCCCCGGCGACGAGATCGTCATCACCGAGATGGAGCACCACGCGAACCTCGTGCCGTGGCAGCAGCTGTGCCAGCGCACCGGGGCGACGCTGAAGTGGTTCAAGGTGACCGCGGACGGCCGCCTCGACCTGTCCGATGTGGACGAGCTGATCACGCCGCGCACCAAGGTGGTCGCGTTCGCGCACCAGTCCAACGTGCTCGGCACGGTCAACCCCGTCTCGCTGCTGGTCGAGAAGGCCAAGGCGGTCGGCGCGCTCACCGTGCTCGACGCCTGCCAGTCCGTTCCGCACTTCGCGGTCGACTTCCACGCCCTCGGCGTCGACTTCGCCGTGTTCTCCGGGCACAAGATGCTCGGCCCGTCCGGCATCGGCGTCCTTTATGGACGCACCGAGCTGCTGTCGGCCATGCCGCCGTTCCTCACCGGTGGGTCGATGATCGAGATGGTCCGGATGGAGGGCTCCACCTTCGCGCCGCCGCCGCAGCGGTTCGAGGCGGGCGTGCCGATGACGTCGCAGGCCATCGGCCTCGGCGCGGCCGTCGACTACCTCTCGGCCATCGGCATGGACCGCGTCGCGGCCCACGAGAAGGAGCTCGCCGCGGCCGCCCTCGAAGGCATCGGCGCCATCCCGGGCGTCCGGATCATCGGGCCGACCGACCTGAAGGACCGCGGCGCGACCGTGTCGTTCGTGATCGACGGCGTGCACCCGCACGACGCCGGCCAGGTGCTCGACAGCCTCGGCATCGCCGTGCGCGTCGGCCACCACTGCGCGTGGCCGCTGCACCGGGCCTGCAACGCCCAGGCGACCGTGCGCGCGTCGTTCTACCTGTACAACGATCTGTCCGAAGTGGACGCCCTGGTGGCCGGGGTCCGCGAGGCGCAGAAGTTCTTCGGGGTGGGGCAGTGAACCTGGAGAGCATGTACCAGGAGATCATCCTGGACCACTACAAGAACCCGCACGGGCGCGGCCTGCGTGACCCGTTCGACGCCGAGTCGTTCCAGGTCAACCCGACCTGCGGCGACGAGGTGACGCTGCGGGTCAAGCTGGACGACGGGAAGGTCGCCGACGTCTCCTACGACGGCCAGGGCTGCTCGATCAGCCAGGCGTCGACGTCGGTCATGACGGACCTCGTCGTCGGCCACACGGTCGAGGAGGCGTTCACCACCATGGATGCCTTCGTGGAACTGATGCAGGGTAAGGGAAAGGTCGAGCCGGACGAGGACGTGCTGGAGGACGGGGTCGCCTTCGCGGGCGTCGCCAAGTACCCCGCCCGCGTGAAGTGCGCCCTCCTCGGCTGGATGGCTTTCAAGGACGCCGTCGCCCGGACGAGCAGTGGAGCTGAAAAGGCATGACTGAAGAAACCGCCACTCGTGAGGGGCGCACCGCCGCCGACCTCGACGCCGAGACCACCGCGAAGCAGGACCTCGACCTCGCCAAGATCGAGGACGTCGAAGAGGCCATGCGCGACGTCGTCGACCCGGAACTCGGCATCAACGTCGTCGACCTGGGGCTGGTCTACGACATCCGCGTCGAGCCGGACAACACGGCGACCCTCGACATGACGCTGACGTCCGCGGCCTGCCCGCTGACCGACGTCATCGAGGACCAGACGAACGCCGCGCTCACCAGCGGCGGCCTGGTCAAGGACTTCCGGATCAACTGGGTCTGGATGCCGCCGTGGGGCCCGGAGAAGATCACCGAGGACGGCCGCGAACAGCTGCGCGCCCTCGGCTTCACCGTCTGAGATCGTTCACGTCGAGCGGGTCACCTTCCGAGGTGGCCCGCTTGGCGTATAATGACCTATACCGCGCGTGCCAGGCCAGCGCGTAGAGGATCAACGCGCCGGCGAAACCGCTGCAGGCGCCGGTGACGGCCAGGTAGGTGGCGTTGCCGACCACGCCGGCGCGGGTCATCGGGTCGTGGCCGGCGAAGAACGGCAGCACCTCGGCGAGCACGCCCGTCACGGTTCCGGCGGCGAGCAGCGCGGCGACGGCCTTGCGATGTCTCGTGGCCGCGGGCGCCGGTGTGACGGGGGCGCGGCGGTACCAGTTCCGCAGCCACCAGGCGAGCACGGCCGCGCCGGCGATCGTGCTGACCAGCTGGATCAGCCGTCCGACGTCGACGCCGGTGACGAGCGGGATCCGCAGGAACGGCAGCCCGGAGTCCCTGTGGGTGAAGGCGTCCCAGCCGACGTGCGTCGCGGCGCCGAGCACGAGGGAAACGGCGATCCAGCCCGGGCGTCTCCAGCTGAAGTGCCGGGGGAGCCGTTCGGCCAGCGGCTTCGGCGCCAGGGCCAGCAGGGGCCGCTTCAGCAGCACGTGGAAGACGGCGAGCAGGCCGAGGGCGAGCAGCGGGTCGAGCCAGAGGACCGACGCGAACTCGTGGGTCATGGTCAGGCCGACCCCCGGCAGCCGCGGGACGAACCAGAACAAGTCCGGCGCGACCGACCCGGCGACGAGCGCCGACGGGACCAGCGGCCGTCTCGCCAGCGGGAGGACGGCGGCCGGGTGACACAGCGTGAACGGCACGGGAGCTAGTATCCCGGGGTGGTCCTGCGGTCGATCGTCCTGTTCCTGGCCGCGGCGGTGTGCGAAATCGGCGGCGCCTGGCTGGTCTGGCAGGGCGTCCGGGAAAACCGCGGCCTGCTGTGGATCGGCGGCGGAATCGTGGCCCTCGGGGTGTACGGCTTCGTGGCGACCCTCCAGCCGGACGGCCACTTCGGCCGCATCCTCGCCGCGTACGGCGGCGTCTTCGTGGCGGGTTCGCTGGCCTGGGGGATGGTCGCGGACGGTTACCGTCCCGACCGCTACGACGTCCTCGGCGCGCTGCTGTGCCTGGCCGGCGTCGCGGTGATCATGTACGCGCCACGGACGGGGTAACGCCGCAGGTCGGCGGCCGATAGATCGGCGTGACCGAACTCGCGTTCCCGCCCGCGCCGCCCGGACTTCCCGGGCAGCCGAAGCCGCGCCTGCTTTCGCCCGCCCTGGTGGTGTGGATCGTCGTCGCCGTGCTCGGGATCGGCGTCACCGCGGCCCAGGTCGGGATCGTCTTCTTCACCTATCGCGAGTACCAGGTTCCGGGCGCGGCGATGAACCCGACGCTGAAACCCGGCGGCTCGGCCATCGTGCGCGCCCGCGACGGCGAAGACGTCCACCGCGGCGACGTGGTCATGTTCGACCGCGGTGCCTTCGCTCACCGGGACAGTTCCGGGCGCAGCGTCTTCCGGGTCGTCGCGGTCGGCGGGGACGTCGTCGCCTGCTGCACCGGCGGGCAGCTGACGGTCGACGGCAAGCCGATCACCGAGACCTACCTCAGCCAGGACCAGTACGCCCGCGACGCGGCCGCCACCACGCCGTACCTCGTGCGCCTGCACGAGGGCCAGGTGTTCCTGCTCGGGGACGAGCGGGGCCGGGCCCGGGACTCGCGCTTCCTCGGTGTCGTGCCGGTTTCCGCGGTCACCGGGTTCGTGGTCGGCACCGGCCGGATCTCCCGCCCGGCGCCGCTGTCGCCCACGACCGCCTTCACCGACGCGGGCCTGCCGGGTGCGCCGTTCGACGACACCCTGTACACCGCGCTGCGCTGGTGGCTGCTCGGCGGCGCGGTCCTGTTCTTCGCCGGTGTCACCGGGGTGGTCGTGACGCTCGTCCGGCGCGCCGGAAGACGACGAAGAGCAGCCGCAGTCCCACCAGGGCACTGATCACCAGCAGGTTGTAGCCGAACACCTGGTGCAGCGTCAGGTCCGCGGCGATGCGCGGCCCGCCCGAGCCGGTCAGCAGCAGCACCGCCATCAGCCCGGTCGCCGCGCCGGTGCAGGCCAGCAGGACCTCGTGGACCAGGCCGGTGACGACCTCGCGGTCGCGCTCGTCGGAGAACAGGCGGACGTTCACCGACAGCCTGCCCTCCTCCAGCGCCGCGCCGATCCGGTCGATGCGGCGGGGGATGCGGCGCAGCACCGGCAGCAGCGCCGTCAGCTCGCCGAGCGCCGTGCGGCCCAGCGGCCCCGGCCGCAGCCCGGCGCCGGCCTGCTCGACGGCGAACGCGCGCGACTCGGCGACGACGTCGAAACCGGGGTCCAGCGCGGCGAGGGTGCCCTCCACCGTGGCCAGGGCGCGGAACACCGCGGCCACCGGCGGCGGCACGCTCAGCCGGAAGTCCGCGACCACCCGGAACAGGCCGGTGAACAGGTCGAGGTCCGGGGTGCGGCCGGGACCGAAGTGCCGGGCGACCAGGGCGCCGAGCGCGCGTTCGAGGCGCTGTTCGTCGATTTCGCCGGTGCGGTCGACGATTTCGAGGAGCCCGTCGCGCAGGCCCGCGGGGTCGCCGCGGTCCAGGGCGAGTATCAGGTTCTGCAGGCCGCCCCGCAGCCCGGCGTCGAGCCGGCCGACCGAGCCGAAGTCGAGCAGGCCCAGCCGGCCGTCGGCCAGCAGCATCAGGTTGCCCGGGTGCGGGTCGGCGTGGAAGACACCGCCGATCATCACCTGGTCGAGCAGGCAGCGCAGGAGCGAGCGCGCCAGCCGCTTGCGCTCGGTCGGCGCCACGGTGTCCTTGGCCGTCGCGAGCGGTTTGCCCGTCAGCCGGGACATGACCAGCACGCGGTCGGTGGAGAGTCCTTTGTGGACCTTCGGCAGAGCGACGTCTGGGGAGCCGGTGGCGGCGACCGCGGCGATGTTGCGGGCTTCGACGGTGAAGTCGAGCTCTTCGGCCAGCGCAGCGGCGAACCCGTCGGCCAGCTCGGCGACGCCGAGCGACCGGGCCCAGTCCGCGCGGTCCTCCAGCGCCGCGGCCACCCGGCGGAGGATGGCGATGTCGCGTTCCGCCTGCTCGCGCACGCCCGGCCGCCGGACCTTGACGACGACGTCTTCGCCGCCGCGCAGCTGGGCGCGGTAGACCTGCGCGACGGACGCGGCGGCGAGGGGTTCGGGATCGAACTCCGCGAAGACGTCGTCGGGAGAGCCGCCGAGTTCGTCGGCCAGCAGGGCCCGGACGGCTTCGGCCGGGGCGGGCGCGACCTGGTCCTGGAGCCGGCCGAGCTCGTCGACGAACACCGGGGGCAGCAGGTCCGCGCGGGTGGAAAGCAGCTGGCCGAGCTTCACGAACGTCACGCCACCCTCCTCCAGGGCCCGGCGCAGGGACCGCGCGAGCTTGGCGTGCCGGCCCGGCGCGAGGCCGGGTTCGCGCCGGCCGGTCAGGTAGCGGCCGAGGCCGTGCTTGACGGCGATCCGGCTGATCTGCGCGTACCGGCGGGTGCGCGAGAGCCGGCCGCGCAGCCGGCCGAGCCCGACGCCGTGGGGCAACGCCACTTCGGCGACGAACAGGAAGATCAGCGTCGCCAGGAAAGCGCTGCCAGCCAACGGGATCAGCAGGCCGAGCGCGGCGCCGCCGTTGTGCAGCAGCGAAACGGGGAACGCCCGGCCGATGCCGCCGGCGACGAGCCAGCCGAACGCCGCGGCGCACAGGGCGCGGACGGCGCCGATCCGGACGCCGAGCACCCGCCGGGACGCGACCACGAGCGGCCACAGCACGAGCACGTACAGGGGGAGGGTCAGCAGGCCCAGCAGGATGTCCATCGGTTCCCTTTCGCCGGAACCGAGCAGACCACGGCGGCCGGGACCGGTGGCTCACGCGGCGGCGGGACCGGTCTCCCTCCCGCGAGGGAACGACTTTCGGCCGTGGCCGCCACGGTGGTGGCCTTCTAACCTGATCGCGCGAACCACGGTGAAGTGCTCCCTGAACCGGACGAAGGAGACACGATGAACGGACGCGTGATCGGCCGGGTCGTGGCCCTGGCCACGGCGATCGCGGCCCCGCTGGGCCTGGGGCTGGCGACGGCCCCGGCCGCTTCGGCGGCGGCTGTCACGACGCTGTACTACAGCTCTTCGGGCGCGCCGGACTACCTCGCCCAGATCGACCAGGGCGCGGCCAACTGGAACGCCGCCGTCACCGACGTGAAGCTGGTCAAGCGCAACACGAGCGCCACGATCGTGTTCCACGAGATCAGCAGCGGCGGCTCGTACACGAACACGAACGGCCACGGCCGCGGCCAGATCTACCTGGACACGAGCCAGGTGGCGGAGGGCTTCGACCCGACCCGCATCGCGGCCCACGAGCTCGGCCACAACCTCGGCCTCCCGGACCACTACAGCGGCCCGTGCACGGAACTGATGTCCGGCCACGGCCCGGGCACGGCGTGCAAGAACGCCAAACCGTCCGCGGCGGAGGCGGCGAAGGTGCAGTCGTTGTGGGTCAACGGGTTGGCCGCCCGGACGGAGAGCCGCGCGGTCGCTTACTGATCGGTTCGGGGGTGGCCTCCGGCCCGGAGGCCACCTCGGGACTTCTTCCGGCGCAGGCTCAGCGTCACCCCGCCGATGACGACCGCGCCGCCGAACACCTGCGTCACCGTGAGCGTCTCGCCGGCCAGGGCCACCGCCCACACCAGGCCCGCCACCGGGACGATGTTCAGCAGGTTCACCGCCACGCTCGGCTCCAACCCGCGAAGTCCGTAGTTGTACAGCAGGAACGCCGCGACCGAGCAAAGCCCGGCCAGGAACCCGATCCGCAGCACAGTTCCCGCGCCGGGCGCACTCCACTGATCCACTTCGGACAGTGACAGCAGGACGAAGCCGCCCGCGCCCGCGAGGGTCTGGTAGTACGTCACCACGATCGGTGACGCGCCCGAGGTGTCCCGCCGGGCCAGGATGTTGTACAACGCCCAGACCGCTCCGCCCGCGATGAGGAACGCGTCGCCCGACAGGGAGTGGCCGCCGCTCTTGTCGCGGACCACCAGCCACACCCCCGCGATCGCCAGCAGCATGCCCGTCAGCCGGACCGGGGAAAACGCCGTGCGGCCGGACAGAACCAGCGTCAGTACCGGGTAGGACGCCACGATCAGCGTCGCGTCCGACGCCGTGGCCAGGTCCACGCCGATGTTCTCCAGCGCGAAGTACGCCGTGATCCCGAGCAGGCCCGCGCCGCCGATGTGCAGCCGCTCGCGGGGGGACGGCAGGGGCCGCCGGCGGGGGCCCGTGTGCACTGCCACGCCGAGGATCGCCGCCGCCAGGACGAACCGCAGCGCGCCCAGCGTCATCGGCGGGACCTCCGCCAGTGCCACCTTCGTGACCGCGAACGAACTGCTCCAGATCAGCGCGGCGCCCAGGACCGCGGGCACCGCGAGGCGGGTGCGTGGCGAATCGGTGATCATGCGCGTCACGGTAGACAGCGAACAGCAACCGGCCGGGTGAAGCCGTGTTAGATTCGGCGATCAAGCCGAAATGGCGAACATGACGAGCCGACACGGGGGAGCACGGACCCGATGGACGAACTTGACACGGCGCTGCTGACCCTGCTGCAGGAGGACGGCAAGCAGACCAACAAGGAACTCGCGCGCCGGCTGCACATCGCGCAGTCCACCTGTCTCGAACGGGTGCGGGACCTGACCCGGCGCGGGATCGTGCGCGGGCACACCGTCGACGTCGACCTGAAGAAGATCGGCCGGCCCGTGCAGGCGATGGTCGCCGTGCGGCTGCGGCCGCCCGACCGGGCCGTGATCGAATCCTTCCGCGCGTTCGTCACCGGCCTGCCCGAGGTGCTGTCGGTCTTCGTCATGTCCGGCAGCGACGACTTCCTGCTGCACATCGCCGTCGCCGACAACGACCACCTCAGCGGGTTCGTCCTCGACCGGCTGACCCAGCGCCGCGAGATCGTCGACGTCCGGACGTCGGTCATCTTCAGCCACTTCCGCCGCACCGTGGTGACGCCGCCCGACGGCGAGGGGTGAGGCGGGTCCACCGCGGGAGGGAGGCGCGCCCGGGCGTGCGGCTGCGAAGATCGGCCGGTGCGCATCCTCCGGCCCCTGACGAGCAAGGCGACCTACCGCCGCTGGGTCTACCTCGTCCTCGGCGGCGCCATCAGCGTGCCCTACATCCTGTTCGCCGCCGTCGCGGTGCCGTCGCTGCTGCCGTTCGTCACCACGCTGGGGCGGGCCACCGTCGTCGGCGGCCTGCTCACCCTGGCCGTGCTGGCCGGGACGGCGTTCCTGCCCGCGGTCCACGTGCTGGAGTCGACCGCGGTCCGCGAGCTGCTCGACGACCCGGTGCCGGACGCGCCCGCGAAACCGCACACCCGGCCGGGCCGGCGGCGCGCTGCGGCGATGTTCGTGCTGCACGTCGTCACCGGGTGCATCGTCAGCTTCTTCAGCCTCGCCGCGCCGGTCGCGATCGGGCTGTCCGTCAGCGCCGTCTTCACCGGCCGTCTGTTCCAGACCGATCAGGGTGACCAGGTCAGCGTGCCGACCGGCTGGGTGTCGGTGTGGCTGCCGCTGGCCTTCGGGTTCGCCCTGGTGCTGCTCGTCTACGCCGTCGGAGTGGTCGGCGCGCTGCTGCGCCGGATCGCGATTGTGCTGCTCGGGACGACCGCGGCCGACCGGATCGCCCGGCTCGAACGGCGGACCGAGCAGCTCGCCGAACGCAACCGCCTGGCCAGGGAGCTGCACGACTCGGTCGGGCACGCCCTGAGCGTCGTCACGATCCAGGCGGGGGCCGCCCGGCGGACGCTGCGCACCGATCCGGACTTCACCGAGCGTGCGTTGACCGCCATCGAGGAGTCGGCGCGCACGGCGCTCGGCGACCTCGACCACGTGCTCGGGCTGCTGCGGGAGGAGACGGCGGGCCGGGCACCGCAGCCGACGCTGACCGCGTTGCCTGCGCTGCTCGAAACGACCCGGCTGGCCGGCACCGCGATCACCGCCGACATCGGCGGTGACCTGGCCGCCGTGCCGCCGGTGGTGTCCCGCGAGGTCTACCGGATCCTGCAGGAATGCCTGACCAACGCGGTGCGCCACGCCGGTAGGGTCCCGGTGACGGTGGTCGTCGGCGTCGCGGCGCACGAGCTGGCCGCCCGGGTCGGCAACCCGCTGGGGGCGGGCACGGGCCGGACCGGCGGCGGCCGCGGCCTGCGCGGGATGGCCGAGCGGGTGGCGGTGCTCGGCGGCGAGCTGTCGGCCGGGCCGGTGGGCGAGCGGTGGGAGGTCGTGGTGCGGGTGCCGTGGGGGACCGGGCGATGAGCGTGCGCGTGCTGCTGGTGGACGACGAGCCGCTGATCCGGGCCGGGCTGCGGGCGATCGTCGACAGCGAGGACGGCCTCGCGGTGGTCGGCGAGGCCGCCGACGGCGCCGAGGTGCCCGGGCTGGTGGCCCGGCTGCGTCCGGACGTGGTGCTGATGGACGTGCGGATGCCCGCGGTGGACGGGATCCGCGCCACCACGCACCTGATGTCCACTGTGGACGTGCCGCCGAAGGTGATCGTGGTGACCACCTTCGAGAACGACGACTACGTCTACGACGCGCTCCTCGCGGGCGCCAGCGGGTTCCTGCTCAAGCGTGCCCGGCCGGAGGAGTTCGCCGCGGCGATCCGGACGGTGGCGGCGGGGGAGTCGCTGCTGTTCCCGGCGGCGATCCGCCGGCTGGCCGCCCGGCACGCGCCGGCGTCCACCGGCGACGGGCTGGCCGGCGCGGGGCTGACCGGACGCGAACGCGAAGTGCTGCGGCTGATGGCCGCCGGGCTGTCCAATGTGGAGATCGCGGGGGAGCTGTACCTGGGTGTCCAGACGGTGAAGACCCACGTGGGCAACGTGCTGGCGAAACTCGGGGCGCGCGACCGGACCCAGGCGGTGGTCCGGGCGTACGACTCGGGCTTCGTGACGCCCTCGGGCTGATTCGGGCACCATGGGGCACATGACTGCCGCATACGACGACTTCGCCGAGGCGTACACGGCCGAAAACGAAGCGAGCCTGATGAACGCCTACTACGAACGGCCCGCCGCCCTGGCGCTGGCCGGGGACGTGGCGGGACGGCGGATCCTGGACGCCGGCTGCGGCTCGGGCCCGCTGTTCGCGACGTTGCGCGAGCGGGGTGCCGTCGTCACCGGGATCGACCAGAGCGAGGGCATGCTGGCGCAGGCCCGGCGACGCCTCGGTGACGGCGCGGACCTGCGGGTCGCCGACCTGGCCGAGCCGCTGCCGTTCGGGGACGCGGAGTTCGACGACGTCATGGCGTCCCTGGCGCTGCACTACCTGCGGGACTGGGCGCCGACGCTGGCCGAGCTGCGGCGCGTGCTGAAGCCCGGCGGCCGGCTCATCGCCTCGGTCAACCACCCGATGATGGTCAACGTCACGCACCGCGCCGAAGGGCCCCGCCCGGATTACTTCGAGTCCTACACCTGGACCGACGAGTTCGAGCTGCACGGCCGCAAGGCGCGGATGACCTTCTGGAACAAGCCGCTGCACGCGATGACCGACGCCTTCACCGCGGCGGGCTTCCGGATCGCCGTCATCAGCGAACCGCACCCGGTGCCGGCCGCGCGCGAGCTGTTCCCCGGGGATTTCGAAATCCTCGACACGTTCCCCAGCTTCCTGTTCTTCGTCCTGGAAGCCGAGTAGGGCGTGCCCGGTGAACACCTCCTCGGCTTCCTCCGCGAGCTCGAGGCGACCACCTCGTGGACGGCGGCGGTGACGGAGGCCGGCGCCTGCGTGAAATGGGAGCTGAGCGGATCGACCTGGCAGGCCGCCGTGGTCGTCGAGCCGGAGCGCTGGCTCGGGCTGGAGTTCGCGGCGCGGGACCCGGTGAGCGGCCGGCGCGCGACCTACGACATCGACACCGACCTGTACCCCATCGCGCGGGACGACCAGCGCGAATTCGCCGGTGAGATCGAACGCGACATCGTCGAATTCCTCGGCCACCTGCGGGACGGATCCGTGCTGCGCGGGAACGACGGGCCGAAATTCGTGCTGGTGTTCCCGCTGGAGGGTTCCTACGTCCGCGTCGTCCGGGGCCGGTTCACGACGAGCGCGTCTTCGCACGCCGATCTCGGCGCCGCCGGGAAAGGCGGCACCTATGTTCCGGTGGAATGAGACGCGCTCAGTCCAGGCAGAACTCGTTGCCCTCGACGTCCTGCATGTTCTGGCACGATTCGTTTTCCTCGTCGGCGAGCAGGAGCTGCCCGCGGACCGCGCCGAGTTTCTCCAGCCGCGTGCACTCGGCCTCGAGGGCGGCGAGCCGCTCCTGGCCGACGAGCCCGGTGCCAACCCGGACGTCGAGGTGCACGCGGTTCTTGACGACCTTGCCTTCGGGCACGCGCTGGAAGTACAGCCGCGGGCCCACTCCGGTGGGGTCGCTGCAGGCGACCCCGGAGCTGTGCAGCTCGTACCCCAGCACCTCGCACCAGAACCGGGCGACGCGCTCGGGTTCCGCGCAGTCGAAGGTGACCTGGACCTGCCTGACCGACGTCATGCCGCCCACCCTAGGGTGCGCGGGCAAGGCAATTTCAGCCGAGCTCGTCGAGCAGTGCCTCGATCGCCGCGGCCATCGCCGCCGGGTCGCCGTCGCCCGGGCGCAGCACCAGGTCCGGTGACGACGGGCGCTCGTAAGGCGCGTCGATGCCGGTGAAGCCGGTGATCTCGCCGGCGCGGGCCTTCGCGTACATGCCCTTCGGGTCACGCGCCTCGCACACTTCCGGCGGCGTGTCGACGAAGACCTCCACGAACGGCAGCCCGTCGTGCACCGCCCGGGCCCGTGCCCGATCTGCCGAGTACGGGCTGATGAGCGACGCGATCGCCACCACGCCCGCGTCCGCGAACAAGCGCGCGACCTCCGCCACCCGCCGGACGTTCTCCGCGCGGTCCTCGGGGCTGAACCCCAACCCGGCGTTGAGCCCGTGGCGCAGGTTGTCGCCGTCGAGCAGGTACGCCGGGCGGCCCGCCGCGACCAGCCGGCGTTCCAGCTCGACGGCCACCGACGACTTGCCCGACGCCGACAGCCCGGTCAGCCACACCGTCGCCCCGCGGGTCGGGCGGTCCTCACGCCGCACCGCCGCGGTGTGCCAGACGACCGGGGACGCCGGTGCGCCGGTGATCATGCCCGCCGCGACCGTGTCGCCCGTGTGCTCGTCCACCAGCAGGAAGCCGCCGGTGGCGCGGTTGCGGCGGTACGGGTCGAACAGCAGCGGGCTGCGCGTCCGCAGCCGGATGCGGCCGATGTCGTTGAGCCGCAACGCCTCCGCCGTCTCGTCGCGGTGCAGCGTGGTGACGTCGAGGCGGTATTCCAGCCGTTCCACCGTGCCCCGCGTCTCGGTGGTCGTGTGGCGCACCGCGTAGGTCGCGCCCGGCGTCAGCGCGGCGCGTTCGGAGAACCAGCAGACCAGGGCGTCGACCTCGCGGGCCGACTCCGCGCGGTTGCCGGGACGGCACAGCATGGCCCCGCGGCCGAGGTCCAGGTCGTCGGCCAGCTCGACGGCCACCGCCTGGCCGGTGAACGCCTCTTCCAGCGGCTTTCCGCCCGGTCCCCACACCGCGCGCACCTTCGACGTGAAGCCCGACGGCAGCGCCACGACCTCGTCACCCGGCTTGAACACCCCACCCGCGATGGTGCCCGCGTAGCCGCGGAAGTCGGACCGGCGGATGACGTACTGCACCGGGAACCGGGCGTCGATCAGGTTGCGGTCGGAGGCGACGTGCACCTCTTCCAGCTGGTGCAGCAGCGAAGTGCCTTCGTACCACGGCATGCTCGCGCTGCGGTGGACGACGTTGTCGCCGTGCAGCGCGGAAACCGGCACGAACGTCAGGTCGGCGACGTCGAGTTTCATCGCGAACCGGCGGAAGTCCTCGCGGATCTCGTCGAACCGCTCCTGCGACCAGCCGACGAGGTCCATCTTGTTCACGCAGACCACGAGGTGCCCGATCCCGAGCAGCGACGCGAGGAACGCGTGCCGCCGGGACTGTTCGAGGACGCCCTTGCGCGCGTCGACGAGGATGAGCGCCAGGTCGGCGGTCGACGCGCCGGTCACCATGTTGCGCGTGTACTGCAGGTGGCCCGGCGTGTCCGCGATGATGAACTTCCGCCGTGGCGTGGCGAAGTACCGGTGGGCGACGTCGATGGTGATGCCCTGCTCGCGTTCGGCGCGCAGGCCGTCGGTGAGCAGCGCGAGGTCCGGGTAGTCCTCGCCGCGGTCGCGGCTGGCGCGTTCGACGGCGGCGAGCTGGTCGGTGAAGATCGCCTTCGAGTCGAACAGCAGCCGGCCGATCAACGTCGACTTGCCGTCGTCCACGCTTCCCGCCGTGGCGATCCGCAGCAGCTGCATCAGAAGTAGCCCTCTCGCTTGCGGTCTTCCATGCCTGCTTCGGAAATCCGGTCGTCGGCCCGCGTGGCGCCACGCTCGGTGACGCGGGTGGCGGCCACCTCGGCGACCACTTCGGACGGCGTCGACGCCGAGGATTCGACGCAGCCGGTGCACGTGGCGTCGCCGACGGTCCGGAACCGCACGGTCGCCTCGTACGGCGTCTCGCCGTCCACGAGGGACAGGAAGCGCGTGGCCGCCAGCAGCATGCCGTCGCGCTGGACCACCGGGCGTTTGTGCGCGTAGTACAACGGCGGCAGCGCGATCCGCTCGTCGCGGATGTACTGCCAGATGTCCAGCTCGGTCCAGTTCGACAGCGGGAAGACGCGGATGTGCTCGCCGCGGCGGTGCCGGCCGTTGTAGAGGTTCCACAGTTCCGGGCGCTGCGCCCGCGGGTCCCACTGGCCGTGTTCGTCGCGGAAGCTGAACACCCGTTCCTTCGCGCGGGCCTTCTCCTCGTCGCGGCGGGCACCGCCGAACACGGCGTCGAAGCCGCCCTCGCGGATCGCCCGCAGCAGGGTCGTCGTCTGCAGCCGGTTGCGGCTGGCCCGCGGGCCGGTCTCCTCGACGACGCGGCCGGCGTCGATGTCGTCCTGCACCCTGGCCACCTCGAGCCGCAGACCGAGGGCGGCGACGGTCTCGTCGCGGAACCGCAGCACCTCGTCGAAGTTGTGGCCGGTGTCGACGTGCAGCACGGGGAACGGCAGCGGCGCCGGCCAGAACGCCTTCGCGGCGGCGTGCAGCATCACCACCGAGTCCTTGCCGCCGGAGAAGAGCAGGACCGGGCGCTCGAAGGTCGCCGCGACCTCGCGGAAGACGTGCACGGCCTCCGCTTCGAGCGCGGCCAGGTGCGAGAGCTCGTACGAGGTCACGGACACCGGAAAAAAGTAGAACATGTTCTTGTCATCGGTCAAGCGGTGCGGGACGCTAGTGGCATGGACCTGGGCGTACTCGAAGAGATCAAGCGGCTGAAGTACCGGTACCTGCGCGGGGTGGACCTGAAACTGTGGGACGAGGTGGCCGACACCTTCACCGCCGACGCCACGGCCGACTACGGGACGCACGCCGTGGGCGGCGACGGGAAGCGGTTCGAAGGCCGCGACGCCATCGTCGGATTCCTCACCCAGAGCCTCGGCAACGGCATCATCACGGTGCACCACGCAGGTCAGCCCGAGATCGACGTCGACGGCGACACCGCGACCGGCCGGTGGTCGTTCACCGACAAGGTCATCGTGCCCGACCACAAGGTGATCATCGAAGGCGCCGCGTTCTACGAGGACACCTACCGCCGGGAGGCCGACGGCGCCTGGCGGATGACGCACATCGGGTACGTCCGGACCTACGAGTCGATGCTCTCGTGGGAAGGCAACCCCGGCTTCCGGCTGCTCGCGAACCGCTGGGCCGTCCCGGCATGATCGAGAACGAGTTCTCGTTGACCCGGCCGCTCGCCGACGCCATCGCCGAGGCCGAGAAACTGATCGCCGGGGCCCCGCACGTGCGGACCGAGCAGGACCTCCTCGAGGGGTACGACTACCTCGCCGGCAGCATCCGCGCGTCGCTGCAGATGGCCTGGGCCTACCAGCGCGACTTCCCGTACTTCACCGCGTCGACCGGGCCGTACACGAAGATGGGCCTGGACAACCCGGACACGCTGTACTTCAACGCGAACATCCGCGCCGACCGCGAGTACCTGGTCACCGGCGTCCGCGGCACCACCGCCGACCTGAGCTTCCAGGTCCTCAACGGCGACTACTCGCCGGTGGAGGTGCCCGACAGCCTCGCCGCGTTCGACGACCGGAAGATCGAAATCGGCCCGGACGGCCGGTTCGAGCTGCGCTTCGGCCCGGCTCGCGAGAACCCGGGCCCGAACTACTTCACCCTCGGCGAGGGCTCGTCGATGCTCGTCGTCCGCGAGGTCTACAGCGACTGGGCCACCGAACGGCGGGGCGAGATCCGCATCCAGTGCGTCGACACCGCCGGGCAGGCGCCGCCGGTGCCGGACCGGACCGCGCTGGCCAAGCGCTACGGCGTCACCGGCAAGATCCTGCTGAGCCGGCTGAAGACGTTCCTGGCCTTCCCGAAGTGGTTCTACTACGACCTGCCGGTGAACACGATGACCGAGCCGCGCTCGACGCCGGGCGGGCTCACCACGCAGTTCTCCTCGGCTGGGCACTACGAGCTCGGCGGGGAAGAGGCGATGATCGTCACCGTGCCGCGCTGCGCGGACGCGCCCTACCAGGGCATCCAGCTCGGCAGCCTGTGGTACGTCTCGCTGGACTACATCAACCACCAGACGAGCCTCACCACCGACCAGGCGCGCGTCGACCCCGACGGCAAGATCCGGTTCGTGATCAGCGAACGCGATCCCGGCCTGGCGAACTGGCTCGAACTCACCGGCCACGACCGCGGGTACGTGCAGATCCGCTGGCAGCGGCTCGCGCGCGACCTCGGCCCGGACGACGGCCCGGTCGTCGAGGTGGTCAAGACCGACGAACTGCCCGACCGGCTGCCCTACCACGCCGACGCGCGGGTGACGCCGGAGCAGTGGGCGGCGCGGATCGCGGCCCGGCAGGACGCCGTCGCCGCCCGGATGCTGGGGTGAGCGTGGACAACCTGCTGCAGGACAAGGTGGTCGTGGTCTCGGGGATCGGTCCCGGGCTCGGCCGGTCGATCGCCGTGCGCAGTGCGCTGGCCGGCGCCGACGTCGTGCTCGCCGCCCGCACCGAATCGCGGCTCACCGAGGTGGCGAAGGAAGTCACGGACCTCGGCCGCCGGGCGGTGGCGGTCCGGACCGACATCGACGACGCCGACTCCGCGGCCAACCTGGTGACCGAGGCGGTCAAGGCGTTCGGCCGGGTGGACGCGGTGGTGCACAACGCCTTCGCCGTGCCGCCGCTGACCGATCTGGCCACGGTGGACTTCGACGCGGTCCGCGCCGGGTTCGAGACGGCGGCGATCTCCGTGCTCCGGCTGACCCGGCTGTTCCTGCCCGCGCTCAAGGAGAGCAAGGGCTCGCTGGTGATGATCAACTCCGCCGTGCTGCGGCATTCGCGGCGGACGTTCGGGGCCTACAAGATGGCGAAGTCGGCGCTGCTGTCGCTGTCCCAGAGCCTCGCCAGCGAGCTGGGGCCGGACGGCGTGCGCGTCAACACCGTGGCGCCCGGGTACATCTGGGGACCGAACCTCCAGTGGTACTTCGCCTACCTGGCCAAGGAACGCGGCATCACGCCCGAAGACGTCTACGCCGAAACGGCGTCCACAATAGACCTGCGCAAGCTGCCCGAGCCCGACGAGATCGCCGACGCCGTGGTGTTCCTCGCCTCGCCGATGGCCCGCGCGATCACCGGGCAGTGCCTCGACGTCAACGGCGGCGAGTACCACCACTAGGAGGATTCATGCGCCCCGGCCGGGAAGACGTCGGCACCTTCGACGACCTGCACGCCTCGGCGTCGAAGCTCACCGGGCTCGGCGACTTCGGTGCGGACGAGTACGCCGAAGGCCTGCGCGTGCTGCTGGAGTCGTACGAGGCCGACGAGGAACTGACGCCGTACGGCAACAAGGTGCACCGGGCGATGCTGCGCGGCGCTTTGGTGGCGCGGCTGCTGAGCGAGGCGTCGTGGAAGCGGAACCCGGCCTACGCCGACGTCCGCATCGAGCGGCCGATCTTCGTCACCGGGCTGCCGCGCACCGGCACGACGGCGCTGCACCGGCTGCTCGCCGAAGACCCCGCGCACCAGGGGCTCGAAGTGTGGCTCGCCGAGGTGCCGCAGCCGCGGCCGCCGCGGGCGTCGTGGGCGGACAACCCGATCTTCCAGGGCATCCAGGCCGGGTACGAGCGCCACCACGTCGAGCACCCGGAGTTCATGGGCGTGCACCACATGTCCGCCGACCAGGTGGAGGAGTGCTGGCAGCTGCTGCGCCAGTCGATGCGCTCGGTGTCCTTCGAGTGCCTCGCGCACCTGCCGCGGTACTCGCGCTGGCTGGCCAAACAGGACTGGACGGACGCCTACGCCCGGCACAAGCGCAACCTGCAGCTGATCGGACTGCCGGACGCGGGCAAGCGCTGGGTCCTCAAGAACCCCAGCCACCTCTTCGCGCTGGACGCGCTGATGGCGAACTACCCGGATGCGCTGGTGATCCAGACGCACCGCTCGCCGCGCACGATCATGGCGTCGATGTGCAGCCTCGCCGAGAAGGCCGCGGACGGCTGGTCCACGAAGTTCCGGGGCGAGGTGATCGGACGCGGGCAGCTCGACCTGTGGGCCCGCGGAGCCGACGAGTTCAGCTGGGCCCGCGCGCGGCACGACCCGGCGCAGTTCTGCGATGTGCGGTACGAGGACTTCGTCGCGGACCCGATCGGCACGGTGTCCACTGTGTACGACCACTTCGGACTGGAGTTCACGCCCGAGGCGCGGACGGCCATGACGGCGGTGCACGAGGCGAGCCGGACGGGCGAGCGCAAACCGGTCCACCGCTACAGCCTGGCGGACTTCGGCCTGACGCCGGAGGAGGTCGACGAGCGGTTCGCGAGCTACCTCGCCGCCCACGGCTCGTGAGGGGTAAGGCGCGTTAGAACGCGCCTCACCACTCACGACAAGCTGTGGCAGGGCGCGGTGATGAGCTCGATCACCTCGTCCATCGTCGGTCCGGCCGCCATCTCGGCGGCCAGTTCCCGCGCGCGGTCGCGGTAGCGCGGATCGGCCAGGACGGCGCGGACGGCCCGGCGCAGCTTCCGCGGCGAGGCCGAGGCGCGGGCCCGGCCGATCCCGGCGCCGGACCAGGCGACCCGGGCGGCGACCTCGCGCTTGTCCTCGCTGGCCCCGACCACGACCAGTGGCACGCCGTGGCGGAGGGCGTGGTTGACGCCGCCGTACCCGCCGTTGCTGACCACGGCGGCGCAGCGGGGGAGCAGCTCGTCGTAGGGCAGGAACTCGGCCACCCGCACGTTCTCCGGCAGCGGGCCCGGCCGCAGCCGCCCGCCGCACGTCGTCGCGACGACGAGGACGTCTTCCTCGGCGAGGGCGTCGATGGTCGGTTCGACGAGCCGGCCGAGTTCGTCGTTCGCGATCGTCCCCTGGGTCACGTGCACCACCGGCCGGCCGCCGTCGAGGTCGGCCCACCACGGCGGCAGCGGGTGCTCGCTGGCCGCGCTGACCGTCGTCGGCCCGATGAAGTGCAGGGGCGCACCGGGGCGCGGGTACTCGAAGCCGGGGCAGGTCATCTGCAGCACGCCGTCGCTGTGCAGGGGCCAGTCCGTGAACCGCATGCCTGCGTCGCCGCCGAGCAGGTCGTCGGCCAGCTTCTGCGCCGGCCCGAGCACCCACGGCGCGAGCGTCTTCAGCACCACGCCCCGGAACCGGCCGGGCGGGCCGGTCGGGACGGGCGGCATGAACGGCACAAAACCCAGGGTCAGCACGCGCGGGCGCCGGTCGCGCCGGACCAGGGCGAGCCCGGCCATCATCAGCGGATCGCACAGCACGACGTCGGCGTCCCGCGCGTCGATGACGCTCAGCTGGTGCGGCATCGCGCGGACGAAGTTCGCGAGTTCGAAGCGGGCGAGCTCGAGGCCGCGCTTCCCGGCCCGCCCGGGGATCGAGCCGTCCAGGTCGGTCTCGTCGAAGTCGGCTTCCGGCGGCAGGAGCGCGACGGTGGCGCCCAGCCTCTCGAACGTCTCCCGGTACCGGGCGCCGGTGACGGCGGTGACCTCGTACCCGCTGCCGACCAGGGCCTCGACGAGCGGTTTCGTCGGGCCGGCGTGCCCACGGGCGGGCTGGACACAGACCAGGATGCGAGTCATGCGCTCCCCCTTTGAGCGATACGTTGTACTATCCAATTGATGACGATACCGGAAGGCGCGCGGCGCCGTTACGAGTCGCCGATGCGCGAAGCCCGCGCGCGCCGGACGCGTGCCCACGTCGTGGCGACGGCGGCGGAGTTGTTCGCCTCGCGCGGCTACGCGGGCACGAGCATGCGGCAGATCGCCGCCGCGGCGGAGGTGAGCCTGGAGACGGTGACGCAGACGGGCCGCAAACCGCAGCTGCTGCTCGCCGCCTTCCGTGACGGCTTCGCGGGCGACCCGGACGCGGCGAACCTGGACGCGCTGGCGGGTCCGGCCGGCCCGGCGGACCTGCCGGCGGTGGTGGCGAGCGTGGCCGCGGGAGTCCGCCGGTCACTGCCGATCTGGCGCGCGTTCACGACGGCGGCCGCGGCCGACGCGGAGGTGGCGGCGGCCCGCGCGGAACTGGCGGTGGCTCGCCGGGCGGAAATCGTGGAACGCTTGGAGGCGGCGGGCTTGGCGCCGGGGGGCGGTTCGGCCGGGCGCCTGGCGGACGCGATCGGGCTGATCACGTCCCACGAGGCTTACGACCACCTGACGACGGTGTGCGGCTGGGCGCACGAGGAGTACGTGCAGTGGGCGGCAGCGGCGATCCGGGCCCAGCTGACGCTCGGCTGGGACTGAGCGTCAGCCGGCCGCCGCCTGTAAACCGCGGGTGCCGATGCCGCGCAGCACTTCCACCCGCTCGGCACCCGGACGGCTCAGCACCCAGCTCGACCCCGGCACCGCCTTCGCGCGCTTCTTCAGCGGCGCCAGCAGCCGCGAAACCTCCTGGTACGAACCGATCGCGCCGCTCGCGCAGACCAGCGTCGCCAGCGACACCGTCACCGGCAGGCCGTCCGCCGTCCAGTGGCGGTCCAGCAGCGCCCCCGCCACCGTGGCGATCTCGTCGACGTCGCAGACCACCAGGAAGTCGTCGCCGCCCACGTGGCTCACCCGCATCCGGCGCAGGCCGCCCGCCAGGTCCGTCAGCGCCGCGCCCAGCTCGCGGATCAGGTTGTCGCCCGCGGCGAAGCCGGCCGTGTCGTTGACTTCCTTGAACGCGTCGATGTCCAGCCACGCCGCCACGAACGGCTCGCCGATCGTGATCCGGCGGGCCACGTCGCGGGCGACCGTGTCGCTGCCCGGCAGCCGCGTCAGCGGGTTCAGCGCCGCCGCCGCCTCGACCTTCGCCTCCGCCACGCCGCGGACCACCTCGGTCACCAGCACCACGCCGAGGCAGCGGCCGAGCTCGTCGACCACGACCACGTCGTCGCCCGTGCGGCCCCAGTCGGCGTCGGTGACCAGCTCGAGGAACTCCATCGCGCCCGCGCGGGCCTCGATCGTGTGCGGGGTGTCCGCGAGCCGGGCGGCCGGGCGCTTGGCGTGCAGCGCGTGCCCGTACGGGCCGGTGACCGCCACCAGGAACCGGGTCCGGTCGACCGACCAGCGCGGCCGGTTCAGCTCGTCCACCCCGACCACGCCGCTCGGCGCGTCGGCCGCCGCGAGCACTTCGCGGACTTCGTCGCACGTCGCCGTCTCGGGCAACGTCGTCGCCGGGCGGAGGAAGTCGCCGACGCACGGCGCCGGCGCGCCCGGGCCGTGCGTGCGGCGGCCGCGGGTGAGCAGGGCCGGTGCCGGGCCGGCGGCCGTCGGCGGGGCCAGCAGGTTGCCCTGCGCGATCCGGACGCCGAGGTCGCGGACCGCGTCGAGCTGCGCGTCGGTCTCCAGCCCGGTCGCGACGAGCCGGGTGCCGGTGCGGTTCGTGTAGTGCAGCAGCGCCTCGACCACGGCGACCGCGGCCGGGTCGTCCGGCAGGCCGCGCAGCACCGTGCGGTCGAGTTTCACCAGGTCGATCGGCGCCTCGACGAGCAGGCCCAGCGGGAGGTCACCGCGGCCGAGGCCGTCGAGGGCGAGCCGGAAGCCGAGGTCGGTGAGCGTCCGCATCCCGGCGAGCGCGCGGCCGGCGGGCAGCGGCGCGAACGGCGGACCGATCTCCAGGACGACGTCGCGGGTCCGGCGACCGGCGTCGCCGAGCTCTTCGAGGAGGTCGTCGTACATCGCCTGCGGCGCCGCGAGCGTGCGGGCGGAGAGGTTCAGGTGCAGGGGCAGTGACGTCGGGTTTTCGGCGTCCTGCCGGACGGCGGCTACCGCGAGGCCGAGGTCGGCCTCGGCGAGCCGGCCGTCGCGGCGTGCCTGCGTGAGGAGTTCGGGGACCGTTCCGTGGCCGGGCCTGGCCAGCGCTTCGTGCGCCACGACGCCTCCGGTGTGGAGGCTGTACAGCGGCTGGAAGGCGAAGCGGACCGCGCGTGGCGACTTCACGGGCCGATCGTCGCGGGTCGGGCGGCGAAGCGGAACCGATGTCGACTGATGTTCATCGGGGCGGCACCCCGGGTTCCTCACATCGGAGTAGCTGTTTCACATTTGACTTATATAAGTGGCGCCTTGTAGCTTGGCCGGGTGCACGCGTTCGACGTCCTCGGCGACCCGGTCCGCCGCCGGATCCTCGAGCTGCTGGCCGACGGCGAACGAGCCGCCGGTGCGGTGACCGAGGTGATCCGGGCCGAGTTCGGCATCTCGCAGCCGGCCGTCTCCCAGCACCTGAAGGTGTTGCGGGAGAACGGCTTCGCCGTGGTCCGCCAGGACGGGACGAGGCGGCTGTACGCGGTCGGGCACGCCCCGCTGCGCGACGTCGACGTCTGGCTCGACCGGTTCCGCCGGTACTGGACGCCGCCGCTGGACGCGCTGGCCACCGAAATCGCCCGCGGCAAACGCGCCCGGCGCCTCACCGAAGGAGACACCCCGTGATCGACGTCACCCACCAGATCAGCGCCGTCCGCCGGACGCTCGGCGACCGGGTGCTCGAGGGGAAGGAAGCCCGCGTCCTCACGATCAGCCAGGTCTACGACACCGACGTCGCCGACCTCTGGGACGCCTGCACCAACCCCGAGCGCATCCCCCGCTGGTTCCTGCCGGTCAGCGGCGAGCTGAAGGTGGGCGGGAAGTACCAGCTGGAAGGCAACGCCGGCGGCACGGTCGAGCGCTGCGACCCGCCGAAGAGCTTCGCGGCGACCTGGGAGTTCGGCGGCAACGTCAGCTGGATCGAAGTGCGGCTGACGCCCGAGGGCGAGGGCGCCCGGTTCGAGCTGGAGCACGTCGCCCACGTCGACGACCGCTGGGACGAGTTCGGCCCGGGCGCGGTGGGCATCGGCTGGGACGGGGCGCTCGTCGGCCTGGTCCTGCACCTGGCCGCGCCGGGCACGGCCGTCGACCCGGAGGCGGCGATGGCCTGGATGATGTCGCCCGACGGCATCCGGTTCATGACGGCGTCGAACGAGGCCTGGTACGAGGCCGACGTCGCGGCGGGCGCGGACCCGGCGAAGGCCCGCGCGGCGGCCGACCGCACGCTCAAGGCGTACACGACCCCGCCGCAGGCCTAGCGGTCGGTGTACTTGACCGCCGTCAGGGTGATCACCGCGTCGGCGTCGACTTCCGTGCCGGGCGGCGGGTCCTGGGCCTTCTGGACCCAGTTGCGGTCGATGACCAGCGCGCGGCCTTGGCCGGTGCCGTCGACCTCGCGCAGGTTGTAGAGCCCCGCCCGCTGCATCGCGTCCTGGGCGTCCTGGTGGTTCATGCCGGAGACGTCCGGGACCTTGATCCGTTTCGCAGGCGCCGAGCCCGACGTCGAGCCTGACGTCGAGGCCGGGGCCGACGTCGAGGTGCTGACCACCGTCGTCGTGCCGGGTGCGCCGGGCGGGGCGCCGCACGCGGCCGTGGCCAGGGCGAGCGCGGCCAGGGTCGTGACCATCCGTCGGGACATACCCGTGGGGTACCCACGCGCCTGCCCGCCGTTCAGGTGAACCTCCGGATAAAGTCGGCGCATGGATCAGGAGACCGACCCGCGGACCGCGCGGCGCGATCCCGTGGCGAACGTCGGCGGGTTCACCGACCTGGCGACCAGCCCGTTCCGGATCGACCGCGACCGGATCGCCGCGTCGCCGTTCTTCGCGCGGCTCGGCGGGGTGACGCAGGTCGTCAGCGCCGGCGGGGCCGGGCTGCTGCACAACCGGCTCACCCACAGCCTCAAGGTGGCGCAGGTCGCCCGGGCCGTCGCGGAACGGATCACCACCGGCCCCGACGCCGGGCTGGCCGACAAGCTGGGCGGCTGCGATCCCGACGTCGCCGAGGCGGCCGCGCTCGCCCACGACCTCGGGCACCCGCCGTTCGGGCACCTCGGCGAGCAGACGCTCGACCGGATCGCCCGTCACCGCTTCGGCCTCGCCGACGGCTTCGAGGGCAACGCGCAGACGTTCCGGATCATCACCACGACCGATGTGCGCGGGCCGTCGGCGATCGGGCTGGACCTGACCACCGCGGTGCGCGCCGCCGTCCTCAAGTACCCGTGGCTGCGGCTGCACCACCCCGCGCCGCACCCGTCGGAGCTGGCGGTGCCCCCGCGCGGGGCGGCCGAGCCGGGCGGCCTGCCGGGCACCGGCGCGGCCAAGTTCTCCGCCTACGCCACCGAACTCGACGACTTCGAGCAGGCGCGCGCGGCCTTCGCGGGCCGGGTCGAGAGCTGGCAGCAGACCGTCGAAGCGTCCGTGATGGACACCGCCGACGACATCGCCTACGCCATCCATGACCTGCAGGACTTCCACCGCATCGGCGTGCTGCAGCACGCGCCGGTCGCGGCGGAGCTGGGGGAGTGGCTGGAGCACGCGGGGGAACTGGCCGCGCTCGACGACGAGACGCTGCACGCGGACCTGCGCCGCCCGGGCCGCTCGCTGGAACGCCTCCGCCGCCGCATGCACGCCAAGGACGCGTGGATCGTCGACGACGACGCGTTCGCCGCGGCCGTCGCCCGGGTCCGCGCGGAGCTGGTGGACGGCCTGCTGGCGGGGGAGTTCGACGGCTCGATCGAGGCGGAGCAGGCGACGGCGGCGTTCTCCGCGAACTGGACCGCCCGCCTCGTCGACGGCGTGTTCCTGCTGGCCTCGCCGTCCACCCGCACCGGGCACGTCTCGCTGCGCCCCGCCCAGTGGCACGAGGTCCAGGTGCTGAAGTTCGTGCACCGCCGGTTCGTGCTGCTGCGCCCGGACCTGGCGCTGCACCAGCGCGGCCAGGCGGGCCTGGTGACGAGCCTGGTCGACGCGCTCGACGCGTGGCTGCTCGACCGCGACGAGGTGTCCCGCCTGCCGCGGCGGCTGCACGACCTGGTCGAGCTGGCCCGCGCGGAGTACGCGGCGCTGGCACGGTCGGCACCGGAGCTGCTGGTGGGCGCGACGGGCGAGCCGGTGACGGGCGCCGACGCGGTGCGCGGGCTCGCGCGCGGCCGGGCGGTGGTCGACTTCGTGGCTTCGCTGACGGACAAGCAGGCGGTGACGTTGCTGGACGCGTTGTCCGGCCGCGCTTCGCAGCCGTGGTCGGATTCGTTCGTCCTCTGAGCGCGCCGGGGCGTATCTGGACGGACGACTCGCGTACCCGGGCGGACGACCGGCGGTTGTGAAGAGCAGGTAACGAACTTTCCCTTTGGTCCCGCCGGTTGCACGGTGCGGTGAGTTGCTTGTGGACATCCCACTCCGTGATCACCCTTGCGTCCGGCGGTGGGACGATCCGTTGTCCGATGCGTGTCCGGTGACTGGTTCACCGCTGCGCTGAACGGCCTACGTCATCCGGCCTATTCGGGAAATTATCCGTCCTTTGTCACTCGAACGGCTGATGTTTACGAAGAACTAGCGGTACTTGACTGGATCCAGCCGGTGATCACCGGCGTCGGTCAGCGTGAGTCGGGGCACGCGCCTGGAGAATCGGAGGGCGCCCGTGCGCCGTACCCGTTCCAACAGATCGAGATCCACTGTGCTCACCGCCGGGGCCGCGGCGTTGCTCGCCGCCCTCGGCCTGGTTTCCCCGCCCGTCGCGGGGGCCGCCCCTGCGTCCGGCCCGGACGCCTTCACCGAAACCGCGCAGCAGCAGATCGCCGCCCTGCAGGCGGTCAAGGCGGGCCGCACCGCCGCCGAGTCCAAACTGGACAGCAAGCTGCTCGTCGCCGAAAAGGGCGTCGCCAAGCAGCTCGACGCCCTGCAGTCCGGGGCCGCCGTCTCCGCGGCCGGGACCGTCCTGGTCGACGTCCGCGCGAGCAAGGTCTCACCGGACCTCCTCGCCGGGCTCACCAAGGCCGGCGCGGGCATCCGCGCGGTGTCCGACCGCTACGCCAGCGTGCGCGCCGAGGTGCCGCTGGACAAGATCGGCGAGATCGCCGCCCGTGCCGACGTCAAGCGCGTCGAGCAGGCCGACCAGGCGATGACCGCCCGCGAGCTGGCCACCCCCGCGACGACGCCGGGCAAGACCGGAACCAAGACCGAAACCAAGCAGCAGAAGGCCGACCGCATCGCCGGCGAGCTGCAGAAAGCCATCAGCGCCAAGGCACAGCGCAGTGCCGCCGCGGCCGCGCCGTTGGTCAGCGAAGGCGACCGGGCGCACAACGCCGACATCGCCCGCCAGCAGTTCGGCGTCACCGGCGTCGGCGTCAAGGCGTGCGCGCTGTCCGACGGCGTCGACTCCCTCGCCGGGTCGCAGGCCAAGGGCGAACTGCCGCCGGACGTCGACGTCATCGCCGGTCAGGAGGGCGAAGGCGACGAGGGCACCGCGATGCTCGAGATCATCCACGACCTCGCGCCCCGCGCCGCGCTCGGCTTCGCCTCGGCGTTCAACTCCGACGCCAGCTTCGCCGACAACATCCGCAAGCTGCGCTTCGAGTCGCACTGCGACGTCATCGTCGACGACGTCATCTACTTCAAGGAATCGCCGTTCCAGGACTGGATCATCGCCCAGGCGGTGAACGACGTCACCGCCGACGGCGCGCTGTACTTCTCCTCCGCGGGCAACGAAGGCAACGTCGCCAGCGGCACCGCCGGGCACTGGGAGGGCGACTTCGTCGATTCCGGCAAGGCGATCGGCAAGTTCGCCGGCACCGCGCACAACTTCGCCGGCGCGGCGGGCAACCAGATCTACGAGCCGATCTCGAACGCGTCCTCGGCCGGGGTGCCGGTGACGCTGCACTGGTCGGACCCGCTCGGCGCGTCCGCCAACGACTACGACCTCTACCTGCTCAACTCGGCGGGCGCGGTGGTCAGCTTCAGCCAGAACGTCCAGGACGGCACCCAGGACCCGTACGAGATCCTGCAGACGCCCACGTTCGGCGGCACCGGGCTGCGCCTGGCCATCGTGAAGTTCTCCGGCCAGAACCGCTACCTCTCGCTGTCGGCGCTGCGCGGCCGGTTCTCCGACTCGGCCGACGGACTCAAGGCCTACAACACCCCGGGCGTGACGGTCGGCCACTCGGCCACCCGGGACGCCTTCAGCGTCGCAGCCGCCCCGGCGGCCGGCGCGTTCGGCCGGCCGCTCGAACCGGGCGACCCGGCCAACCCGGCGGGCCCGTACCCCGGCTCGTTCAGCGGTGCCACCAAGGCCGAGCGGTTCACCTCCGACGGTCCGCGCCGCGTGTTCTACGAGGCGAACGGCACGCCGATCACCCCGGGCAACGTGTCTTCGACCGGCGGCGAGGTCCGGAACAAGCCGGAGATCACCGCGGCCGACGGCGTGCAGACCAGCGTGACCGGGTTCAGCCCGTTCTTCGGCACCTCGGCCGCCGCTCCGCACGCGGCCGCCATCGCCGCGCTCGTGCTGTCCGGCAACCCCGGCCTGCCGCCCGCGGAGGTGCGCGAAGCGCTGATCAACACCGCGGTCGACATCGAGAAGCCGGGTCCGGACAACTTCACCGGTGCCGGCGTCCTCCTCGCGGACAAGGTGCTCGCCTACACCGGCGCCAGCCCGCAGCCGCTCGCGGTGGCCAAGCAGCCGACGGTCACCCCGGCCGACGGCGGCTCGGCGCTCGACCCGGGCGATACCGCCAAGGTGACGCTGCCGGTGACCAACGACGGCGACGGCACCGCGGTGTCCACCAGCGTCGTGCTCACCAGCCCGACCCCGGGCGTGACCGTGGCGCCGCGGGCGAAGTCCTACGGCACCATCAGCCCGGGGCAGACCGGCGTCAACGACTTCACCATCACCGTCCCGGCGAGCCAGCAGCTCGGCGTGCCGGTGGTGCTGAACGCCCGCGTCACCTTCGCGGGGGCGCACTCGCCGACGACGCAGACGTTCTCGCTCCCGGTCGGCACCCCGTCGCCGGTCGCGCAGGACTTCGCCTACAGCGGCGCGCCGGTGGCGATCCCGGACAACAGCCCGGTCGGGGCGTCGGTGACCATCCCGGTCACCGGGGTCGGCCGCGCGTCGAAGGTGACGTTCTCCGTGGACGGCACCAGCTGCAGCACCGACCCGACGTCGACGACGGTGGGGCTGAGCCACTCCTACGTCGGTGACCTCGTCGGCACGCTGACCGCGCCTTCGGGCGCCAAGGCGACGGTGTTCCAGCGCAACGGCGGTTCGGGCAAGAACCTGTGCCAGGTGGTCTTCGCCGACAACGCGGCGACCGCCTTCAGCACGGTGACCTCGGCCAACGCGCCGTTCACCGGCAGCTACCGGCCGGCGAACGCCCTCGGCGGGCTGACCGCCGCGGCGGCGGACGGCACGTGGACGTTCTCGGTGGTCGACGCCGCCCCGAGCGACGCCGGCACGATCCGCTCGGTGGCCCTGCACATCAACGGGTTCGTGCAGCCCCCGGCGGCCGGCGCGCCGTCGAACGTGCGGGGCGTGACGAACAACGGCCCGGTGCACCCGCTGTAAGCAGCACCCGGTGCGGGGCCGTCGCGACGATCGCGGCGGCCCCGTACCGTTTTTCGCATGAAGCCACGGGAAGTCGCGGGCGGCGGGCGCGCGGTCGAGGTGCCGCCCGAGCGGCTGGCGGGGTTCTTCGCCCGGTTCGCCGAGCGGCACGACGGGATCGCCGGCACCGAAGCCACCCCGCACGAGGTCCGCGTCACCGCGGCCGACGGCGCCTCCGCGACCGCCACTGTCCCGTTCGGACCGCTCGAAGACCCCTCCGTGGCCGGGCTCGTCGCGCACGCGCTGGTGCCGCGGCGCATCGCGCTCGTGGTGGTGCGCCGGGGCGGGCACAGCGTCGGCATCGCGCGGGGCGGCCGGATCGAGGTCTCGCGGACCGACCGGCACCTCGTGCAGGGCCGGTCCGCCGCGGGCGGCTGGTCGCAGCAGCGCTTCGCCCGGCGCCGGGCCGGGCAGGCCCGGCACGCGCTCCAGGACGCGGCGAAGGACGTCTTCGAAGTGCTCGTGCCCCGGCTGTCCGAAGTGGATGCCGTGGTGCTCGCCGGCGACCGGCGGGCCCTCGGCGAGCTGCGCGAGGACCGCCGGCTGGCCCCGCTCTTCGCCCGCGCGGAACCCCGCGTGCTGGACGTCGGCGAGCCGAGCCGGGCGGTGCTCGAGGAGGCCGCCGTCCGCGCGCTGTCGGTGCAGGTCACGCTGCGCGACGGGTGAGACCGCACACGTCCGGAAAATCCGCTGGACCGCGGCCCGTACACTGGTCTTCGTGGATATCCAGCTGGAGTGACGCCGCGGCCCCGAGCGGCCGCCCGACGCTGTCCTCCGTACGCCCCCTTTCCACGGGAGTTCCCCTTGATCACGGCCACCGGCCTTGAGCTGCGCGCGGGTTCGCGCATCCTGCTCAACGGCGTCACCCTCCGCATCCAGCCCGGCGACCGCATCGGTCTCGTCGGCCGCAACGGCGCGGGCAAGACCACGTCGCTGAAGGTCCTCGCCGGCGAGGGCGAGCCGCACGCGGGCGAGGTCCGCCGCACCGGCGAGCTCGGCTACCTGCCGCAGGATCCGCGCGAAGGTGATCTTTCGGTCACGGCGAAGGACCGCGTGCTGTCGGCGCGCGGTCTGGACAAGCTGATGCGCGACATGGAGAAGGCGCAGGCCTCGATGGCCGAGCTCGTCGACGAGGCCGCGCGGGACAAGGCCATCAACCGCTACGCCCGGCTCGAAGAGCGCTTCGCCTCCCTCGGCGGGTACGCCGCGGAGAGCGAAGCCGCGCGGATCTGCTCCAACCTGGGCCTCGCCGACCGCGTTCTCGCGCAGACGCTGGGCACGCTGTCCGGTGGCCAGCGCCGCCGCGTCGAGCTGGCCCGGATCCTGTTCGCGGCGGCCGAAGCGGGCGCCGGCGGCAAGTCCGAGACGATCCTGCTGCTCGACGAGCCGACCAACCACCTCGACGCCGACTCCATCAACTGGCTGCGCGGCTTCCTCAAGCAGCACGACGGCGGCCTGGTCGTGATCAGCCACGACGTCGAGCTGCTGGCCGACGTCGTCAACAAGGTGTGGTTCCTCGACGCCACCCGCGGCGAGCTCGACCTGTACAACATGGGCTGGCAGCGCTACCTCGACGCGCGCGCCACCGACGAGAAGCGCCGCCGCCGCGAGCGCGCCAACGCCGAGAAGAAGGCGTCGGCACTGCAGCAGCAGGCCGCGAAACTCGGCGCGAAGGCGACGAAAGCCGTGGCGGCCAAGAACATGGCGCGCCGGGCCGAGCAGATGCTGTCCTCGCTCGAGGACACCCGCCACGCCGACAAGGTCGCCCGGATCAAGTTCCCCGAGCCGGCGCCCTGCGGCCGCACGCCGCTCACCGCGGAAGGGCTCTCGAAGTCCTACGGCTCACTGGAAATCTTCACCGGCGTCGATCTCGCCATCGACCGCGGTTCGAAGGTCGTCGTACTCGGGCTGAACGGCGCGGGAAAGACGACTTTGCTCCGGCTGCTCGGCGGAATGGAAACCCAGGACACCGGATCCGTCGTTCCGGGTCACGGATTGCGCCTGGGCTATTACGCACAGGAACACGAAACTCTTGATCATGATGCGTCGGTGTGGGAAAACATCCGACACCTCGCACCGGACACCGGCGCGCAGGAGTTGCGGAACCTGCTGGGCTCGTTCCTGTTCACCGGCGAACAACTCGACCAGCCGGCCGGCACGCTTTCCGGCGGCGAGAAGACCCGGCTCGCGCTGGCGGGCCTGGTCTCCAGCGCTGCCAACGTGTTGCTGCTGGACGAGCCGACGAACAACCTGGACCCGGCCAGCCGGGCGCAGGTCCTGGACGCCTTGCGCAGCTTCGCCGGGGCCGTCGTCCTGGTGACGCACGACCCGGGCGCGGTCGAGGCGCTGGAGCCCGAGCGGGTCATCCTGCTGCCCGACGGAACCGAGGACCACTGGTCGGCGGACTACCTCGAACTTGTCCAGCTCGCCTGAGCCGTGCGTCCATTCGGGTGCAAGATCACTCGCCGTAGAGCACTGGAATGGCCCAATGTGATCGCAATTTCGGCTGTTTCACGTCTGTCGTCTGGCATTCCGGCGCTCAGTGTTCGATCATTGCCCCGGCAGGGGCCGATATGTGGCCCAGAACACTCTCGGCGGGAAGGCGATCGACGTGGCTGATCTCAAGAAAGGCGCGCGGATCACCGGCAACACGCGCGACAAGCTGGCCGCTGACCTGAAGAAGAAATACGAGAAGGGCTCGAGCATCCGGGCACTGGCGGAGTCGACGGGGCGGTCCTACGGGTTCGTCCACCGGGTGCTGTCGGAGTCCGGCGTCCAGCTGCGGGGGCGTGGCGGGGCCACCAGGGTCAAGAAGAAGTAGTCGCGGACTGCTGCGCGGGGGGCGCAGCGGGAACTTCGGCCACGCGGAACGTCAGGTGGGCCCCGAGCAGGACCAGCGGGTACACCAGGTAGCCGTAGCGCGTGGCCGGGGTGAGCAGGATCAACGCGCCGAGTCCGACGGCGGTGCGCAGCAGCGCACCGGAGCCGTTCGCGGGGGGCCGGCGCACCAGCCAGACCACCATGGCCACGGCCGCGGCGCCGACGAGCGCGAACGCCGCCACTTGGCCGACCGGGCCGGTCTCGGCGATCAGGTGGCCCGGCAGCGGGCTGGCCGCGGGCGATCGCACGACGCCCATGCCGAGCGGGAACCGGAAGACGTGCTCGACGAACGCCGCCGGATCCACCAGGTACACCGGCAGGTGCAGGGCGGCCGTCGTCGCCACCAGCGCCGCCGCGAACCGGGCCAGCGCGGCCCAGTCGGGGCCGTTGCCGCGGCGCACCAGCACGAGCACCGCCAAGACCGCGGCCGCGGGCGCCACGATGAGCTTCGCGCTGATGACCAGCGCCAGCACCAGGCCGGACCAGGCGACGCGCCCGGTGGCCGCCAGTGCGCAGCTGAGCACCAGCAGGCCGACGATGGCGAGGTCCGGGCCGGCCACGGCCCAGGTGAGCGCGGTGAGCGGGCAGGCCAGCGCGAGCTGTGCGGCGCCGACCGGCACCCGCGGCCGCTTCAGCAGCTTCAGCGTGCCGAGCACGCACGCGCAGGCGGCCAGGGCGAACATCCAGCGGGCGTCGGTGAGCGCATCGGTCAGCGGGGTGCCGCCGAAGAGCGCTCGCGGCAGCCCGAACAGCGCCATCACCGGGCCGTAGGGCGTGTAATCGTTTACCACGGGCACCCGGCCGAGCGCGGTGACGTCGACGTACGGGGTCCCGTGGTGCAGCAGCAGATCCGCGGACCGCTCGATCACCCAGACCTCGGGCTGGGCGGCCCACGAGACCGGCGTGATCAGCCAGTCCCGTCCGGTCAGGCGGCGAATCACCAGAAGCGCCAACGGAAGGATCATCGCCAACAGGGCGACGACGGCGACGGCGCACCAGCGGGAACCGAGTACGCCGGCCGGCCTACGCCCCCGGCGGGCGGACAGCAGCAGGTACCCGCTGTGCACCACGCCGAAGCCGTACGCCACCGTCGCGAAGTTGCCCCAGACGCGGTAACCGTAGAACTCGGACACCAGCGCCGTCGGCAGCGCGAAAGCCAGGCAGGCCAGGTAGAACCCCAGGTCCCAGCGCAGCGGTGCGGCCTCCCCGGTGCGCGCCGGCGCCGTGAAGAGCCGGGCCGCGCGCCGCCATGCGGGCGCCTGGCCCACCTCCGTTTCCACGTCGCCAGGCTACCGAGGCGCCTTCGCCCGGTTCAGCCGACGTCTCGCAGGCGGGGAAGCAGCTTCGCGGCCGCTTCGGCGGCCGCGACGACGTCGTCGCCGCCGGCCGGCATCAGGACGAGTTCGGTGAACCCGGCTTCGACGTGGCTGCGCGCGAGGCGCAGGGCACTGTCCGCATCGGATGGCAGCCGGAGCTGCACGGCACGCCGGAGCGTCGCCGGGTCGCGGCCGGCCGCCGCGCAGTGCGCGTCGAGGACGCCGGAAAGCCGTTGCTGCTCGGCGGTTTCCGTCCCGGGCAGGGCGGCGCTGAGCCAGACGTCGGCGTGCTCGGCGACGACCCGCAGACCGCGCTTTTCGCCGCTGCTGCCCAGCCACAGCGGCGGTTTCGGCTGTTGCACCGGCTTCGGGTCGCTGATCGCGCCGGTCAGCGTGTAGTAGCGGCCGTGGTACTCCGTGACGGGCCGGGTCCACAGCAGGCGCAGGATTTCGCAGGTCTCGGCCAGCCGTTCGACGCGTTCGACCGGTGACGGCGTCGGCGTGCCCATCATCGCGTCGGTCAGCGCGTCGCCGCCCGCGCCGAGGCCGACGTCGAGCCGGCCGCCGGAGAGGTGGTCGACGGTCGCGGTGATCTTGGCGAACGTGCCCGGGTGCCGGTTGGTGTTGCCGGAGACCAGGCAGCCGATCCGCACGCGGCTCGTCGCCTCGGCCATCGCGGCCAGCAGGCTCCAGCCGTCGAAGACGTCCCCGGTGCGGTCGGGGCCCATCGGGGCGAGGTGGTCGAACACCCAGCAGCCGTCGAAACCGGCGTCGTCCGCGATCGCCCAGATCTCGCGGAGGGCGGTGATGCCGATGTGCTGCTGCGGTGGCTTCAGGCCGACGGCAATCATGTTGTTCTCCTGATCGTCAGTTCTACTGACGATCAGCGTAGGTGTAGAGTTCACCCATGTCCAGCGCTCCTCCTGCCGTCACCCGGCGGCTCGGCTACCTGCTCAAGCACGCCCAGCTGCGGCTGGCCGAACTGGCCGAGCCGCTGTACGCGCCCCTCGGCGTCACCGGGCGGCAGCTCGCGCTGCTGCTGCTCTTCGGAGCCGGCCCGGCCCAGTCGCAGCAGGACGGCGCGGCCCGCCTCGGTATCGACCGGACGACGATGGTCGCGCTCGTCGACGAGCTGGAGGCCAAGGGCCTGGTCCGGCGCGAGGTGGCGCCGGGCGACCGCCGCAAGCGCCTGGTGATGCTGACTCCCGAAGGGGAGCGGGTCCGCGAGGCGGGCGAAGATGTGACGCGGCAGGCGGAGGAGCTCCTGCTGGAGCCGCTGTCCGCCGAGGACGCCGAACGGCTGCGCGCCGCGCTGCACCGAGTTGTTCGCGTGGAGTGAACGTCACCGGGAAGCAAACGGGCAATGGCGACGTTGTCCAGGTCATATCCGCCGAAAACCTCAGCTATTGTAGAGGTTTCCGAGACTGGGGGTACCCGTGGACAACATGTGGGGATTGTGGAGCTCGGCGATGCGCGCCGGCGACACACCCAAGGCGCTGAGCCGCGGCACGCTCAAGCGCGTCGCCCGCTTCGCCCGGCCGCACTGGCGGCGCCTGCTGGCCTTCCTCGTGCTGACCGTCGTCTCGGCCGTCCTGGCCGTGTCGACGCCCGTGCTGGCCGGCAAGGTGGTCGACGCGATCGTCGGCGGCCGCGACCTGCCGCTGGTCATCTGGCTCGCCGTCGTCATCGCGGTGCTGGCGATCGCCGACGCCGGGTTCGGGCTGATCGAGCGGTGGCAGTCCGCGCGCATCGGCGAAGGCATCATCTTCGACCTGCGGCGCGCGGTGTTCGAGCACGTGCAGCGCATGCCGATCGCGTTCTTCACCCGCACCCGCACCGGCGCGCTGGTTTCGCGGCTCAACAACGACGTCATCGGCGCGCAGCGGACGTTCACCGCGACGCTGTCCGGGCTGGTCACCAACGTCATCCAGCTGGCGCTGTCGCTGGCCGTCATGCTCACGCTGTCCTGGCAGGTCACGCTGCTCGCGCTGGTGCTGCTGCCGATCTTCGTGATCCCCGCGCGGCGGCTCGGGCGCCGGATGGCCGGGCTGCAGCGGGAAGCGGCGAACCTCAACGCCGGGATGACCACGCAGATGACCGAGCGGTTCTCCGCGCCGGGCGCGACGCTGGTCAAGCTGTTCGGCCGGCCGGTGCAGGAGGCGGACGACTTCGCGCTGCGGGCCGGGCGCGTGCGGGACATCGGCGTGCGGACCGCGATGCTGACCCGCTGGTTCATGACCAGCCTGACCCTGGTTTCGGCGCTGGCGCAGGCGCTGGTCTACGGCCTCGGCGGGTATCTGGCGCTGACCGGCAAGCTCGCGCCGGGCACGGTCGTGGCGCTGGCGCTGCTGCTGACCCGGCTGTACGCGCCGCTGACCGCGCTGGCCAACGTCCGCGTCGACGTCATGACGGCGCTCGTGTCGTTCGAGCGGGTCTTCGAGGTTCTCGACCTGGACCCGATGATCAAGGAGAAGCCTTCCGCGCGCGCCCTGCCGTCCTCGGGCGGCGTCTCGGTCGAGTTCTCCGACGTCCGCTTCGGGTACCCGGCGGCGGACCGGTACTCGCTGGCGTCGCTGGAGGACGTCACCACCCTCGACCACCGCAGCGGTGACGAGGTGCTGCACGGGATCTCCTTCCGCGCCGAGCCGGGGGAGATGGTCGCGCTGGTCGGGTCGTCGGGGGCGGGGAAGTCGACGATCGCGTCGCTGCTGCCGCGGCTGTACGACGTCGACGCCGGGTCGGTGCGGCTGTCCGATGTGGACGTCCGGGACCTGACTTTCGCTTCGCTGCGGGAAACCGTCGGCGTCGTGACCCAGGACGGGCACCTGTTCCACGACACGATCCGCGCCAACCTGGCGTACGCGCGCCCCGACGTCACCGACGACGAGATCTGGGCGGCGCTGGAGCGCGCGCGGCTGGGCGAGCTGGCGCGATCGCTGCCCGACGGCCTCGACACGACGGTGGGTGAGCGCGGCTACCGCCTCTCCGGCGGCGAGCGCCAGCGGCTGACCATCGCCCGGCTGCTGCTGGCCCAGCCCAAGGTCGTGATCCTGGACGAGGCCACCGCGCACCTGGACTCCGAGTCGGAGGCCGCGGTCGCCGAGGCGTTGACGCACGCGTTGGCCGGCCGCACGGCCCTGGTCATCGCCCACCGCCTCTCGACGGTCCGCGCGGCCGACCAGATCCTCGTCCTCGAACACGGCGAGATCGTCGAACGCGGCACCCACGACGAACTCCTGGCCGCCAACGGCCGCTACGCCACCCTCCACGCAACCCAGTTCGCCGACGAAGAACCCGCCGTGGCGTGATCAAGTGGTCAGCACGCGTGATTCAGCGGTCAACTCTCGTGATTGAAGGGTCGACACGGTGCCAAGGCCGTGTCGACCCTCCAATCACGCGTGTCGACCGCTGAATCACGCGTGTCGACCCTCCACGCACGTGTAGAGGGCCTGGACCAGGGCCATTTTGCGGGGGTCGTCGCGGATCAGGGGGCCGAGCTGGTTGAGGGTGTAGCCGAAGGCGATGCCGTTTTCCGGGTCGGCGGCGCCGGTGGAGCCGCCGAGGCCGTCGTGGCCGAAGGCCGCCGGGTTGGGGCCGAAGCCGCGGGCGTCGCTGCCGAGGTAGAAGCCCAGGCCCCACTCGTTCGGGAGGCCGAGCACCGCGTCGATCTCCTTGCCCTGGCTCTCGCGCGCCCGGGCCAGTGCCGTGGGGGACAGGAGCGTGCCGTCGGCGATCGCCGCGTAGATGGTGGCGATCGCGCGGGCCGTGCCGTGGCCGTTCAGGGCCGGCATGACCGCGTGCCGCCACGCCGGTTCGTTGGCGTCGTGACCCTGCAGGCGCGGGTTCATCAGCGCGGCCTGGGCGACCGGTCCCGCCTGGGCGAACGCCGCGGCCAGTGCGTTCGCCACCTCCTCCGGCACGACCGGGTCGACCAGGGTCGCGCAGCGGTCCAGGTCGGCGTCCGGCGCGAGGCCGATCGAAAAGTCGGCGCCCAGCGGCCCGGCGACCTGCTCGGCGAAGAACTCGCGGATGCCCTGGCCGGCGATCCGCCGCACGACCTCGCCGACGAGCCAGCCGTAGGCCAGCGCGTGGTAGCCGCCCGCGGACCCCGGCTCGCACAACGGTTCCTGGGCCGCGAGCAGCGACGTCATGAGGTCCCAGTCGTACAGCTCCTCGATCGCCACCGGCCGGTCCAGGCCGATCCCGGGCACGCCGGAGCGGTGCGAAAGCAGCCACCGCACGGGGACCCCGCCCTTGCCCGCGGCGGCGAACTCGGGCCAGTACTTCGCGACCGGCGCGTCGACGTCGAGCTCGCCGGCGTCGGCGAGCCGGTGCGCGCAGAGCGCGGTCATGCCCTTGGTCGTCGACCAGACGTTGGCGAGGGTGTCCGGCTGCCACGGCCGGGTCCGCTCGGGCCCGGACCAGCCGCCCCACAGGTCCGCCACGACCTCGCCGTCGCGGATCGCGGTGAACGCCGCGCCCAGCTCGCCGCGGCTGCGGAAGTTCTCCTCGAAAGCGGCCCGGACCGCCTCGAACCCCGGGGCGCACTCGCCGTGCACCGTGGCCGTGGCACTGTCCATGGGACCTCCTCCGGGGAGCGACCGATCCACACCGACCAGTCGGTATGTCGACGCTAGGACGGCCGGGCACGCCCGTCAAGACGTGCCCGGACGGTGCTTTTTCACGAACCTAGCGCAGTCGCGGCACGATCTCGCCGTACTTGGCCAGCAGTGCCGCGTTCGCCTCGTCGCCACCCTCCACATTGGAGCTCCGCCACAGCGGGACGTCGAGGCCCTCGGCCGTGCCGCGGTCGAAAACCTGGGCGAGCACGAGGTTCCACAGGAACGCGTTGACCACAGTGGACAGCGGCGCGGTGCGCGGCGCGTCCGGCGGGTAGCTCGCGTCACCGGGGATCACCAGCGAGTCCAGCACGACGGTGCCCTGCTCCACCAGCGTGCTCGACGACCGCTTCGGCGCCGCCGCCACGCACGCCCGCGACGTCACCGCGATGACCGCCGCGCCGCGCTTGCGGGCCTCGATGCACAGCTCGACCGGGTACGGGTTCGACCCGGACGTCGAGAAGACCACCAGCACGTCGTCCGGTCCCGGCGCGCGCTCGGCCAGCACTTCGGCGGCCAGCCCGCTGCGCCGCTCGGTCTGCGTGCTGCTGACCGCGCCGTGCAGCGGCAGCAGGTCCGGGTGGTACAGCGGGTAGACGCAGGCCAGCCCGCCGGCCCGGTAGAACGTCTCGGCGACGGCCGCCAGCGAGTGCCCGGCCCCGGCGGTATAGACCAGTGCGTCGGCCCGGATCACCCCCAGCACCAGATCCGCGGCTTCGCGTACTGCCTCGGCGTTGGCCCGCTCGACGTCCGCCAGCTGCCCGGCGACACTGCCCGCGATGTCCGTGGCGCTCACCACACCCACCCTTCCGTAGGGGATCGGGCGCCGAATCTACCGCGAACACGGTGCTACGCGGTGGAATAGTCCGGTGAACGGGCGGGGTTGACCCGGGTGCGGGCGACGAGGAGGACGTGGGTGAGCGAGGTGGAACCGGCGGTGTCGCGGTGGCCGGCACGGGGGCGGACCGAAGCGGTCGTGCTCGTGCTGCACGGCGGTGCGGAGCGCGGCACGGGCGCGGTGCCGCCCTGGAAGCTCGCCCACCTGCGGATGATCCCGATCGCGCGCGCCCTGCACCGGGCCGGGCGCCGCAATACCCGGGGCGTCGAAGTGCGGCTGCTGCGCAACCGCCGCTACGGCTGGAACGCGCCCGCCGAGGACCCGGTCGGCGACGCCCGCTGGGCGCTCGAGCGCATCCACGCCGACCACCCCGGCCTGCCGGTGGTGCTGGTCGGTCACTCGATGGGGGCCCGCGTGGCGCTGCGCGTGGCCGACGACCCGGCCGTGCTCGGGGTCTGCGCGCTCGCGCCGTGGACGCCGCGGGGTGAACCCGTCGACGCCGTCGCCGGGCGGTCGGTGCTCATCGTGCACGGCACCCGCGACCGGATGACGAGCCCGGCGGAGTCGCACGCCTTCGCCGAACGGGCCGCAGGCGTCGCCGCCCGCGTCGCCCGGTTCGAAATCGCCAACGAAGGACACGCGATGCTGCGCCGGGCCGGGGTGTGGACCCGGCTGACGGTGGCGTTCACCCTCGACCTGCTCGCCGGGGACGACGGCGGCGCCCTGCGCGAAGCGTGGGCCGCGACCGGCCCCGAACGGCTGCGGATACCGGTGTGAAAACG
The DNA here is from genome assembly GCF_040682815.1 of Amycolatopsis sp. NPDC051102. Taxonomy (NCBI): domain Bacteria; kingdom Bacillati; phylum Actinomycetota; class Actinomycetes; order Pseudonocardiales; family Pseudonocardiaceae; genus Amycolatopsis; species Amycolatopsis sp. NPDC051102. Next base: position 273,596 of record NZ_JBFBBT010000005.1, read on the forward strand.
CCCCGAACAGGGCATGCGGCGAAACGCGCCGCGGGGTGCGGCGAACTAGGATCGATCACCGGCGCAGCCGGCCGGAGGGAGAACCCGTGACCATTTCGAGCGCTGACCGGGCGTCGGCCCAGGACGTCCCGGACGAGTCCCGGTGGCCGGGCCTGGCCACCCCGCCCCACTCCGCGCTGCGCGCGCGGATCGCCGCCGCGCTGTTCCGCCACGCGATCCGCCCGCTCGACGTGCGGGCGACGTTCCCGGACGGCACCGTGCTCGGCGCCGGCGGCCCGGAATCACCCGAAATGCGGATCCTGCGGCCCGCGGCGTTCTTCCACCGCCTCGGCGTCGACGCCAAGATCGGCTTCGGCGAGTCCTACATGGCCGGTGACTGGACCGCCTCCGACCTCGCCGAGGTGCTGACGCCGTTCGCCGAGCGGATGGGCACCCTCGTGCCGCCGGTGCTGCAGAAGTTCCGGCGGATCGCCGAGCGCACGCAGCCGCCGTCCGAGGAGAACACCCTCGAGGGTGCGCGGGCCAACATCCACCGGCACTACGACCTGTCCAACGACCTGTTCGGCGCCTTCCTCGACGAGTCGATGACCTACTCCTCGGCGTTGTTCGGCCCCGGCGAGGACCTCACCGCCGCGCAGCACCGCAAGATCGACAGCGTGCTCGACTACGCCGGCGTCCGCGACGGCAGCGAGGTCCTGGAAATCGGTACCGGATGGGGTGAACTCGCCATCCGCGCCGCCGCCCGCGGCGCCCGGGTGACGTCGTTGACCATCTCGGAGGAACAGCGCGCGCTGGCCACCGAACGCATCGCGGCGGCCGGGTTCTCCGACCGCGTCGACGTGAAGCTGTGCGACTACCGCGAGTCCAGCGGTCAGTACGACGCCGTGGTCAGCGTCGAGATGATCGAGGCCGTCGGCGCGTCCTACTGGCCGGCGTTCTACACGACGATCGGCGAGCGGCTGCGGCCCGGCGGCCGGTTCGGCCTGCAGGCCATCACCATGGACCACGACCGGATGATGGCGGCGTCACGCGCGTACGGCTGGATCCACAAGTACATCTTCCCGGGCGGCCTCATCCCGTCGGTGCGCTCGATCGAGGAGGGCGTCAAGGCGAACACCCGGCTGAAGCTGGCCGGGATGCGCGAGTTCGGCCAGGACTACGCGCGCACGCTACGGTGGTGGCGCGAACGGTTCCTGCACCGCTGGGCCGACATCGCCGGGTTCGGGTTCGACGACGTCTTCCGCCGGATGTGGGAGTTCTACCTGGCCTATTCCGAGGCCGGGTTCCGGTCCGGGTACCTCAAGGTCCACCAGTTCGGCTACGAGGCAACCGACCGGTAACTTCCGGCGGCAACCCGACCCCGGTGCCGCACGTCCTCTTTGCGAAGACGTGCGGTGTACTGGCGACGACAGTTCGTCCGGATCGGGATTGGGTGATGGTGATGACGTACCGTGGCGACGACGGCGGGCGCCGGGTGCCGCCGCCCCGGCCGCCTGCCGGCCGCTCCCGGGACCACCAGCGCGCGCAGATGATGCCGCTGCCCGGGCGGGGCCGCAGCCCGTACGACGAGCGCACCCGCCCGATGGGCACCCGCGAGCCGGAGTACGCCCCGCCCCCGCCGCCGCGGCAGGACCCGCCCCGCCGGCCGGCCGACGACGGTTACCCGCCGTCCCGGCCGCCGCGCCGCCGCCGGTGGAGCATCGGCAAGGTCCTGGGCGCCCTGGTGCTCGTGTTCGTCGTCTTCCTCGCCGGCATCTGGGTCTACCTCGAGTTCTCGATCAAGCGCGTCGACGCGCTCGCCGACTACTCCGGCCGCCCGGTCGCGGCCTCGGGGACCAACTGGCTGATCGTCGGCTCGGACAGCCGGGAGGGGCTGACCGAGGCGGACGAGGAGCGGCTCGCCACCGGCGACGTCGCCGCGGCGGGCGGCGGGCAGCGCACCGACACGATCATGGTCGCGCACCTGCCGGACAACTCGACCAAGCCGACGCTGCTGTCGCTGCCGCGCGACTCCCAGGTGTCGATCCCCGGCCACGGCAAGAACAAGATCAACGCGGCGTTCTCGCTCGGCGGCCCCAAGCTGCTCGCGCAGACCGTCGAAGGCGCGACCGGCCTGCACATCGACCACTACGCGGAGATCGGCTTCGGCGGGTTCGCCAAGATCGTCGACGCGATCGGCGGTGTCGACATGTGCATCGACCAGGACATGGACGACACCGTGACCGGGATCAGCATCAAGGCGGGCTGCCAGTCGCTGGACGGCCGGTCGGCGCTGGGCTTCGTCCGGATGCGCCACAGCGCGGCGACGCCGCGCTCGGACCTCGACCGCATCGCCAACCAGCGCAAGTTCATCGGCGCGCTGGTCAGCCAGATCGCCAGCCCGGGCACGCTGCTCAACCCGTTCGACTTCTTCCCGCTGCTGTCCTCGGCGCCGGACGCGCTGACGATGGACTCGGGCGACCACGTGCACAACCTGGCCGGCCTGGCGATCGCGATGCGCGGGATCTCTTCGGGCGGCGTGGTGACGACGACGGTGCCGGTGACCAGCGGCTCGGCGGAGAACTGGGACAAGGCCAAGTCGAAGCAGCTGTTCGACGCGCTGAAGAACGACAGCGAGATCCCGGACAGCGTCATCGTGAATTAGTTCGCGCCCGAGGTCCCGGCCGGGGCACCATGAGGTGCATGGAAACCCCGGCCGAGACCTACCGCGAGGACGGATTCACCTTGGCCCGCTGGCAGTTCGCCGACGGGCCGGAGCTCACCGCGACGGTCAACGGGTCCCTCGAGCACCTCCGCCCGTGGATGATCTGGGCGAGCGGCGGCTACACCGACGAAGACAGCGCCGAATTCCTGCGCACCACCCGGCGGAACTGGGCGAGCGGCGAAACGCACGACTTCGCGATCCGCGTGGACGGCTCGATCGCCGGTGCCGCCGGCGTCATGGCCCGCGAGGGCGGCGTCGAGATCGGTTACTGGCTCGCCCGGGAGTTCGTCGGGCGTGGCCTGATCACCCGCGCGGTCCGGCTGCTGACGGCGGAAGCGTTCCGCCTCGGCGCCGGGTACGTCGAGATCAAGCACGACGAGCGGAACGTCCGAAGTGGAGCGGTGCCGGCGCGTCTGGGCTTCACGAAGGTGCGCACGGAACCGGCGGGGAAGCCGCCGGCGCCGTCGTGCACGGGCACCAACCACGTGTGGCGGCTGGTCAGGACACCTTGTCCCGCTCCCGCAGCACCTTGAGCGCCTGGTCGGCGTGCACGGTGAAGTTGAGCTCGCTCTTGATCTTCGCGAGGATCTTCCGGTCCTCGCCGATCACGAAGGTGGCGCGCTTGGCGTGCAGCGGCAGCAGTTTCCGCCACACGCCGAACTGCTTCGCGACCTCACCCTCCACATCGGACAGCAGCGGGTAGTCGAAGCCGTTGGCGTCGGAGAACTGGCGCTGCTTGGTGACGCCGTCGGGGCTGATGCCGACCCGGTGGGCCCCGACGGCGGCGAACTCGGCGGCCAGGTCGCGGAAGTGGCAGCTCTCGGCGGTGCAGCCGCCGGTCATCGCGGCCGGGTAGAAGAACAGCACCACGGGACCGGTGGCCAGGAAGTCGCTGAGCTTGCGTTCGCGCCCCCGGTCGTCGGGCAGCGTGAAGTCGGGGGCGAGGTCTCCGGCGTCCATGGACGTCCTTTCGCGTCGGCGGCAGAACCCATCTTGCCGGGTGTTCGGAGCTGATCCGGCACCGGCTTGGTCCGGGGACGCGAGGTGTCCGGCCGCCTCAGCGCCGCGGGTGGCGGTTGATCAGCTCGTCGACCTCGTCACCGGTGGCCGAGTCGGCCACGAACGGTCCCCGGGCCGCGATCACCCCGAGCTGCCGCAGCCTGGTTGCCTGTTCGTGCGTCCGCACTCCCTCCGCGCCGACCCTCAGGTTCAGCTCGCGGGCCCGGGTGATCAGCTGGGTCAGGTGGCGCAGGTCGGATTCCGCCGGGTCGTCGGTGTCCAGGGCGTCGACCACCGGGCCGGACAGGATCACGTGGCGGACCGGGAGGCGGTGCTGGGGGATCAGCTCCAGGTCCGCCGAGCCCGAAATCGTCAGCACCAGCTGGGCGCCCAGGTCCGCCAGCACCGCCAGGGAGTCCAGGACTTCGCCGCGCGGGTCGAGCATCGAGTCGCGGTCCGTGCACAGGCGCAGGGCCCGTGCCGGGAGCTCGTGCTTGTCCAGCTGCTCCTTCACCAGCAGGACCAGGTCCGGGTCGATCGCCAGGCGGGCCGGCAGCCGGACGCAGACGTCGGGGGCCGCGTCGCCGAGGTGCTTCCGCCAGCGGGCCGTGGCCGCCAGGGACTCGGCCAGGAGCCAGCGGCCCAGCGGTACCGTCATGCCCGTCGTCTGGGCCAGCGGGTAGAACTCGTCGGAGTCGAGCTCGCCCTTCTCCGGGTGGTTCCAGCGCAGGCCCGCGTTGACCGCCGCCAGCTCGTCCGGGCGGGCGAGCTTCACCGTCGGCTGGTAGACCAGCGAGAACTCGCCGTTCTCCAGCGCACCGGCGATCACCGCGCCCAGCTGGTAGCGGCCGCGGTCGCGGGCGTCGAGCTCCGGGTCGAACAGCATCCACTGCGCCTTGCCGGCCTCCTTGGCCCGGTGCAGCGCGATCTCCGCCGCCCGCAGCAGTTCCGCCGCGCCGCCCTCGACGGCCGCGCGCACCACGATGCCCGCGCTCGCGCTCACGCCGATGCCGTGCCCGCCCAGGTAGATCGGCTCGTTGAGGTCCTCCAGGGCGCGCTCGACCAGGTCGACGACCTCGGTCGCGGCGAGCTCGCCGCGCAGCAGCACCGCGAAGCCGTCGCCGGACAGCCGCGCCACGAACCCGTCGTGGTGGCCGGTGAACACCGCCGACAGCTTGTTCGCCACGCCGCGCAGCACCTGGTCGCCGACGCCGGCGCCGAGGCCGTCGTTGATCACCTTGAAGCCGTCGACGTCGAGGTAGACCAGCGCGATGTCGTCGCGCGCGCCGGCGCCGAGCGCGGCCTCCAGCTTGGTGGTGAACGACGAGGCGTTGGGCAGCCCGGTCAGCGGGTCGTGCACGTTCTGGTGCAGCAGCCGCTCCTGCAGCAGGTGCAGCTCGTTCGCGTCCGACACCATCAGCACCGGGTAGACCGAGCCGGGCCGGTCGCCGGGCAGGCGGGCGAGGGTGACGTCGGTCCAGAGCCGGCCGTCATCGGTGTGGTCGAGCAGCATCCGCTCCTGGTAGCGCTCGCGCCCGGCGCGCACCTGCTCCAGCCCGGCCTCGAGCCGCGAGACGTCGTGGTCGGTGGAGCCGAGGGCCGTGATGTGCCTGCCGCGCAACCGTTCCGGTGAGCAGCCGAGCAGCTGGCCGAGGGCGAGGTTGGCCTCGACGATGGCGCCGTCGGGGTCGGCGAGCGCGATCCCCATCGGTGACGCGGCGTAGAGGGCGGTGAACCGCAGGAGCGCGCCGTCGTGCCGTGAGCCGGCGTGGTCGACCGCGTCGTTCGCGACCTCCAGCAACAGCGATTCGAGCTCCTCCGGGGGAAGTGTTACTCCTTTGGTGTCGGCCAACGTCGCCGCCCACCGGCGCGCCACGTCCAGCAGTCCTGACGCGGCACCGGGCTCAGGCACACTCCACCTCTTCACGCACAGGTATGGCCAGGTCGGACACGGTGTCGGGGAGCAGGCAGCCGCACGAGGCAGCACTCGCCCACGATCGATGCCACGCCATCATGTACGTCACGGGGTGTCTACCGGCTGAACGAGTGAACGAATCTCCACAAGCGGTAACATTTCGTTACCGGTTGTATGCAGGGGTGGACAGTGGGCGGGTCAGCGCCGGGTGAGGTGGACCGGAAGGCCGTCCGCGGGCACCGGCAGGGAGACGTAGTCCCAGCGCGCGGTGTAACTCTCCGGAACCGACCAGCGGTACGCCCGCAGCAGTTCGTGCATCAGCAACTTCACCTCGAGGCTGCCGAAGTGCAGCCCGATGCACTTGTGCGCGCCGCCGCCGAACGGCATCCACGCCATCCGGTGCGACTTGTCCTCGCGGCGGGGTTCGGCGAAGCGTTCCGGGTCGAACGCGAAGGGGTTCGTCCAGCACTCCGGCGTGAAGTGGTTGACGGTGGGCGAGACGCCGACCAGGGTGCCCGCCGGGATGTAGTGGCCGAGCACCTCGGTGTCCTTGACGGTCTGGCGGGTCAGCGACGGCACCGGGGCCACCAGCCGCAGCGCCTCCTTCATCACCAGGTCGAGGGTCTCCAGCTTGTCCAGCGCCGCGATGTCGGGCAGGTCGTCGCCGAGGGCCAGGGACTCTTCGCGGGCGCGTTCCTGCCACTCCGGGTGCTTCGCGAGGTAGTACGCCATGGCGCTGCTGGTGATGGTCGTCGTGTCGTGCGCGGCCATCATCAGGAAGATCATGTGGTTGACGATGTCGGTGTCGGAGAACCGGTCGCCGTCTTCGGTCGTGGCCTGGCAGAGGGCGGCGAACAGGTCGTCACCGCCGGAACGCCGTTTGGCGGGCAGGGTTTCGCCGAAGTAGCGCTCGAGGACCCGCCGCCCGTGCAGCCCGGCCGACCAGCGGCCGCCGGGCACCGGGAAGCGCACGAAGGCGGTGCCGGCCCGCACGGAGCTGACGAACGCGCGGTTGATCCGCGCCGCGTCGTCACCGCTGGGCATGCCCATGAACACGCGCGTCGCGACGTCGAGGGTCAGCTGCTTGAGCGCCCAGTACAGCCGCGGCCGCTCGCTCGAGCCCCAGCTCGCGACGCCTTCGCGCAGCGCGGGGCCCATCTCGCCGACGTAGCCGGCCAGCCGCGGGCGCGTGAAGGCCTCCTGCATGATCCGGCGGTGCAGGTGGTGCTCGCCGAAGTCCATCAGCATCAGCCCGCGCTCGAAGAACTTCTCGATGAAGAACTTCCAGCCCTCCTGCGAGAACGCCTTGTCCTTGTTGACGAGCGCGACCTGCGTGGCTTCGGGCCCGGACAGCGCGACGATCCGGCGGCCGAACCCGCCGGTCCACGACACCGGGCCGTAGAGCTCGTAGCGGCGCAGGCCGAACGCCGGCCCGAACCGCATCATCTCGAGCATGTGCCCGACGACCGGCGGGCCTTCGTCGCCGAGCACCGGCTTGAGGCCGCTGCCGGCGGGCGGCGTCGCGAGTTCCTTGACGGGCCAGCGCGACCGCAGCCAGCGCTCGTCGACCTTGTGCGGCAGGGGGAGCGCGGTCAAGGGCGGCACGCGTTCACGCAGTGCTTCGGCGGCTCGGCTCACGGTGCCCGGCAAAGTGACCATCTCCCCGTCGAGATCGGCTACCCCTTCACGATGCCCTCTTGTTGACGGTCTGACAACACCTGGGCGGCCCTCTTTTCGGGTGGTCTGCGCCGGAACTCGCTCGGGGTGGCGCCGCGGACCCGTTTGAACGCCGCGCTGAAGCCGAACGGGTCGGCGTACCCCACGGCACGGGCCACCTCCGCCACGGTCGCGTCCGGCCGCTCGGTCAGCAGGTCCGCGGCGAGCGCCATGCGGTGGCGGGTGAGGTAGGTCAGCGGCGGCTCGCCGACCAGCTCGGCGAACCGCTTGGCCAGCGTCGAGCGGGAGACCCCGGCCCTCTTGGCCAGTGTGGCGACCGTCCACGGCGCCGCGGGCTCGTCGTGCAGCAGGCGCAGGACCGGGCCGGCCACCGGGTCGCGCCGGGCCGTCCACCACGCCGGTGGTTCGCCGCCGGGCCGGTCGAACCAGGCGCGCAGGGTGCAGACGAGCAGCCAGTCCAGCAGCCGGTCGAGCACCACCTGCTGGCCAGGGGCGTCCACGGCGGCTTCGACGGCGAGGTGGTCCAGGACGGCGTCCCCGGTGCCGCCGCCGTCGACGCGCAGCACGGGAGGCAGGGCGTCCAGCAGCGGGCGGCTGATCTCGCCGTGCACGGGGTAGGCGCCGACGATCAGGGTGGTCGGGCCGTCGCCGTCGTCGCGCCAGCCGCGCCGGTACCGCGTCCCGCCGAGCTCGGGGACGGCGCAGAACTCGCCGCACGCGACGGGCTCGGCGCCGGTGCCGGGCTCGTCGACGAAGGTGAACGTCCCCGGCCCGCGCACGACGACGGTGTCGTAGGCGTGGAGCGGCTCGGGTTCGCCGTGTTCGGGGACGATCCAGCCGCCGCCGGAGAGCGAGGTGCACAGGGTCAGCGGAGCGCCGTCGACGAAGTGCAAGGCGAACGGCGGGGAGAGGGCCGAGCTGCCGAACAGCGAGCCGTGGGCGCGCACGCCGCGGAAGAGGTCGTCCACGGTCCCGAGGTTAGACGCATGGACAGGGATTCCGGTGTTTCACCCATGGGATCGTCCGGGCTGCCGGGGTTGACTGGACGTCATGAACGCAGTGACCCCTGACGACCTCGAGTTCCTCCGCCGCCCCCTGCACGGCTTCCTGACGGTGGCCGGCGCCGAGCCCCGCCCCGTCTGGTTCGAGGCGACCGGCGACGGCACGATCCAGCTGTTCAGCGAACCGGACGCGCTCAAGGTGCGCCGCGCGCGCCGCGACCCGCGGGCGTCGATCGTCGTGGCGGCACCGGTGGGGGAGCGAGAGCGCTGGGTGTCGGTCGCAGGCCGGATGTCGGTGGAGCGCGACGGCGCGCACGAGCTGGCGCAGCGCTTGGCGGCGCGGTATTGGGACCTCGGCGACCGGACCCGGGCGGCGGACCTCGAGGCCATCCTGGCGGGGGACCTGGTGCGCCTGGTGATCCACCCGGAAACCGTGCGCCGCTACGCGTACTGACGCGGGGAGACATGACCGAGCTGCCTCTGCGCGATCAAGCGGGCAACGTGCTCCTCGCCGTGCGCCGGGTCGCCGAGAGCGAGCTGCCGCACCCGGTGCCCGCCGCCGTGGTCGTGGTCGTGCACGCCGGCGCGGTCCTGATGATGTTCGACAAGCGCCGGGCGCAGTGGGAGCTCCCCGGCGGGATGCGGGAACCCGGAGAAACCGCCCGCGAGACGGCGGGCCGCGAACTCGCCGAGGAAACCGGCCTGCACGGGCCGACGCTGACCTTCGCCGCGGTGGCCGAGTTCGACCTGGTCCGCCCGGCGCGCCGGGAGCTCCTCGCCGTCTACCGGGCCGAGCTCGCCGCCGTGCCCCGGCTGACGCTCGGCGAGGAAGGGCTCGGCTTCCGGTGGTGGTCGCCGGGCGAGCCCGTCGGCCCGGGCACGAGCCCGCTGGACGCGGAGATCGCCGCGCGGGTGATGCCGTGAAACGGCCCCGCCCCGGTTCGCCGGGGCGGGGCCGTTCCAGGGGAGCTCAGTCCCAGTCGAGGGCGCCGCCCGACTGGTATTCGATCACGCGGGTCTCGAAGAAGTTCTTCTCCTTCTTCAGGTCCATCGCCTCGGACATCCACGGGAACGGGTTCTCGGTCTCGCCGAAGATCGGGGCCAGGCCGATCTGCTGCGCGCGGCGGTCGGTGATGAAGTGCATGTACTGCTCGCACAGCTGCGCCGACAGGCCGAGCATGCCGCGCGGCATCGTGTCGCGCGCGTAGTTGACCTCGAGCTCGCACGCCTCCTTCAGCATGCCGCGGACCTCTTCCTGGAACTCGGGCGTCCACAGGTGCGGGTTCTCGATCTTGATCTGGTTGATGCAGTCGATGCCGAAGTTCAGGTGGATCGACTCGTCGCGCAGGATGTACTGGTACTGCTCGGCGATGCCGACCATCTTGTTCCGGCGGCCCAGCGACAGGATCTGCGCGAAACCGGTGTAGAACCACATGCCCTCGAAGATCACGTAGAACGCGACCAGGTCACGCAGGAACGCCTGGTCGGCTTCCGGCGTGCCGGTCTCGAAGTCCGGGTTCTCCAGGTTCTGCGTGTACTTCAGCGCCCACGCGTCCTTGTCCGAAATGGACGGGACCTCGCGGTACATGTTGAACAGCTCGCCCTCGACCAGGCCGAGGCTTTCGCAGATGTACTGGAAGGTGTGCGTGTGCACGGCCTCCTCGAACGCCTGGCGCAGCAGGTACTGGCGGCACTCGGGGTTGGTGATCTGCCGGTACACCGCGAGCACGATGTTGTTGGCCACCAAGGACTCCGCGGTCGCGAAGAAGCCCAGGTTGCGCTTGAGCATCTGCCGCTCGTCCTCGGTGAGGCCGTCCGGCGACTTCCACAGCGCGATGTCGGCCTGCATGGCGACCTCGGTCGGCATCCAGTGGTTGTTGCAGCCGGCCAGGTACTTCTCCCACGCCCACTTGTACTTCATGGGCAGCAGCTGGTTGACGTCGGCGCGCGCGTTGATCATGCGCTTGTCGTCGACGTTGATCCGGGCGGCGCCGACCTCGATCTCCCCGAGGCCGGTCGCGTCCGTCGTCTCCACGTTGGTCATGTCGCTCACTTCATGCAGGTGGGGTGGGGGGGGGGGGTGGGGCGGGCGCGCGGGCCCGCAGCAGCAGCCCCCCCCCCCGGCGCGGCCGGGCCGGCGGCGGCCCCAC
>NZ_JBFBBT010000005.1:284051-425692 GCF_040682815.1 Amycolatopsis sp. NPDC051102
GTGCTTTTTTTTTTTTTTTTTTGTTTTTTTGCTTTCTTTTGGGGGGGGGGGGGGTGTGTGGGGTGGGGGGCCATCCCCCCCACCAACCCCCCCCCCCCCCCGCGGGAGGGGCTTACTGGCAGGCTTCGCAGTCGGGGTCGTCGATGCGGCAGGCGGCGCCTTCCGTGGCGACGAAGTCGACGTCGGGCGCGGGCGGCGGCGTCGGCGCGGGGGCCGGAGCAGGCGCCGGGGCCGGGGCCGGGGCCGGGGCGGCCGCCGGGGCCGGGGTGGCCGAGACGGCGTTCAGCTTGCCGTCGGTGCCGCGCAGGGTGCTCTTCTCCACATGCGTCGCGGACTGCGCGCGCAGGTAGTACGTGGTCTTGAGGCCCTTGTGCCACGCGTAGCGGTACAGCTCGTCGAGCTTGCGGCCGCTCGGCGCCGCGATGTACAGGTTCAGCGACTGCGCCTGGTCGATCCACTTCTGGCGCACCGAACCGGCGTCGACGATCCACTTCGACTCGATCTCGAACGCCGTCGCGTAGAGCGCCTTCAGGTCGTCCGGCACGCGGTCGATCTGGCCGAGGCTGCCGTCGAAGTACTTCAGGTCGCTCACCATGACCTCGTCCCAGAGCCCGCGCTCCTTGAGGCTCTTGACCAGGTGCGGGTTGACGACGGTGAAGTCGCCGGACATGTTCGACTTGACGAACAGGTTCTGGAACAGCGGCTCGATCGACTGGCCCACGCCGGAGATGTTGGAGATCGTCGCGGTCGGGGCGATCGCCATCACGTTGGAGTTGCGCATGCCGACGGTCTTGACGCGCTCGCGCAGCGGCGCCCAGTCCAACGTGGACGACAGGTCGACGTCCAGGCCGTCACCCTGGCGGGCGTCGATGAGCAGCTGCATCGAGTCGATCGGCAGGATGCCCTTGCTCCACAGCGAACCCTCGAACGACTGGTACTGCCCGCGCTCCTCGGCGAGGTCGGTCGACGCCGAGATCGCGTAGTAGGACAGGTGCTCCATGGAGACGTCGGCGAACTTGACGGCCTCTTCGGAGGCGAACGGGACGCCGATCTCGAACAGCGCGTCCTGGAAGCCCATGATGCCCAGGCCGACCGGGCGGTGGCGCAGGTTGGAGCGGCGCGCCTCCGGGATCGTGTAGAAGTTGATGTCGATCACGTTGTCCAGCATGCGGACGGCCGTGCGCACGGTCTTCTCGAGCCGCTCAGTGTCCAGGCCGGCCGGCGTGACGTGCTTGAGCAGGTTCACCGAGCCGAGGTTGCAGACCGCGACCTCGTCGACGGTGGTGTTCAGCGTGATCTCGGTGCACAGGTTGGACGAGTGCACGACGCCGACGTGCTGCTGCGGCGAACGCAGGTTGCACGGGTCCTTGAACGTGATCCACGGGTGGCCGGTCTCGAACAGCATGGTCAGCATGCGGCGCCACAGGTCGACCGCGCGGATCCGGCGGAACACCTTGATCTCGCCCCGGTCGGCCATCGCTTCGTACTCGCGGTAGCGGGCGGCGAACTCGTTGCCGTAGAGGTCGTGCAGGTCCGGCGTCTCGTTCGGCGAGAACAGCGTCCACTCGGCGTTCGCCTCGACGCGGCGGAGGAACTCGTCGGGCACCCAGTTCGCGGTGTTCATGTCGTGGGTGCGCCGGCGGTCGTCACCGGTGTTCTTGCGCAGGTCGAGGAACTCCTCGATGTCCACGTGCCAGGTCTCGAGGTACGCGCAGGCCGCGCCCTTGCGCTTGCCGCCCTGGTTGACCGCGACGGCGGTGTCGTTGGCGATCTTGAGGAACGGCACGACGCCCTGCGACTGGCCGTTGGTGCCCTTGATGTGCGCGCCGAGGCCGCGGACCGGGGTCCAGTCGTTGCCGAGGCCGCCCGAGTACTTGGCCAGCAGCGCGTTGTTCTTGTAGGCCTGGAAGATCGAGTCCAGGTCGTCGTCCACCGTGGTCAGGAAGCAGGACGACAGCTGCGGGCGCGTGGTGCCCGAGTTGAACAGCGTCGGCGTCGAAGCCATGAAGTGGAAGCTCGACAGCAGCTCGTAGAACTCGATCGCGCGGGCTTCGCGGTCGTCTTCCCGGATCGCGAGACCCATGGCGACGCGCATGAAGAACGCCTGCGGCAGCTCGAAGCGGGTGCCGTCGTGGTGCTGGAAGTACCGGTCGTACAGCGTCTGCAGGCCGAGGAAGCCGAAGTCGAGGTCGCGCTCGGGGCGGATCGCGGCGGTGATCTTGTCCAGGTCGAAGCGCTGCAGCTCGGGGTCGACCAGCTCCAGCTCGATGGCGCGGCGCAGGTAGGCGCGGAAGTACGCCGGGTACTCGCCCGCCATCTCGTCCTGGCTGGCCTGGCGCGGGGTGCCGGCGAGGTAGCTCAGCGCTTCGCCGCGGAGCTTGTCCAGCAGCAGCCGCGCGGAGACGTAGGAGTAGTTCGGCTCCTGCTCGACGAGCACGCGGGCGGCCAGGACCTGGGCCAGGGCCAGCTCGTCGGCGCTGATGCCGTCGTAGAGGTTGCGCTTGGCCTCGGCCAGCACCGGCTCGGCGCTGACGTCCTCGAGACCGGCGACGGCCTCGCCCACGACGTGGGACACGCGGGCCCAGTCGAGCGGGCGCAGGACACCGTCGGTGCCCTTGACGTTGAGCGTGGCTTCGGTCGTCGCGGGCTTGGCGGCCTCGCGGGCCTTGCTGCGCTCCTCGCGGTAGAGGACGTAGGCGCGGGCGACCTTGTGGTGCTCACCGCGCATCAGGGCGAGCTCGACGATGTCCTGGATCTGCTCGATGTGCAGGGCGGTCTCGGGGCCGGCGTGGCGCAGCAGGGTGGTCTCGACCTGCTGGGTCAGCTCCGCGACGACGTGGTGCACGCGGGAGGACGCGGCGGCGTCGCCGCCCTCGACCGCGAGGAACGCCTTGGTCAGCGCGACCGAGATCTTCCCGGCGTCGAACGGCGACACGCTGCCGTCCCGCCGGATGACCCGGATCGCGGTGGGTGTGTCGGCGGCAGAGGGCCGCTGACCGGTTTCGACTGACATGCGTGTCTCCAAGTTTTCGGGCGCGTTCGATCGCCACACGGCGTCATGAGGCCGTGCGCTGCGGTTTCCTGAAAGCTGCCCGGCCGCCCTCTGCAGCGGTCTCCCCGTCGCTGGGGGCTGCCGGTTCCCAGAGACTACATGTTGGGGTCGGGGTCCGCGCGGTACCCCAGATGGCGTGTCATGAGTTCACTCTGGCGGGGTTACGTGATCACCCTGAGGTGCTGCTCAAGCCCCGAAACGCAGCTCACTGCCGGGGAGGGCGAGGCTCAGGAAGGGGCGCCGGCCGGCCAGGTAGCCGAGCGGGCCGCTCGCGTTGACCGTCCAGTCGGCCGCGGCGAGCCCGGGCCGGATCTTCGCGCCGACCGGCGTCCGCACGGGGGTGCCGTCGCGGTCCTGGAGGACGTCGAAGCGGCCGGGGAGGGCGAGCGGCGAGCCCGGCCGCGGTGTGAAGGCCGCGGTGGCGATCCAGTCGTCGCCGGTCGTCGCGGTGTACGTGCGGTCGGTGAACTGCAGGGCGGCGAGGTCTTTCGGGATGGCCCACAGCTCGCGGCCGCCGGCGAGCGAGACCTCGGAGTCGACCCAGATCTGCGTGATGGTGCACGTCGTCCGCTTCCCGCGGACCGGGACGGCGGCGAGCAGCTCGTGGTAGCTGAGCTGCCCGGGCTCGCGGTAGGCGATCCAGGCGGTGAACACGGTGGTGTACCCGGCGACGGACAGCGCGCCGGGGTGCACGTCACGCGCGGGGACGCGCCAGATCGACACGTGCGCGTCGGCGACCAGGTTCCAGGGCTGCGGGGGATAGGGGGTCATTTCTCCAGCCAGGGCAGGTAGTCGGGCAGATCCCGCTCGACGCGCATGCCGAACGACGGCGGCCGCTTCTGCAGGAACGACAGCACGCCTTCGACGGCGTCCGGGCTCGCGCCCAGGCCGCCGATCAGCTTCGAGTCGAGCTCGTGCACCGGGAACGGCGACGGGGCACTCGCCATCCGGTAGAGCAGCTGCCGGGTCACCGCGACCGACACCGGCGCGGTCTTCTCGACGATCTCGTTCGCGAGCTTCTTCGCTTCGGCCAGCACGGTTCCGGTGGGGAAGGCCTTGTGCACCAAGCCTTTTTCCAGGGCTTCGGCGGCGGGGAAGACACGCCCGCTGATCATCCAGTCGAGCGCGGTGCCCATGCCGACGAGCCGTGGGAGGAACCAGGCGGAGGCGCCTTCGGGGTAGATGCCGCGGCGGGTGAAGACGAACCCGAACCGCGAGTCCTCCGACGCGAGCCGGTAGTCGCACGACAGCGTGATGGTGAGCCCACCGCCGACGGCCGCGCCGTGCAAGGCGGCGATCACGGGCTTGTTCATGGTGAAGATCCGCTTCGAGCACCGGCCGGCGGGCTCCTGCCACGCCGCATCCGGTCCCTCGCCGGGATCGAAGTCGAAGCCGCCCTGCGAGAGATCGGCCCCGACGCAGAAGTCCCGGCCGGCCCCGGCCAGCACGACGACGCGGACGTCCTCGTCACGGTCGGCCCGGTCCATCGCGGCCTCGAGCTCGTCGGCCATCCGGATCGTGTAGCCGTTGCGCGCCGCGGGCCGGTTCAGCGTGACCGTGGCAACCCGGTCCGCGACGGTGTAGGTGATCTCGGCGTAGTCGGCCATGCGA
This sequence comes from Amycolatopsis sp. NPDC051102, assembly GCF_040682815.1. Taxonomy (NCBI): domain Bacteria; kingdom Bacillati; phylum Actinomycetota; class Actinomycetes; order Pseudonocardiales; family Pseudonocardiaceae; genus Amycolatopsis; species Amycolatopsis sp. NPDC051102. Next base: position 288,715 of record NZ_JBFBBT010000005.1, read on the forward strand.
CGAAGTTATGGCAGCGGGGCGCTACTGGCAAGATGTCAATAGCGGGTCCGCAGCGTCCGGGGCGAAACAATCAGGCGTGCTTGATTTTTCTGTCGGCCGGTGCCACGCTGGCTGCCGGACGCAAGGAGGCGGGCGATGGCGGATCTCGGCGTGATCCTCGGGGATCTCGACGCGGAGACACGGACGATCGACGACGTGGTGGCGGCGCTGCCCGCGGCCGATTGGGCGCGCGCGACACCGGCGGAGGGGTGGACGATCGCGCACCAGATCGCGCACCTGGCCTGGACCGACCGGAAGGCCCTGATCGCGGCCGCGCACCCGGAAGACTGGCAGGCCGAGGTCGAAGAGCTCCTCAAGGCCGGGGAGACCTACGTCGACGACGGGGCCGCCGCCGGGGCGCAGCGGCCGCCCGGTGAGCTCCTCGAAGACTGGCGGGCCGGTCGCGCGGCGCTGGCCGAAGCCCTCGCCGCCGTCCCCGACGGGCAGAAACTGCCCTGGTACGGGCCGCCGATGAGCGCCGCCTCGATGGCCACCGCGCGGATGATGGAGACCTGGGCCCACGGGCAGGACGTCTTCGACGCGCTCGGGCTCACCCGCGAGCCGACCGCGCGGCTGTGGCACATCGCCCGCTTCGGCACCCGCACCCGCGACTTCGCCTACAAGGTCCACTCGCTCGCCCCGCCGGCCGAGGAGTTCCGCGTCGAACTGACCGCGCCCGACGGCTCCACCTGGGCGTTCGGTCCCGAGGACGCCGAGCAGAAGCTCACCGGCACCGCGCTGGACTTCTGCCTCGTCGTCACCCAGCGGCGGCACCCGGCCGACACCGGCCTCGTCGCCCACGGCGCCGACGTCGAAGAGTGGCTCGGCATCGCGCAGGCCTTCGCGGGTCCGCCTGGCAACGGCCGGAAGCCGGGACAGTTCGCATGACTTACCGCATCGGAAACGCCTCGGGCTTCTACGGCGACCGGTTCTCCGCGGTCCGCGAGATGCTCACCGGCGGCCCGCTCGACGTCCTGACCGGTGACTACCTGGCCGAGCTGACCATGCTCATCCTCGGCCGCGACCGGATGAAGGACCCCACCCGCGGCTACGCCAAAACGTTCCTCCGGCAGATGGAGGAGAACCTCGGGCTCGCGCAGGAAAAGGGCGTCAAGATCGTCGCCAACGCGGGCGGGCTGAACCCCGCCGGGCTCGCCGGCGCTCTGCGCGAACTCGCGGCCAAGCTCGGCCTCGACGTCAAGATCGCGCACGTCGAAGGCGACGACCTCGTGGCCCGGGCCGGCGAGCTGGGACTCGGGAAACCGTTGACCGCCAACGCCTACCTCGGCGCCTGGGGCATCGTCGAGTGCCTGAACGCGGGCGCCGACGTCGTCGTCACCGGCCGCGTCACCGACGCCTCGGTGATCGTCGGGCCGGCCGCCGCGCACTACGGCTGGGCCCGCGACGACTTCGACGCCCTCGCCGGCGCGGTCGCCGCCGGGCACGTCATCGAATGCGGCGCCCAGGCCACCGGGGGCAACTACGCCTTCTTCACCGAGCACGCCCTGGGCGTGCCCGGGTTCCCGATCGCCGAGATCGAGGCCGACGGCTCCAGCGTCATCACCAAGCATCCGGGCACCGGCGGCGTGGTGAACACCGGCACGGTCACCGCGCAGCTGCTGTACGAAATCACCGGCGCGCGGTACGCCGGGCCCGACGTGACCACCCGGTTCGACACGCTCGCCCTGAGCCAGGACGGGCCGGACCGCGTCCGGATCTCCGGCGTCCGCGGGGAAGCGCCGCCGCCGACGCTCAAGGTCGCGCTGAACACCCTCGGCGGGTTCCGCAACGAGACCACGTTCGTCCTCACCGGACTCGACATCGAGGCGAAAGCCGCGCTGGTGCGCGAACAACTCGAAGCGTCCATGAAGGACCGGCCGCCCGCCGACGTGCGGTGGACCCTCGCCCGCACCGACCACGCCGACGCCGACACCGAGCAAACCGCGAGCGCGCTGCTGCACGTCGCGGTCAAGGACGCCGACCCGAAGGTGGCCGGGCGCGCCTTCACCGGCGCGGCCGTCGAACTCGCGCTGGCCAGCTATCCCGGATTCCACGTGACCGCGCCGCCGTCGGACGCCTCGCCCTACGGCGTCTACACCGCGGCCTACGTCGCCGCGGACGAGGTGCCGCACGCCGCCGTGCTGCCGGACGGGATGCGGGTCGACATAGCGCCTTCGTCGTCCACCCTGGACTTGTCCGAAGTGGACGAGCCGGCGCTGCCCGAACCGCTCGGCCACGGGCCGGTGCGGCGCGTGCCCCTGGGCACCGTCGCCGGCGCCCGCAGCGGCGACAAGGGCGGCAACGCCAACCTCGGCGTCTGGGTGCGGTCCGAAGAGGCGTGGCGGTGGCTGGTGCACCGGCTCACCGTCGCGGAGTTCAAGCTGCTGCTGCCCGAGACCGCCGCCTTGCCGGTGACGCGGTACCTGCTGCCGAACCTGTGGGCGATGAACTTCGTCGTCGAAGGCATCCTCGGCGAAGGCGTCGCGTCGCAGGCCCGGTTCGACCCGCAGGCCAAGGCCCTCGGCGAGTGGCTGCGGTCGCGCGAGATCGACGTCCCGGAGGTCCTGCTGTGACCGATCCTTTCCGGACCCCCGAACGGGCCGAGCTGCGCAAGACCGTGCGCAAGTTCGTCGAGCAGGAGGTCCTGCCGCACCTGGACGACTGGGAACGCGCCGGTGAGCTGCCCCGCGACCTGCACCGGAAGGCCGGGGACCTGGGTCTGCTGGGCGTCGCCTTCCCCGAGGAGATCGGCGGCGGCGACGGCAACTACCTCGACGCGCTGGTCGTCGCCGAGGAGATGCACTACGCGGGCGGCTCCGGCGGGCTGTTCGCCTCGCTGTTCACCTGCGGCATCGCCGTCCCGCACATCGCCGAGGCGAACGATCCCGTCCAGATCGAACGCTGGGTGCGGCCCACCCTGGCCGGGGACAAGATCGGGTCGCTCGCCGTCACGGAACCGGACGGCGGCTCCGACGTCGCCGGGATCCGGACCACCGCCGTGCGCGAGGGCGACGAATACGTCGTCAACGGCGCCAAGACGTTCATCACCTCCGGCTGCCGCGCGGACTTCGTGACGACGGTGGTGCGCACCGGCGGCGACGGCGCGCACGGGCTGTCGCTGATCGTCGTGGAACGCGGGACACCGGGGTTCACGGTGAGCCGCAAGCTCGAAAAGATGGGCTGGCTCTGCTCCGACACCGCCGAGCTGTCCTACGTGGACGTCCGGGTGCCGGTGGAGAACCTGGTGGGTGCCGAAAACAGCGGGTTCGCCCAGGTCGCCACCCAGTTCGTCACCGAACGGCTGTCGCTGGCCGTGCAGGCGTACGCGCACGCCGAGCGCGCGCTCGACCTGACGCTCGACTGGTGCCGGCTGCGCGAGACGTTCGGCCGTCCGCTCATCTCACGGCAGGTCGTCCAGCACAAGCTCACCGAAATGGCGCGGAAGATCGACGTCGCCCGCACCTACACCCGGCAGGCCGCGATCCGGCACGTCTCCGGCGAAGAGGTCATCGCCGAAGCCTGTTTCGCGAAGAACACCGCCGTCGAAGCCGCCGAGTGGGTGGTCAACGAGGCCGTCCAGCTGCACGGCGGCCTCGGCTACATGCGCGAGTCCGAAGTGGAGCGGCACTACCGCGACGTCCGGATCCTCGGCATCGGCGGCGGCACCACCGAGATCCTCACCGGCCTGGCCGCGAAGCGATTGGGATACACCTCGTGACAACCTTGAGGTCCACAGTGGACGTGCGGGCCGCCGAGTTCGGCGCGAACCGCGAGGCGATGCTGGAGAAGCTCGCCGAGATCGACGCCGAGCACGCCAAGGCCGTCGCCGGGGGCGGCGAGAAGTACGTCGAGCGGCACCGCAAGCGCGGCAAGCTCCTCGCGCGGGAACGGATCGAGCTGCTGCTCGACGCGGACTCGCCGTTCCTGGAGCTGTCGCCGCTGGCCGCCTGGGGCACCGACTACCGCGTCGGCGCGAGCCTGGTGACCGGCATCGGCGTCGTCGAAGGCGTCGAGTGCCTGATCTCGGCCAGCGACCCGACGGTCAAGGGCGGCGCGAGCAACCCGTGGACGACCAAGAAGAGCTTCCGGGCCGCGGACATCGCCGCGCAGAACCGGCTGCCGTCGATCAACCTCGTCGAGTCCGGCGGCGCCGACCTGCCCACCCAGAAGGAGATCTTCATCCCGGGCGGCCGGATCTTCCGCGACCTCACGCGCGCCTCCGCGGCGGGCTGCCCGACGATCGCGCTGGTGTTCGGCAACTCCACCGCCGGCGGCGCGTACCTGCCGGGCATGTCGGACTACGTCGTGATGGTCAAGGAACGCGCGAAGGTGTTCCTCGGCGGCCCGCCGCTGGTCAAGATGGCCACCGGTGAGGAGTCCGACGACGAATCGCTCGGCGGCGCCGAGATGCACGCGCGGACCTCGGGCCTGGCCGACTACCTGGCCGCCGACGAGCAGGACGCGATCCGGCTGGGCCGCAACATCGTCAAGCGGCTCAACTGGACCAAGCAGGGGCCGTCGCCCAAGCCGGACTACGAAGAGCCGCTCTACGACGCCGAAGACCTGCTCGGCATCGTGCCGACCGACCTCAAGGTGCCCTTCGACCCGCGCGAGGTCATCGCCCGGGTCGTCGACGGGTCCGACTTCGACGAGTTCAAGCCGCTGTACGGCTCGTCGCTGGTGACCGGCTGGGCGAGCATCCACGGCTACCCGGTCGGCGTGCTGGCCAACGCCCAGGGCGTGCTGTTCGGCGAGGAGTCGCAGAAGGCCGCGCAGTTCATCCAGCTGGCCAACCAGATCCACACGCCGCTGGTGTTCCTGCACAACACGACCGGCTACATGGTCGGCAAGGAGTACGAGCAGAGCGGCATCATCAAGCACGGCGCGATGATGATCAACGCCGTCTCGAACTCGAAGGTGCCGCACCTGTCCGTCCTCATGGGAGCGTCCTACGGCGCCGGGCACTACGGGATGTGCGGCCGCGCCTACGACCCCCGCTTCCTGTTCGCCTGGCCGAGCGCGAAGTCCGCGGTGATGGGCCCGGCGCAGCTGGCCGGCGTGCTGTCCATCGTGGCCCGCGCGGCCGCCGAAAGCCGCGGCCAGGAGTACAACGAGGAGCACGACAAGGCCATGCGCGCCATGGTGGAGGGTCAGATCGAAGCCGAGTCGATGCCGATGTTCCTCTCCGGCATGCTTTACGACGACGGCATCATCGACCCGCGTGACACCCGCACGGTGCTCGGCCTGAGCCTGTCCGCGATCCACAATGGACCAGTGAAGGGCGCCGAGGGCTTCGGCGTCTTCCGGATGTGAGCGAGCGATGATCCAGAACCTGCTGGTCGCCAACCGCGGCGAGATCGCCCGCCGCGTCTTCCGCACCTGCCGCGACGCCGGCATCGGCACGGTCGCGGTGTTCTCCGACGCCGATGCCGCGGCGCCGCACGTCCTCGAAGCCGACGCGGCCGTCCGCCTGCCCGGCAACGCGCCTTCGGAGACGTACCTGCGAGCCGAGCTGCTGGTGAAGGCCGCGGCCGAGACCGGCGCCGACGCCGTGCACCCGGGCTACGGTTTCCTCTCGGAGAACGCCGCCTTCGCCCGGGCCGTCCTCGACGCCGGGCTCACCTGGGTCGGGCCACCGCCGGAGGCCATCGAGACCATGGGCTCCAAAGTGGAGTCCAAGCGGCTGATGGCCGCGGCCGGCGTGCCCGTGCTGTCCGAACTGGACCCGGACGCGGTGACCGAGGACGACCTCCCGCTGCTGGTCAAGGCGTCCGCGGGCGGTGGCGGCCGCGGCATGCGCGTGGTCCGCTCGCTCGACGAGCTGGCCGAGGCGGTGGAAGGCGCCAGTGCGGAGGCCGGATCCGCGTTCGGCGACCCGACCGTCTTCTGCGAGCGCTACCTCGAGACCGGACGTCACATCGAGGTCCAGGTGCTCGCCGACACCCACGGCACGGTGTGGGCGGTGGGGGAGCGGGAGTGCTCGATCCAGCGGCGGCACCAGAAGGTCGTCGAAGAGGCGCCGTCGCCGTTCGTCGACGCAGGCATGCGCGAGGAACTCTTCGAGGCCGCGCGCAAGGCGGCCAAGGCGATCGACTACGTCGGCGCGGGCACGGTCGAGTTCCTCGCCGGCCCCGACGGCCGGTTCTACTTCCTCGAAATGAACACCCGGCTGCAGGTCGAGCACCCGGTCACCGAGAACGTCACCGGCCTCGACCTGGTCGCCCTGCAGCTGCGGATCGCCGAGGGCGAGCGGCTCCCGGCCGACCCGCCGCCCACCGTCGGCCACTCCATCGAGGTCCGGCTCTACGCCGAAGACCCGGCCGCGGGCTGGCAGCCGCAGAGCGGCACGCTGCACACCTTCGCCGTGCCCGATGTGGACCGTACGTTCGCGCACGGCCCGGGCCTGCGGCTGGACTCGGGCTTCGAGACCGGGTCCGTGGTGGGCGTCCACTACGACCCGATGCTCGCCAAGGTGATCACCTGGGCGCCGACCCGCGCCGAAGCCGCCCGGCGGCTCGCGAAGGCCCTGGCCGCCACGAAGATCCACGGCGTCGTCACCAACCGCGACCTGCTGGTGAACATCCTGCGCCACGAAGCGTTCCTGGCCGGGGAGACCGACACGGCGTTCTTCGGCCGCCACGGCCTCGACACCCTGGCCGCGCCACTGGCCACTGTGGACACCGAACGGCTGGCCGCCCTGGCCGCGGCCCTGGCAGACGCGGCGGGCAACCGGGCGTCGGCGACCACGCAGCGCCGGCTGCCGAGCGGGTGGCGCAACGTCCGCTCGGCCGGCCAGCGCAAGGTCTTCACGGTGGCCGGCCGCGAGTACACAGTGGTCTATTCGCTGACGCGGGACGGCTTGCGGGCGGAAGGTTTCGAAGCCGAGCTGGTGTCGGCCGAGCCCGGCCGGGTCGTCCTGGACGTCGCCGGAGTGCGGCGCACCTTCGACGTCGCCCACCACGACGGGGTGTCGTATGTGGACTCGGCGCTCGGCTCGGTGGCGCTCAAGGCCGAGCCGCGGTTCGCCGACCCGGACGCGGCGCTGGCCGCCGGTTCGCTGGTCGCGCCGATGCCGGGCACGGTCGTCCGGCTCGCCGTGCAGGCCGGGGACCCGGTCAAGGCCGGCGATCCGCTGCTGTGGCTCGAGGCGATGAAGATGGAACACCGGATCGCCGCCCCCGCCGACGGCGTGGTCGCGGAACTGCCGGTCACGGTCGGACAGCAGGTCGAAGTGGGCACGATCCTCGCCGTCGTCGGAGACGCGCCATCGGACTCAGTGGTGGGAGAAGCAGAATGAACGCGATGAACTTCATCGAGCCGGAAGAGCGGATCGCGCTCCGGAAGGCCGTCGCCGAACTCGGCGCCAAGTACGGCCACGAGTACTACGCGCGCAAAGCCCGCGCGGACGAGAAGACCCACGAGCTGTGGGACGAAGCCGGCCGCCTGGGTTACCTCGGCGTCAACATCCCCGAGGAGTACGGCGGCGGGGGCGCCGGCATCGCCGACCTCGCCGCGGTCCTCGAGGAACTCGCCGCCGCGGGCTCGCCGCTGCTGCTCATGGTCGTCTCGCCGGCGATCTGCGGCACGGTGATCTCCCGGTTCGGCACCGAAGAGCAGAAGAAGCAGTGGCTGCCTGGCATCGCCGACGGCAGCAGGCGGATGGTCTTCGCCATCACCGAGCCGGACGCCGGGTCGAACTCGCACAAGATCACCACCACCGCCAAGCGCGACGGCGACGGCTGGGTCCTCAATGGACGCAAGGTCTACATCTCCGGCGTCGACGAGGCCGACGCGGTGCTCGTCGTCGGGCGCATGGAGGACTCGAAGACCGGCCGGCTCAAGCCCGCGCTGTTCATCCTGCCGACCGGCACCCCGGGCTTCGAGTACACGAAGATCCCGATGGACATCGTGGCGCCGGAGAACCAGTTCTCGCTGTTCCTCGACGACGTCAAGCTCCCGGCCGAGGCGCTGGTCGGCGAAGAGGACGCGGCGATCGCGCAGCTGTTCGCGGGCCTCAACCCGGAACGCATCATGGGCGCGTCGTTCTCCCTCGGCATCGCGCGGTACGCCCTGGCCAAGGCCGTCGGCTACGCCAACCAGCGGCAGGTCTGGGGCGCCCCGATCGGCACCCACCAGGGCCTCGCGCACCCGCTGGCCGAAATCAAGATCGAGCTGGAACTGGCCAAGCTGATGACGCAGAAGGCCGCGTCGCTCTACGACTCCGGCGACGACTTCGGCGCCGGTGAATCGGCGAACATGGCCAAGTACGCGGCCGCCGAGGTCGCGATCCGCGCGACCGACCAGGCCGTGCAGACCCACGGCGGCAACGGTCTCGCCACCGAATACGGCCTCGGCACCCTGGTCACGGCGGTGCGGCTGGGCCGGATCGCGCCGGTGAGCCGCGAGATGGTGCTCAACTTCGTGGGTCAGCACAGCCTCGGCCTCCCGAAGTCGTACTAGGAGCGTCTTGACCGGCATCCGCGAACCCCAGCAGGAACGCAGCCGCACCACGCGGCGGCGGTTGGTCGAGGCCGCGCTGGACAGCTTCGGCGAGCGCGGCTGGCACGGCGTGACGGTGGCCGGCATCGCGGAACGCGCCGGCGTCTCCCGCGGCGCGGCCCAGCACCACTTCCCGGCCCGCGAGGACCTCGTGGTGGCGGCGGTCGACCTGCTGGGCGAGGCCCAGATCGACGAGCTGCGGGCCCAGGCCGCCGACCTCCCGAGCGGCGCGTCCCGCATCGAGCGCGTCGTGGAGATGGTGCTGAACCTGTACACGGGCCCGCTGTTCCGCGCGGCCCTGCAACTGTGGTCGGTGGCGGCGACCGACGAGGCGCTGCGGGACGTGCTGGTTCCGTTGGAGGCGCGGGTGGGTCGCGAGGCGCACCGCGTGACGGTGGAGCTCCTCGGCGTCGACGAGTCGCAGCCGGGGGTGCGCGAACTGGTCCAGGCCACCCTGGACCTGGCCCGCGGCCTCGGTCTGGCGAATCTGCTCACCGACGACACCCGCCGACGGCGCCAGATCGTCCGCGAGTGGGCGCGGACCCTGGAGCTGCGGCTCACCGCGAGCTGAGCCCACCCCGGATGGCCCTGCGGCGCGGAGGTTCCGAGACCGGACGGAACCTCACCCGCGGCCGAAACGTCATAGGGCCGTAAGTAACACAATCGGCCCAATGGGCGAATGACAGGTAGTAGCGAACCTCAGGGGAAGGCAAGTCCGGTGTCCGGTTCAGGAGTCGAGCTCACCCACCGCGCGATGGCCATGCTGAAGGCGGTGGCCGCCGGTCGTGCGCAGATGTCCTGCAGCTGCGAGCCCGATCTCTTCGTCGACGGATTCGCCTGTTGCGATCAGATGACCGCGCACGCCCTCGCCCACGGCGGCTACCTCCGGCCCGCTCCCGAAGGGGCCACCGGCCGGGTCGCCGCGGAACTGACCGAGGCCGGCCGCGCCGCGCTGGCGGTCACCGCCGCCTGAGCCGCCGCGTCACGCAGGGTCGTGACGTCGCTCAGGTGTTCGATTTCTCCCGGGTCGCCGACCTGGCAGGCTTGTCCCATGGCGGAGCACCCACCACCGGTGGACAACGAGGCGACGGTCTTCCTCCCGAAGGAGCTGCGGGGCCCGCACTGGCCCACCCGCGACCCGGACGTCTCCCGGCGCCCCTACGACGAGTTCGCCGGCCAGATCGTCGCGCGCCCGCCCGCGTCGCCGGTCAGCGCCGGCCGCGGGGAAGGCGCCGGCTCGTCGCTCGCCCGCTCCAGCGGCCGGATGGCGGTCGCCTCCGCCGTCAGCCGGGTCACCGGGTTCGTCGCGAAGCTGCTGCTCGCCGCCGTCGTCGGGACCGGGGTCGTCAACGACTCCTTCACCGTCGCGAACACCCTGCCCAACATCGTCTTCGAACTGCTCTTCGGCGGCGTCCTGGCCAGTGTCGTGGTGCCGCTGCTGGTGCGCTCCCACGACGACCCGGACGGCGGCCGCGCCTACACGCAGCGGCTGATCACGATGGCGCTGGTGCTGCTCGTCGTCGGCACGGCGATCGCGGTGGCCATCGCCCCGCTGTTCACCGCCCTCTACGTCGACAAGTCGTCGGCCACCGCGAACCCCGGGCTGACCACCGCGCTGGCGTACCTGCTGCTGCCGCAGATCCTGTTCTACGGCCTGTTCGCGCTGCTCTCGGCCATCCTCAACGCGCAGAACGTCTTCGGCCCGCCGGCCTGGGCGCCGGTGCTGAACAACGTCGTCGTCACCGGCACGCTCGTCGTGTTCGCGCTGGTGCCGGGGGAGCTGACCCTCGACCCGGCCCGGATGAGCGACCCGAAGCTGCTCGTGCTCGGCCTCGGCACCACGCTCGGCATCGTCGCGCAGGCGCTGGTGCTGATCCCGGCGCTGCTGCGCACCGGGTTCCGGTTCCGCTGGCGCTGGGGCTTCGACCCGCGGATCCGGGAGTTCGGCGGGCTCGCGGCGTGGATCCTCGGCTACGTCGTGGTCAGCCACGTCGGGTTCGTCGTCACCACCCGCGTGCTGACCGGCGGCTCCAGCGGCGGCGTCACGGCCTACAGCTACGCGTCGCTGCTCTTCCAGCTGCCGTACGGCATCCTCGGCGTTTCGCTGCTGACGGCGCTGCTCCCGCGGATGAGCCGCGCCGCGGCGGACGGCGACACGGTGTCGCTCGTCGGCGACCTCTCGCTGGCTTCCCGCATGTCGACGGTGCTGTTCGTGCCGATCTCGGCGGTGCTGGCCGTGGTCGGCACCCCGATCGGCATCGCGATCTTCACCTGGGGCCGCGGCACCCTGGCCGACGCCGAACGGCTCGGCCAGACGCTGGCCGTCTCCGCGGTCGGGCTGCTGCCGTTCGCGCTGGTCATGCTGCAGCTGCGGGTGTTCTACGCGATGAAGGACGCCCGCACGCCGACGCTGATCATGCTGGTGATGACGGCGGTGAAGATCCCGTTGCTCCTGCTCTGCCGCGGCCTCCTCGACGCCGAGCACATCGTCTACGGCGTGATGCTGGTCAACGGCGCGGGGTTCGTGGTCGGCGCGGTCCTCGGCCAGGTGTGGCTGTGGGTCCGGCTGGGGCACCTGCGCAGCAAGCGGTCGCTGCGGGTCGGGCTGATCACGCTCTCGGTGAGCGTGCTGGGGGTGGTGGCGGCGGTGCTGGCGGGGTACGCGGTCCCGGCGTCGCTCGGGGTGATCCCGGCGGCGTGGGTGAAGCTGCCGGTCCAGGGACTGCTGGGGATGGCGGTGCCGTTCGGGTTGCTGGCGGTGCTGAGGCTGCCGGAGTTCGCCCCGGTGACCCGCCGGGTGGCCGGCTTGGGACGGCGGCTGGTGGCTCGGTGAGGGTGTGGCGGACCCGCCCGCCGGGCCTGGTGGCGGCTCGTTGACAGCTACGGCCGGGAACGCCATCCGGTTGTCTCGAAACGGTAACGAGAGCGCGGCGATCGGCGCGTTTACTTTTGCAGCAAGGGTTTCTACTATCCACCCGGATCATGCGGCCGCGGGCGAGCGCGGCGGCGGGGGTACGGGCGGAGGTCGTGCATGACGCGCAGTGCGCGCAGGCGGCGGGACCGGGTGACGGTCGACGAGCTGCTCCGGCAGACCGGGGCGCGGCCGCGCAAGCCCGGCTCGCGTGCCGCCGAGCTGGCTGCGCGCCGGGACACCGGGGACGGGCCCGGGCCGAGCGGGGCGGCGCGGATGGCGCTGGCGTCGGCCGTCATCGTCGTGCTCGGCGGGCTGGTGCTCGTGCTCGCGACGCGGCCGGATCCGGTGCCCGGGTCCACGCAGTTCCCGCAGCTGCAGCCGGCCACCGCCGTTTCGTCGTCGCCGACCGTGCCGGCCGTCCCGACCGAGACGACCACGCCGTCGCCGGTCGTCATGCACGCGCGCCGGACGCCGACCCCGACGCCCACCCCGACCGTCACCGTCGAGCTGCCACCCCCGCCGCCGGCCACGACGAAGGCGACTCCGCCGCCCACCTGGAACCCCTACCAGTGCTACCCGTACTACTGCGGGCCCTACTCCGGCGGCCCGCGGCGCTGATCCGCGAAGGCCCCCTCACCGGCCCCGATGCCGGTGAGAGGGCCTCCGACTGCCCCACTACGGGCCTGTGTCAGCCGGTGTAGCCGGCGACGATCTTGGTGAAGGCGTACTTGTCCTGCGTGATGCCGCTGCACTCGCCGCCGCCGCTGCAGTCGCGGTTGGTGGCCCAGAACGTGAAGCGGGCCAGGTGGTGGCTCGCCGCGTAGCTGCGGATGGAGGTGAAGTTCGCGACCGTGACGGTCTCGCCCGCGTTGTCGGTCTTGCCGTTCATCGAGGACAGGCCGCTGTGCCGGTAGGCGGTGTCGTCGCTCCAGCCGAACGTCGTCTTGAGCTGGTTCTTCAGCCCGTCGACCGCGGACTTGGTGTGGGCGGCCATGTCGCCGCCGCTGGAGAAGTCGAACGGCATGACCGACCAGACGTCGACCGGGGCGCCGATCGCCTTGGCCTGGTTGATCAGGCGCTTGCCCCAGCTGTTCGGGCCGGTGGTCTCGGTGCCGATCGTGATGACCACGCGCAGGTTCGGGTTCTTCTGCTTGGTCAGCTTGACCGCGTTGAGGATCCGGTCCTGCACCGTGTTGTTCTCGAACTCGTCGGTGTTCTCGATGTCGAGGTCGATCGCCTTGAGGCCGTAGGCGTCGATCACCTTCTGGTACGCGCCCGCCAGCGCCGAGGCCGACGTGCACTTCGAGCCCAGCTTCGTGCCGGACCACCCGCCGAAGGAGGGGATCACGTCCCCGCCCGCGTTGCGGATGTTCTGGATCATCGTCTTGTCCGAGCCGGTCAGCGACCGGGTGCCGTCCCACTTCGGGTTGCAGGAGCCGTCCGAGAGGACGAACGCGAGCGTAAACGCTTTCACGCCGGTCGCGGACATCGCGGCGGTCGGGCTGGTCTGCCCGCCCCACTGGTACAGGTACGGGGAAGCGAGCACCGGGTCGGTCGCGGCCATGGCCTGCGGGGCGAGCCCGGCCGTCGTCGCCAGCGCGGCCGAGGCCGCGGCTGCGAGGGTGACTAGACGGCGCACTGATTTCATGGGGGTCCTCCGAATGCAGGGTGGAGCACCTCCGGTTTGAGGCGGCGGGATCAACCCGGGAGGAGTGCTGTGTGCCACCACACAATGGACTAGACCAATATTGCGTGTCAACCCTCCTTCGGTCGGAAAATGACCCACGGAGTCGTCCGGACCACCGACGTCGAATTCCCCTGAAGGCGGATCGACACCGGCCCGCATTCCGGCTACTTTGCCGAAATGGTGGGGGATTCCACGGTCGCCGCCGGCGGGGAACGCCGCCCGGGCCGGTTCCTGGCCGCCCTCGTCCTGCAGCGCTCGGCCCTGCGGCGCTGGGCACTGTGGCGGCTGCCGCGCCGCGGCCGGATCTGCTACCTCGTCGGGGTCGACGCGCTCGCCCTCGCCGCCGTCGTGCTCGCCGCCCTCCGCTTCCCGCCGCTCGCCGTGATGCTCGGCCCGTTCGCGCTGCTCCTGGGCGGGATGCTGGTGTCGGCCGAGCTCGCGCGCCCGGTGGAGCGCCACCGCGAGGACACCCTGCTCGGTCCCGGCGTCGACACCCCGTGGATCTTCGCCGGGGTGCTCGTGCTCCGGCCGGGCCTCGCCGTCGCGCTGGTCGCGCTCTCCGCGCTGCACCAGTGGTTCCGGGTCCGCAGAAGACCCGTTTACCGGCAGGTGTTCGGCGCCGCGGCCACGGCGCTGGCGGGCCTCGCCGCCGGTGCCTTCCTCACCGCGACCGGCCTCCGGCCGCTCGGCGCGGTCCTCGACAGCCGGACCGTCGGCCTGCTCGCCACCGCCGGGGTGGTGTTCCTCGCGGTGAACGCCGCGCTCGTGACCGGCGCCGACGGGCCCCGCCGTCCCCGCGACGCCGCGGCGGGGCACGCCTTCGACGCCGCGATGACGGCGTTCGGCCTGCCGCTGGCCTGGGCCGCCGGCGCCGCGCCGCTGCTGGTGCCGCTGCTGGCCGGCGCCACCGTCGTGCTGCACCGCGGCGGCCTGGGGGCCGGGCGCCGCGACCACGTCACCCTCGATCCCGGCACCGGCGTGCTGACCGCCGCGTCCTGGCGCGGCGCCGCCGAGGCCCGGCTGGACCGGCTCGGCGGCCACGGACCCGGCCCGGCCGTGCTGCTGCTCGACCTGGACCACTTCCGCCTGCTCAACGACCGCTACGGCGCCCGCATCGGCGACGCCGTCCTGCGCGCGGTCGCCGGCACGCTGCGTGACGAGGTCCGCGCCGCCGACCTCGTGGGCCGCTCGGGCGGCGAGGAGTTCGCGGTGCTGCTGCCCGGCACCGGCCGCTTCGACGCGATGGCGATCGCCGAGCGGATCCGGCTGCGGATCGCCTCGACGCCGGTGGCGCTGAAGGCGTCGGGCGACGGCCCGCAGTTCGTCGGGGTGACGGTGTCGATCGGCGTGGCGGACTGCGCCGGCGGCGGCGTCCTCGCGGACGCGCTGCTGGCCGCCGAAACGGCGTTGCTGCGGGCGAAGGCGGCGGGCCGCAACCGGACGGTCTGCGCCGAACCGGACGTCAGCTCATCGTGATGGCGTCGAGCTTCTCCCGCAGGTACTCCGACGCGATCACCTCGGGGTAGGTCCGGGTGCCCAGCGGCGGCGCCAGCGACGTGATCCGGGCGTCGTGGTCGGTTTCGTAGAAGAAGATCAGGGAGACCAGGTCCTCGTCCGGGGCCGACGCAGGCGGCGGCAGGACGCGGTGGCGCGTCGAACGCCAGCGGTCGCCGGTCCAGCGGGCCATCAGGTCGCCGATGTTGACCGTCAACGCGTCCGGGTGGAACGGCGCGTCCTCCCATTCGCCGCCGGCCGTGCAGACCTGCAGGCCGCCGAGCCCGGCCTGGCGGTCGAGCACGGTGACCGTGCCGAAGTCGGTGTGCGGGCCGATCCGGAACTGGTCCGGCTCCGGCGGCCCGACGTGGGTCATCGGCGGGTACCAGTTGATGTTGAACGTGTACGTCGGGTGCGCGGTGTGCCGGGTGAAGTGGCTTTCCGCGAGGCCGAGCGCCGCGGCGAAGATCTCCAGCAGGTGGTCCGACAGCGCCCGCATCCGGCGCATGTACTCGGTGGCCGTCTCGCCGAAGCCCGGCACCTCGTGCGGCCAGACGTTCGGCTGGAACCAGAACCCGTCGATCTCGGCGACGCCGAGCTTGGCGTCCGCGCCCGCGGAGTAGGACTCCTTGAGGTCCGGCGGGGTCTCGGTGCCCTCCGCGTAGCCGTTGGCCTCGACGCCGGGCGGCAGCCAGCCGCGGCCGCCGACGGTCACCGCGTAGCGCTGCTTGACGTCCTCGGGCAACGCGAAGAAGCGCCGGGCCAGCTCACGGGTCCGCGTGCGCAGGTCCGGCGGGACGCCGTGCCCGGTGACCAGCAGGAAGCCGGACTCCCGCAGGGCGTGGTCGATCCGGGCGGCGACCTCGGCGCGGCCTTCGGACGTGCCCGCGAACCACGGCGAAAGGTCCACGAGCGGAACGGATGACGGCATACGGCTCCTCGTCCAGCACTGTCCTATTCGGACTTCTCGACTCCGATGTCCTCGAACCACAGGTCCGGGCGCGCGGCGATGAACTCCGTCATCAGCGCGGTGCAGCCGGGGTCGTCGAGCAGGGTGATTCCGACGCCGAGCCCGGCGAGCCAGTCGTGCCCGCCGTGGAACGTCTCCGCCTCGCCGATGACCACGCGCCCGATACCGAACTGACGGACGAGCCCGGAGCAGTACCAGCACGGCGAGAGCGTGGTGACCATGATCGTGTCGCGGTAGTGCGGGCGGCGGCCGGCGTTGCGGAAGGCCGCGGTCTCGGCGTGCATCGACGGGTCGCCGTCCTGCACGCGCCGGTTGTGCCCGCGGCCGAGCAGGGTGCCCGCGGTGTCGAACAGCGCGGCCCCGATCGGGACGCCGCCTTCGGCCTTGCCCAGCTCGGCTTCCTCGCGGGCGACGGCGAGCAGGGCGTGCGGATCGATCGTCATGCGTCACTCTTTCCGGCCGGGGCGGCGCCTGGCAAGTGTTCGCCCGCCCGACTGCACCATCCGGCGGATCGCGGACCGGTTCTGTCCGCGATGTCTGGCACACTGCGGGCCATGTACGGCACTTCGGAACGGCTGCTCCGGCTGTTGTCCTTGCTGCAGGCGCGCCGGGACTGGCCGGGCGCGGACCTGGCGGCCCGGCTCGAGGTGGACGTCCGCACGATCCGCCGCGACGTCGAGCGGCTGCGGTCCCTCGGCTACCCGGTGCACGCGACACCGGGCGTGGCCGGCGGCTACCGGCTCGGCGCGGGCGCGGCGCTGCCGCCGCTCCTGCTGGACGACGACGAAGCGGTGGCGGTGGCGGTCGGCCTGCGCACGGCGGCGAGCGGCACGGTCAGCGGCATCGAGGAGACGTCGGTGCGCGCGCTGGCGAAGCTGGAGCAGGTGCTGCCGGCGCGCCTGCGCCCCCGGGTGGGCGCCCTGCAGGCGGCCACCGTCTCCCTGCCGGGCGCGGGGCCGACGGTGGACGCGTCGGTGCTGACGGCGATCGCCGCGGCCTGCCGCGACCACGAGCGTCTCCGCTTCGGCTACGACGACCGGACGGGCGCCTCGACGGACCGGTCGGTCGAGCCGCTGCGCCTGGTCCACACCGGACGCCGCTGGTACCTGGTGGCGTACGACCTCGGCCGCGAAGCGTGGCGGACGTTCCGGGTCGACCGGATCACCGGCGTCCCCTCGGCGGGCTTCCGGTTCACCCCGCGCGAGCCACCGGCGCCGGACCTGGCGGAGTACGTCTCCCGGCAGATCTCGACGGCGCCGTACCCGCACCAGTTCGTGCTGCGCGTGGCCGCACCGGCCGAAGTGCTGGCGCGGCGGATCCCGCCGACGTCGGGCGTGGTGGAGGCGGTCGACGAGCACAGCTGCCGGGTGCGGACCGGGGCGAACACCCTGGACACGGTGCCGTACTACCTGGCGCAGTGGGGGTACGACTTCGTGGTGGAGGAGGCCCCGCCGGGGCTGGTCGAGCGGCTGCGGGAGGTGGCGGAGCGATTCGCGCGGGCGGTCGGGTGAGCGGCTCGGGCTAGTTCGGTTCCACCCGGACTCGGTGGTGCTCGCCGTCGGTGAGGAAGGTTGCCAGCCGGGTTCCTTCGGCCGCGACCTCGTCGCGTTCCGGGCCGGTCAGCCGGCGCAGCGGCCGCACCGCCACTCCGTCGCCGTCGGTTGTCCAGGTCGCGCTCACGCGGCCGTCCACCAGCACCATGCGCTCACCCGCCACCGAGAGGCCGCGGTGGGCGTCGTCGATGATGCGGGTGCGGTCGTCGTAGCCGAGGATCGCGTTGTCGAACGCCGGCAGGAACCGGACCGGGGCCGGCGTGTCCGGGCCGGGGCGCGGGGCGTCCGGCAGGTCGAGCAGCTCGCGGCCCCGCGCGTCGCGGAAGGACACCAGCTCCTCGCGCACGGCCTTCACCGCCGACGGCAGCCCGGCCAGGCCGGACCACGCGCGCAGGTCCGCCGTCGCCGCCGGGCCGTACGCCGCCAGGTAGCGGCGCACCAGGGCCTGCCCGACGCCGTCGTCCGGGTCGAGCGGGTCGCCGTCGCGGCCCAGCCAGGCCGCCAGCGGCAGGTTGCGCACGCCCGCCTTGGTCCGCCACAGCCCGCGCGGCGGCAGCTGGACCACCGGGATCAGCGCGGCGACGAGCATTTCCCCGAGCGGCCGCGGCCCCGCCGCGGGCCAGCGGCCGGCGACCGCCCTGGCCAGCTCGCCCATCGAGCGCGCCTCGCCGTCGGCCAGCACCGCCCGGCCCGCGGCCGCGAGCTCGCCGAGGTCGACGCCGGCGAGCTCGCGGCGGTAGGTGCCGAGGACGCGCTGGCGCAGCATCGCGTCGAACCGGGTCCGCCACGCGAGCACGTCGCCGGCCGTGAGCAGGTGCACGGTCCGGCGCATGAGGTGGGTCCGCACCACGCGCCGGCCGGTCAGCAGGTCGTCCAGCGCCGCCGGCTCGAAGCCGCGCAGCCGCGACCACAGCCCGGTGAACGGTTCCTGCGGTTCCTGCGCCTGCAGGCCGCCGAGGTGGGCGACGGCGTCGTGCACCGGCAACGCCGCGCGTTCGAGCAGCAGCTGGCGGGCGAGCGTGGCGCGGTTGAGGGCGCGGGTGTCCAGGACGGTCTTCGGCACGGAGCCACTGTGGCAGAGATAGCGGACAGAATTTGTCCGCTACTGCGGCCTGGTATTGAACGACCGCTCAGTCTGTGACGGGCGTCACGCCCAGCATGCGCAGCACGAGCTCGCCGTACTCCTTGCCCAGTGCGGTCGGCGTCTGCCGGGCCCGCTCGCTGTACCACCGGGCGACGTCGACGCCGAGCGAGAGCACCGCCCGCGCGGCGACGTGCGGGTCGGACACGGTGAACACGCCGGCGGCGGCGCCGTCGGCGATGACCTCGCGCACGATCCGCTCGATCCGCCGCCGCAGCTCGGCGACCACCTCGAACTCCTGCTCCGGGAGCGCCTGCAGCTCGTACTGGACGACCCGGGCGACGGTGTGCCGCCGCGCGTGCCAGGCCACGAAGTCCTCGACGATGAGCCGGATCCGCCGGGTCGGATCGGTTTCCTTCGCGACGACGTTCTCGACGAGCGCGAGGGTCTGTTCGTGCCCGTACCGGCTGATGGCGAACAGCAGCGCGGCCTTGGACGGAAAGTGCACGTAGAGCGCGGCGGGCGACATCCCGGCGGCTCCGGCGATGTCCCGCGTGGTGGTGGCGTGGTACCCGCGCTGGGCGAAGGCCTCGACCCCGGCCAGCATGAGCCGCCGCGCTGTCTCGGGCTGAACATCGGGCCACAGTTCGGCCGACAGCGACATCGTCATCCGCTGATCCTCCCAGATCGCCCCGCTCGACCGCGGCCACGACGGCCCGATGGCGCCCATTGTAAGCGAGCGCTTTGTCAGCGTATCTGGGGAGACATCCCGGAATGGGGATGTCAGGCCGGCAACGTAGCGCCTCGGCGGCCGTGTGCCTCCGGTCAGGACAAGTGCGCCGACAGGAGCCAGGCGGGTGTCGATTTCCGGCCGTTGCCCTCGTCCCGGACATCGCTGCCGGCGAAGTCCGCGAAGTCGGGGAAACCGTCCGGGACGTTGGCGTGGATGCGGGCCGGCCTGATCTCGTCGATCGTCCAGTACGCGCCCACCACCTCGTGAAGTTCTTCCGCCGAAACGGGGTTGACCCGGTCGGAGGGCACGGTGGTGCTGTCGAACACCAGCACGAAGTAGGACGCTCCGGGCGCCGCGGCGCGCACGATCGATTCCTGGTAGCCCTGGCGCAGGCGGACCGGCATCGAGTGGAACAAGGTGCTGTCGACGATGGTGCCGAACCGGCCGTCGTAGCCGGTGAACGTGCTGATGTCGGCGACCGCGAAGCTGGCGCCGGCCAGGCCCCGGCGGGCGGCTTCCGCGCGGGCGATGGCGATCGCGGTCGGCGACTGGTCCAGGCCGACGGTCGTGAAGCCCCGCTCGGCGAGGTGGAGCGACGTCGTGCCCTCGCCGCAGCCGGCGTCGAGGACCTCGCCGTGAAAAGCGTCCGCGTCGATGAGCGCGGCGATCTCGGGTTGCGGTTCGCCGATGCTCCACGGCGGCCGGAAGCCCGGTCCCATCTCGGGGGCCTGGCCTCGATAGGCGGATTCGAACAACGCGTTGCTGGCTGGGCTCGTCATGCCCCCAGAGTGTCAACCAGGTTGATATATGTCAACATGGTTGACATGAACGGTTTCCGGGACGAGCCGCTCGGCTACCTGCTGCACCGGGTCACCGCGGCTCTGCGCGCCGAGGTGGCCGCCACCGTGCTCGGGCCGGCGGAGCTGGTCGCCCCGGAGTACCTCTGCCTGCGGATGCTGGCGCAGGCGCCGAAGTCCAACGCCGAGCTGGCCCGCGAGGCCCAGGTGTCGCCGCAGGCGATGAACAAGGTGGTGCGCGAGCTGCAGGACCGCGGCCTGGTGAGCCGGCCCGCCTCGGTGTCGTCCGGGAGGTCGTTGCCCGCCACGCTGACGCGCGAGGGCGTGACCATGCTCGCGCGCCTCGACCCCCAGGTGGTCGAGGCCGAGGATCGGGTCCTGGCCAACCTCGGCGAACAGGACCGGCGCGAGCTCCGGAGGCTCCTCCTCGGGGTCGGCCGGGTCGCGTCCCGGCGGTGATCCCGCCGGGAGACGACCCCCGATGTGCACTTCACTAGCTCTCCGCGCTCGATTCTTCGCCCGGCGTGTAGCGCCAGAACGACCTCGCCAGGACCGCGCCGGTCAGGACGAGTACCGCGCAGGTCAGTGCGGTCGCCGACCAGGCCACGGCGAGGGGGAGCGCCGAGGCCATGATCCCGGCGCGGAGGTCGCCGAGGCGGGGACCGCCGGTGACGACGACGGTGTACACGCCCTGTAGCCGGCCGCGCATCCGGTCCGGGACGGCGGTCTGCAGGATCGTCTGCCGGTACACCGCGCTGACGAGGTCGGCCGCGCCGGCGACGGTGAGCAGGCTCACCGCGAGCCACAGGGTGGGGGCGAGCCCGGCCAGCGCGACGGTTCCGGCCCAGACCACCACCGCCGCGGTGAGGGCGACGCCTTGGCGCCGCACCCGGCCGATCCAGCCGCTGGACAGGCCGGCGAGCACCGAGCCGATCGCGATCGCGGAGTAGAGCAGGCCGATTCCGCCGTGCCACCGCGTTTCGGCCGCCTGGGGGAACAGGGCGGTCGGCATGGCCAGCACCATCGCGGCGATGTCGACCAGGAAGGACATCAGCAGAACCTGACGGCCGGCGAGGAAACGCAGGCCGTCGAGGACCGAGCGCAGGCCGGGACGCCCGAGGGGCGCCGCCGGCGGCAGGGGCGGGAGCCGGAAGGTGGCGTAGAGCGCGGCGGTGAACAACACCGCGTCGGCGCCGTAGGCGTAGCAGAATCCGTTCGGCAGTCCGAGGAGAACACCCGCGACGAGCGGGCCCAGAACCTGTCCGGCCGTCGAGGCGGTGTAGTTCAGCGAGTTGGCCGCGGGCACCAGATCCGGGGTGACGAGGGCCGGGACGATGGCGCCGCGGACCGCGGACGACACCGCGAAACCGCCGGACTGCACGGCGACGAGCGCGAGGATCAGCGGCACCGACCGCAGCCCGGCCGCCGCCTGGGCGAACAACGCGAGCGTGACCGTCCAGGTGAGCGCCGAGGAGACCAGGTTCAGGCGTCGCCGGTCCACGGCGTCGGCGATCGCGCCGCCGTAGAGCCCGAACACCAGGATCGGGACGAGCCCGGCCAGCCCGGCGAGACCGACGTCGAACGACGAATGCGACAGGTCGTAGATCTGCACCGGCACGGCGACCTCGGTCACCACCGTCCCGACCACCGCGGCGCTCTGGCCGAAGAAGGTCCGGCGGAACACGGGGTTTGCCAGCGGCCGGATGTCCACGGCGATCCGGCGGAGGCGGCTCTGCGGAGCGCTGGTCGTCATGGGCTCACGTTCGCAGCCACCGCCGGGCCACACTTCCGATAATCTGTCGACTTGTGTCAGAAAACCGCCACGAGCACGCGGCCGGACAGGTCATCGAGCGGCACCGGCACGACGAGCACCAGCTGGTGTACGTCATCCGGGGCGTGCTCGCGGTCCGCACCGACCGCGGCGCGTGGGTCGCGTGCGCCGACCGCGCCGTCTGGATGCCCGCCGGCACCTGGCACGAACACCGCGTCTACGGCGCTTCCGAGGTGCTCACGCTGATGTTCCCCAGCCACGACGCGCCGTTGGACGGCACCGCGCCCGCGGTCATCGCCGTCAGCGCGCTGCTGCGCGAACTCCTCATCGCCGCCACCGAACCCGGCCTCGACGCGGCCGAAGCCGCCCGGCTCCACCTGGTGCTCCGCGACCGCCTGCGCCGCGCCCACGACCGGCCGCTGACCCTGCCCGCGGCCCGCGACCCCCGCTTGGCCCACGCGTGCCGCCTCGTCACCGAAGACCTCAGCCGGCCCCGCACGACGGCGTGGCTGGCCCGCCGCACCGGAACCAGCGAGCGCACGCTGTCCCGGCTGTTCCGCGTCGAGTTCGGGACCACCTACCCGCAGTGGCGCACCACGACCCGCGTGTTCCACGCGATGATCCAGCTCGCGGAGGGCGCCAGCGTCACCCGGACCGCACACCAGTGCGGCTGGGCCACGCCGAGCGCGTTCGTCGAAACGTTCACCCGCACCATGGGGCGGACACCGGGCTCCTACCGGGCTACTCAGCATCAGCGACCGGAACCTTGAGCTTCACGGCTCGATCACCAGCGCGGCGATGTGATCGCCGTCCAAGGTGAACCGGAACCGCAGGTCGACGACGCCGCCGGGGAAGTCGCCTTCGAGGTGGTGCACGGCGACGTAGTGCCGGTCGTCGTCGCGGTGGGCCGCGACGAGTGTCGTGGTGTAGGTGTACTGGCTCGCGGCGCGGGCGAGCCAGTCGCGGATCTCGCGCTTGCCGCGGTGGGTGTGGCCCTCGTCGGTGACGACGGCGTCCTCGGTGTAGCAGGCCAGCGCCGCGTCCAGGTCGCGAGCCTGGTGGGCGGCCAGGTAGCCGATGATCAGTGCGGGCAGTTCGCGGGTGTCGATCGCTTCGGTCATGGGGTCCACCGTGGGGTCTCTCCCGGGGAGAGGGTCAAGCGGTGCACAGTGGAGGAGTGTTCCGTGGATTGACGATCGGCGAGTTCGCGCAGCTGACGCACCTGAGCGTGCGAACCCTGCGCCGGTACCACGAGTCCGGCCTCCTGGAGCCCGCTTCGGTCGACCCCGCCAGCGGCTACCGGTACTACACCGCCGGCCAGATCCCGGCCGCGCAGGTCATCCACCGGCTGCGGGAGCTGGACGTGCCGCTGGCCGACGTGGCCAAGATCCTCGCGACCGAGGACGCGGCGGAGCGCGCGGACCTGGTCGCCGGCCACCTGCGGCGGCTGGAGGAGGAACTGGCGCGGACCCGGGCCGCGGTGGTTTCCCTGCAGCGGCTCCTGTCTCCCGGGGCCGGCGGGTTCGATGTCGAGCTCCGCTCGGTGGCGGCGAGGACGGTCGCGGCGGTCGAGGACGTCGTCGACCACGAGGACGTGCTGTCGTGGTTCGACCGGGCGATGGCCGAGCTCGACGCCGCGACCGCCGGCCTGCCTCCGCTCGGTCCGCCGGGCGGCCGCTACGCCAACGAGCTGTTCACCGGCGGCCGGGGCGCGGTCCTGGTCCACCGGCCCGTCGCCGACCCACCGACCCGGGGACGGGTGCGGCCGGTGGAGTTGCCGCCGGCCGAACTCGCCGTCGTCGTCCACAACGGACCCCACGACGACATCGACGTGACCTACGGCCGCCTCGGCGCCTGGGTGGTCGACCACGCCCTCGCGGTGGACGGTCCGGTCCACGAAACGTACGTGGTCGGCCCGCGCGACAACCCGGACCCGGCAACTTGGCGAACGGAGATCGGCTGGCCCGTGTTCCGGCTCGCGTCGTCGCCATGACGGGGCGATCGGATGACGCGCAGTGCCGCGCCTCGGGGGTCTGACCGGTGGCGGTTGACTGCGGCCGACCATGAGGCGATCTGCGTCGAACGAATGAACCGGACGCTCGATTACCTTCGCAGCAGTGCGGTATTCCCGGAAGATTTCCCCAGTGAAGAACCGCGGTTCGAACCCTATTACGCTTGAGGCGCGAGCTGATCCGGCACTCAGCGGGCTTGGTTCCCAGCTCGCAGCGCCGTCTTGCGCTCATTCCAGCGGCGCATCATCGCGGAGGTTTCCTCTCTGAGGAATCGGATGAGTTCGAGTGTCTCGTTCAGCCGGTCGGCCGCCGGTGAGTCGCCCAGAATGGCGATGCCTTCCCGGATATCCGCCTCTCCTCGGTCGAGGAACGGGTTCGCGCTGACGGTGGACTCGTACCACGAGCCGTCGACGACGTAAGCGTGGCGGCGCGTTCCCGGGTCCCGCTCGGTGCGGATCAGGCGGACCTGGACGAGGTAGCGGACGGCGCCGGAGACGCCGCCCGTACTGGCGTGCAGGCGGTCCGCGAGCTCGAGGTCCTCGGCAGTCCGGTCGCCGAACTGGGGCACAGCTCCGACAACCCCTTCGCCGACCTGTTCGTCCGGCTGTCCGAAGTGGACGCCCGTGGCCGCTCCCGCAACGTCGGCGACGGATTCGTCCGGCTCGGTCCCTCGACCGCCCAGGGCGTGGTCCGGGTGGAGCTCGACCCCGTCGCGCACCGGTTCGCGCGCGGCAGCCGGCTCCGGCTGCTCGTCGCGGGCGGGTCACACCCGCGGTGGGAGCGCAATCTCGGAACGGGCGACGATCCGGCTACCGCAACGACGATGCTGCCGTCACACCGGAAGATCGACCTGTCCCTCTCCCGGCTCGTCGTGCCGGTCGGCTCTCGCCTGGCCGTGAAGGTTCAGTGAGCTAGACGTCCACTGTGGTCAGGGCGTTCCCGTCCGGAACGGTGTGACGGCGCCGGGCCGGGGCCATCGACGTCGGGTGGTGGACGCTCCAGGCCGCGCTCCGGCAGATCAGTTCCTTCAGGCGCGCGGCCATCCTGCCGGTGACCGCCGACGGTTTCGGCTGGTCGTCCGGTGTCACCCACTGCACGATGGCGTCGCGGCGGCCGAGGCTGATGCATTGGGCGGTGTAGCCGATCTTGTTCGGCGGCAGCGGGCGCCCGGTCAGGCGGGCGGCGATGGCGTCGGCCGCCTGGTAGGCCGAAGGAACCCCCGAGGCGCAGGACATCCGCAGCGGTGTGCCGGTCGCGCCCGGGGCGAGCGCGGCGTCGCCGACGGCGTAGACGTCCCCGTGCGAGACCGACCGCATCGTGTCGTCGACGACGATCTGTCCCGTCGCGGACACCTCCAGCGTCGTGGCCGCGGCGATGGGGTCGACGGCGAAACCGGCCGTCCACACGGTCACCTGGCTCCGGATCGTGCGGCCGTCGGCGGTGATCACGCCGTCCGGCTCGACCGCCGCGACGCCGGTGTGTTCGTGCACCGTGATGCCGAGCCGGGCGAACGTCCGGCGCAGGTGCTCCTGGGCCTTCTCGCTCAGCCAGTCGCCGAGGCCGCCGCGGGCGGCGAGGGAAACCTCGAGGTCCGGACGGGCTTCGGCGATCTCGGTGACGGCTTCGATGCCGGTGAGCCCGCCGCCCACGACGAGCACGGTTGCGCCCGCGGCGAGGCCGGCGAGCCGCTCGCGCAGCCGCAGCGCGGACTGCTTGCCGGCGATGTGGTGGGCGTGCTCCGCGACGCCGGGAACGCCGTCGACGGCAGCAGTGCTGCCGAGGGCGTAGACGAGCGTGTCGTAGGCGATCTCGTCACCGCCGGCGAGGGCGACGATCTTGCGTTCGACGTCGACGGCGGTGACCCGCGCCGTCCGCACCTGCACGCCCGTGCCCGCGAAGACGCCGGCCAGCGGGCGCGGCTTCAGGTCCTGGCCGGTCGCGAGCTGGTGCATGCGGACACGCTCGACGAAGTCGGGCTCGGCGTTGACGAGGGTGATGTCCGTGTCGGCGGGGTGCAGCCGCTTGGCCAAGCGCCCGGCGGCGTTGGCTCCGGCGTATCCGGCCCCGAGGACGACGATGCGGTGCTTCATGGTTTCACTCCTGTCCGGCTGGTGTCGCTCCCTGAACCAGGCAGCGGCACGGAACCTGACAGCCGTGCGTTGTGATCCGGGTCACCAGTCGCCGGGGAGGGGATCTCCGGTGCCGGACGCGGCCCACCGGCGCGTCGCGCGTTCGAGCTTGCCCGGGTTCGCCTGGGCGTGCACGGCCGCGATGCCCTCGGCGGTCACCTCGAGGGAGAAGACGCCGGCGACCCGGTCGCCGACCACCATGACCAGCGCGGGTCCGCCGTTGGCGACGGCGGCGAACAGCTCGGGGCGGCCGCCGATCATCTCCCACTTGGCCTCGGTGGGTGTGAAGAGCGTGCGCAGGAACCTCGCCACCCGCAGCGCACCGATGATCGGCCGCGGCACCGAGAAGACCACGCCACCGCCGTCGCCCGCACTGACGACGTCGTCGGTCAGCATCTTCACCAGCGAGTCGGTCCGGCCGCTGAGGGCGGCGGTGAGGAACTCTTCGACGATCTTGCGGGCGGCGGCCGCATCGACCTCCACCCGGCGCCGGTCGGTGGCCAGGTGCTGCTTGGCTCGCCGGTGGATCTGCTGGCAGTTGGCCTCGGTGAGGGTGAGCAGCTCGGCGATCTCGCCGTGCGAGTACCCGAACGCCTCGCGCAGCACGTACACGGCGCGCTCCCGGGGCGAGAGCCGCTCCATCAGCGTGAGCATGGCGATCGAGACCGACTCCCGCTGCTCGGCGGTGTCGGAAGGCCCGAGCATCCGGTCCCCGGCGAGGACCGGCTCGGGAAGCCACTGGCCCACGTAGGTTTCCCGCCGGGCCCGCGCCGAGGTGAGCCGGTTGAGGCAGAGGTTGGTGAGCACCTTCGTCAGCCACGCCTCGGGCGTCTCGATGAGCGCGCGATCGGCGGACTGCCAGCGCAGGAACGTGTCCTGCACCGCGTCTTCGGCGTCGGTGGCCGATCCCAGCAGCCGGTAGGCGATGGCTTCGAGCCTCGCCCTGGCCCCCTCGAACACTGCGACCTCTTGCGCGCCGACCGGCATGAGCTCAAGCTACCGCCGGCCGCCGGGGCGTGACACTCCGGCCGACTCGGGTTGACTTTGCCAGTTGTTTCAGTCGAGACTGAAACAACTGGCGAATCAGAGTCGAGGTGACGACGGTATGTCCAGTGAGGACAACCAGGACGAGGTGCTGCGGTGGGTCGAGCGGGTGGCCACGTTCTGCGTGGAGGAGTGGGCGCTCCCGCCGATCACCGGGCGCATCCTCGGCCTGCTGATGATCTGCGATCCGCCCGAGTGTTCCGCCGGCCGGATCGCCGAGACGATCCGGGCCAGCCGCGCTTCGCTGACGTCGAACATGCGGTTCCTCGCCGCCATCGGGCTGGTCCGCAAGGTTCGCGTGCCGGGTGACCGCACCACCTACTACCGCATCGAGGACGACGCCTGGCACAAGGTGATCCAGCGCAAGCTCGACAGCCTCGGCGCCTTCGGCGACATCGCCGACGAGGGCCTGAAGCTCGCCGGCGGCAACAGGGCCCGGACCGAACGCATCCGCGCCGCCCGGCAGTCCCTGACCTGGCTGCGCGACATCGCCGCCCGCAACCCCCCGAACACGTAAGGACTTTTCGTGCAACGCTTGCGACCGGACCTGGACCCGCTCCGGGAAACCTTGCTGCTCACCCTCTACGCGAGGGCCCTGGACGCGAAGCTGCCCCACCCGATCCTCGGCGACACCCACTCCGCCGGCATCGCCGACGCGATCGACTACGACTTCGCCAAGCTGAAGCTCAAGCCCAGCCTCGTCTGCGGCACCGCCCTGCGCGCCAAGAAGCTCGACGAGGCGGTCCGGAAGTTCGTCGCCGGCCACCCCGGCGCGGTCGTGCTGGACCTCGGCTGCGGGCTCGACACCCGCGTCCTCCGCTGCGACCCGCCCGCCGGCGTCGACTGGTACGACGTCGACTTCCCCGACGTCGCCGACCTGCGGTCCCGGTTCCTCCCGGACCGCTCCCGGTGCCTCGGCGCCGACCTGACCACGCCCGGCTGGCTCGACCCGCTGCCCCGCGACCGGCCGGCCATGATCGTCGCCGAGGGCCTGCTGCCGTTCCTGCCCGGCGACAGCTTCCAGCGGCTGACCCGGGAGCTGACCGAGCACTTCACCACCGGCGAACTGGCCCTCAACGGCTACACCCGTTTCGCCGCGTGGTCGATGAAGTACCACCCGACGATCAAGGCCATCGGCATCACCGCCGCCCAGGGCTTCGACGACCCGCACGACCCCGAGACGTGGAACGCGGGCCTGACCCTGGTCGAGGAGCAACTGCTCGCCCGCGCCCCGGAGGTCGGCGGCTTTCCCCAGCCGCTGCGCGCGGCCACCCGGCTCATGAGCCGGGTGGCCGCGCTGTCCCGGCAAGGCACCCGCATACTCCGCTACCGGTTCTGACGTCCTGCGGGACAAGCTCCGGCCCGAACGGCCTCCTCGGCGGGCGTGCTGTCGCTGTCACGCCCGCGAACCGCGACCCCGCGTATTTGGAAGGTTACTTTACGAACTCCGTCTGCGGTTGTATGGTCGGGACACCGCCGCCTTCAAGCAGTCCTGGTGCGAACCAGTCCAGCTACGGAGGAGTCTTGTCCCGATAGGCGTTCGCCGCGGCCGGAAGTGCTCACTTCCCGCCGCCGCGTCCGTTCTCGGCCGGGTCGCCGCTTCGATGGTCCCTCGGCCGCTCCACGCCGGTGCAGCGCCGCGTCATGCGCGGCCGGTTGCCCGTGCTTTCCGCCGATCTCGGAGGTTTCCTTGTCACGCAAGAAAAAAGCCGCCGTACTGACCGTCGTCGCCTGCCTCGTGGCCGGGTTCGGGCCGGCCGCTGTCGCCGCGCCCGGGCCGGGTGCGCTGACCGGTCTGGACACCTCGGCCGGCAACCGGGCAGCCCCGGTGCCGGGGCTCTACGACTGGAGCAAGGCCGGGTTCCGGGGCGGGCAGGACCTGCCCGGGGCCGGTGCGGTCAACCCGAGCGCGAGCTGCCGGCTCACCGCGGCCCAGCTCGCCGCCACCTACCGCGTCAAGCCGGACGACGGGGTCGACGACACCGCCGGGATCCAGGCCGCCATCGACAAGATCCACACTTCGTGCTCGCCGTCGGCGAGCTACGGGAAGCTGAGCCTGATCACCTTTCCGGCCGGCACGCTGGACGTCACGCACGAAATCCACGTCGACGCCAGTTACCTGGTCCTGCGCGGGGCCGGGATGGACCAGACGAAGTTCGTGTACCGGCCGGACAAGAACACCGGATACGACGTGCTGACCCCCGACGGCGACCAATGGGACCAGCACGAGATGAGCTACGAGGACGGCTCCGGTGGCTGGTTGTGGCCGGGGCGCGGGTTGTTCCGGGTGCAGTCGCGCGGTGTCGATCCGAGCTACGCCGACCAGTACGCGTCCGCGCCGGCCAACCGGAAGGACATCTTCGAGGGCACGATCAACGTGCACTGGAAGGCCGGCGCGAAACTGCGGGAGAAGCCCGGTGACAAGGACTTCGCCGCGCGCACCGGGGACAGGACCGTCTACCTGGCCACCAGTGCCAAGACCACGAACATGAAGGTCGGCGGCTTCGTCAACATCCGCGCCGCCAACTCGATGAAGTTCTACCAGTCGATGAACGCGGTGCCCACCACCTGGCCGCTGCAGAACCTGCACATGCGCCAGCAGTGGTTCACCATCACCGCGGTCGACACCAAGAACCACACCGTGTCGATCGACAAGCCGCTCGAGTACGACGTCCCGGTCGACTCCACTTCGGACGGTTCGGCGCCGATCGACGGCACGGCGTACGCCTCGAAGGCGTCGCCGATCGTGGACCCGGTCGTCGGTGTCGGCTTCGAGGACTTCGCCTTCACCCAGGCGCCGCCGCCCGGGGTGACGCCGGAGCAGGCCGAGGACAATTACGGCAACCTGGCTCCGTCGCTGGCCATGCAGGGGATCGTGTTCAAGTGGGCCGCGAACTCGTGGGTGCGGGGCATCCACGCGGTCATGACGGGGTCGCACCCCATCGTCACCGAGGAGGCCAAGAACCTGCAGATCGTCGGCAACGAGCTGGACGGCGCGTGGAACAAGGGCAAGGGCGGCAACGGCTACTTCCGCGGCTCGCGGGTCTGGGATTCGCTCTACGCCGGCAACACCACCCGCGACCTCCGGCACTTCACCTTCCAGTGGTCGGCCTCGGGCAACGTGGTGATCGGCAACGACATCGACTCCGACTTCAACATCCACGGCGGCTACGAGCGCAACAACCTGTTCGAGAACAACACGAACAACGTCTCCTACGCCCACCGCTCGGGCAACTGCACCGCGCACTGCGGCGACGAGGGCGGCGACGCGCCCGACGACTCGTCGTGGTTCCCGATCTACTGGTCGACCGGGCAGAAGGCGGTCAAGTGGTCCGGCTCTTCGGGACCCCGCAACGTCTTCTTCGCCAACACGATGACCAAGCAGATCACCGCGGGCGCGGCGTACACGCCGTACTACGCCGACCGCACGAAGATCTACCAGTTCGGCTGGGACGGGTCCGCGTTCCACCACCTCGACGTCGGCGGCAAGCCCATCGTGGACTGGGCGCACAACGAACAGCGCGACTACACCCACGGCCACGGCGTCGACGACTCGAAGACGAGCACGGCGAAGTCCCTGTTCCTGAAGAACATCGGCTGACCGGGCTAGTCCTCGTCGATCCGGCGTTGCAGCTCGGCGGCGTCCTCGTCCCGGCCGGCGAACTCGTACAGCTCGACGAGGGCCTCCAGGACTTCGGTGTTGCCGGAGGACGACCACGGCGTCAGTGCCTCGACGACCTTGGCCACTTCGGCAGGGCGGTCAGCCAAACCCGACTCACGCAGCACGCGAACGGCTTCGACGACGGAGTCCTCGTGTCCCGCGGCCGCCGCGCGGCAGTAGTACTCGAGGGCGACATCCGGGAAGCCGTCGTCCCAGGGGGTCCACTCGATCTCCGGCCCCAGGTCGAATTCGGGGCTGGTGAAGGATTCGTAGATCCAGGCCGTCCAGTACAGCGCCTCCGGTTCGCTGCGGCCGGACAGCCAGTCGACGGCTTCCCGTTTCCGCCCGCGGCTCTCCAGGAACCGCGCCATGCCCTCCGGCCGGCCGGCCGCGGCGTACAGCAGGTACGCGTGGCGATCGAGCCTGCGGACGTCGGCACTGCGGGCCAGGGCGGGCAGGGAATCGCGGGCGGCGTGGTCCGGCAGCGCGTTCCACAGCGACGCCGGGACGAGCTCGTTCGCCCGGCCGGCCCGGCCGGCCTGCTCCAGGTAGTCGGCCAGCCGGTAGTGCGGCCCGGCCGGGGCCTGCTCGCCGGGTCGCGGCTTGATCAGGGTGAGCGGCCCGCGAACTCCGCGGCACCGGGCGCCCGCGTAGCTGAAAGCCGCCGCCGGCCAGCCGTCGTCGAGGGACTCCCACTCGTCGTCGCTCAGGTAGCCGGGGGCGGCGGCCTCGAGAAGCGGACGGGGAATCGCCGGGCCGTGGCCGAGCCGCCGGGCGTCCACCGCGGCGTCGATCAGGGCGCGAGGTGCCGCGGGAGCGTTGCGGTAGCGGTCGAGCAGCGCGGGCACCCCGGCGAGGAACTGGGTGATCCGGCCGTCCGCCACCTGCGCCAACGCCTCGGCGAAGCGCGGATCCGCACGGACGGCCCGGCGCACGGCCGCCAGCGCGGCACCCGTGAAGGACTCGGGAACACGCACGTCGGCGCCGGTGAGCAGCGCGCGAGCCTGCTTGTTCGCGTCCGTGGTCAGTACCGGCCAGTCCTCGGGCCAGATGGTGCCCAGCAGGAGGACGGGCCCGCGGTCCGCGCGCCGCAGGAGCTCGCGCAACCCCGCCGCTATCCGCTCGCCGTGGACCGGCGCGCGCAGGTAGTAGGCACTCTCGTTCAGCCACACCACGGTCTTCGGAACGACCCGGGCCAGCCCGGAAACGGCGTCTTCCGGATCGATCGGGTGCCAGAGCCGCCAGTCGTCCGGCACCAGCCGCAACGCTTCCCAGCAGGCCCGGGTCTTGCCGGTCGAGGACCCGCCGACCAGGAAGACGGCGACGCTGCCGCCCGCCGCGGCGCGCAGCACCGACTGGCGCAGCCGGACGTCGTGCGCGCGCTCGACGTACGCGGGCAGCACCGCCGAACCCGGTCCGGCGTCGATGGCCGGGTGCACCTCGAACGCCAGCGGATCGGTGACCTCCCGGACCGGCACGCCGACCGGGCCGGGATCGGGCGGCCGCGCGATGATGATGTCGCGGGCCTGCACGACGGGGCCGAGGACGACGCCACTGACTTCGTTGTGGACGTCGTGTTCCTCGGCCATCAGGCCATTCTAGGACCGGACCGCCGGAGCGATGCCCCGATTGCCGGCGATCACGACTCCTTGAGCCGGCTGCCGCGGCGCCAGATCGCGCGGGTGTCGAGCGTGTCGCCGATGTTCGCCGTCGGGTCGCCGTCGACGAGCAGGAGGTCGGCGCGGAGTCCTTCGGCGATCCGTCCGCGGTCGCCGAGGCCGAACCGGCGGGCCGTGGTGGCGGTTGCCGCGCGCAGCGCCTGGGCGGGCGTGAGGCCGGCGGCCACGAGGTACTGCAGTTCCTGGTGCAGGCTGGCGCCGTGGGCCAGGCCGCCGAAGAACGTCTCGGCCATCGAGGCGTCGGTGCCGGCCAGCAAGTCCACGCCCGCTGCCGCAAGCGCTTGCACCGTCGCCAGGACGTCGTCGAGATTGCCCTGCGGGTAACGGTCGTAGCTCGAGCGCAGGGTCTTCTCCCACTGGGCGTCGAGGCGGCGGGCGACGCGCGGGTCGTCGGCGAGTTCACTGCCGGTGATGCCCATCATCGACGCGTCGAGGCAGATGCACGGCACGACGAACATCTCCGCCCCGGCGATCAGGTCGACGATTTCGGTGGTGTGCGGGCGATCCATGAACACGTGGACCAAGCCGTCGATGCCCGCCTCGACGGCCATCCGGGTGGCGTCGAGGGTCAGCGTGTGGGCCACGGTGAGGGCGCCGTGCTTCTTCGCCTCGGCGACGCCCGCGTCGAGCGTGGCCTGGTCGAGCATCGGCAGGCCGGGGTGGCCCTCGACGCTGCCGTCGTCGATCATGAACTTGATGTAGTCGGAGCCGCGCGCCAGCAGCTGCGGCACGTACGCGGCGGCCTGTTCCGGGGTGGTGGAGAACGGCATCAGCGGCATCACCGGCGGCAGGTTGCCGCCCGGCCGGAAGCCTTCCGGCATCAGCTCGCTGGGGTGACCGCCGGGCGGGGTGATGCCGAACCCCGCCGACCGGACGTCGGCGACGGTGTCGTCCTCGGTGATGTGCGCCCGGTTTTCGCGCGTGTTCACGCCCTGCATCTCCAGCTCGGTGGTGACGCCGAAGCGCAGGGCCAGCGCCAGTGAGCCCGGGCCGGAGTGGACGTGCGCGTCGATCAGCCCGGGCAGCAGGGTCGCGCCCCGGCCGTCGACGACTTCGGCACCCTCGGGCACTTCGCCGCCGACCTGGCGGATCTTCGCACCGTCGAGGACGACGGTCTGCACCCCCAGCGTCTTCTCCCCGTCGAACACCCGGGCACCGGTGATGGCAGTGGTGGCCATGGCGGCCTCGCTCTCTCTTCGCAGTTACATACCTGATGCTATGCACTTTGCCACTGGTATGCAAATGCCGGGAGTACTACGCTCCGCCAGGTGAGAAGTTCCGCGGAAGACGCCCTGCTGGACCAGATCGGCCCGGCCCTGTCCCGGCTGCGCCGGCGCACCCCGGCCTCGGGCCGCGACCTGTCCCGGAACCTGGTGCTGAACGTGGTCGCCGACGCGCCGGGGGAGATGACGGTCGGCGGGCTCGCCGCGGAGATGGGCGTGGTGCAGCCGGTGGCCAGCCGCACGGTCGCGGCGTGCATCGCCGACGGCCTGCTGCGGCGGGCCGCCTCCCAGGCTGACGGCCGCCGGACCGTGCTCGAGCTCACCGAACGCGGCGAAGCCGAGCGGGCCCGGTTCGCCGCCGAGCAGCGCGCGGCGTTCGAAGCCATCACGGCCGGGTGGTCGGCGGCGGACCGGGCCCAGTTCGCGCGGCTCCTGGTCCGCTACACCACCGACGCCGGGGAGTGGTCCCGCCGGCAGCCCTGAACCCGGGGCTCGTACCGGGGTGCCGAGGGCACGGGCAACCGGTCGCCCGTGCCCTCGGCAGTTCGCCGGGAAGCCTCGTGTCCACGGTGGACGATGCAGTACGCCGAAGCGCAAGTCCCGAAGGGGTTCCCTGCGGGCGATGTCCGCCTACCGGCGCGGGCGGCTCGCCGCCGACCTGGCCGCGCACCGGCGGTACCGGCACGAGCCGCTGACCGTGGCCGTGACGGGGGCGAGCGGGCTCGTCGGGACGGCTTTCACGGCCCTGCTGGCCACCGGAGGTCACCGGGTCGTGCGGCTGGTGCGGCGGCCCGCCGCGGCGCCCGGCGAGCGGGAGTGGCGGCCGGCGCAACCCGCCGCGGACCTGCTCGCCGGGATCGACGCCGTCGTGCACCTGGCGGGGGCTCCGACGGCCGGGCGGTTCGACGAGCGGCACCGGCGAGCCGTGCGCGACAGCCGGACCGCGCCGACGCGGGCGCTCGCCGCGCTGGCCGCGCGGACCGCCGACGGGCCCAAGGTATTCGTCTCGGCGTCCACCGTGGGCTACTACGGGCCTGGCCGCGGTGACGAGATCCGCACCGAGAAAAGCCGGTGCGGGCCGGGGTTTCTCGCCGACGTGGCCGACGGGTGGGAAGCGGCGACCGAGCCGGCCCTGGTGGCGGGGCACCGGGTGGTGCGGGTGCGCACCGGGCTGGTGCTCAGCCCCCGCGGCGGCCTGCTGCGGCTGCAGTACCCGCTGTTCGCCGCCGGGCTGGGCGGCCCGCTCGGGTCGGGGCGGCAGTGGATGCCCTGGATCGGCATCGACGACCTGGCCGAGGTCTACCTGCGCGCGGTGACCGATCCCGGCCTGGCCGGGGCGGTCAACGCGGTGAGCCCGGAGCCGGTGCGCAACGCCGAGTACACCCGCGTCCTCGGCAGCGTGCTCGACCGGCCGGAGGTGCCCGCGCCCGGCCCGCGGCCGCTGCTGGGCGCCGACGGCGTCCGGGAGCTCGCGCTCGCCGGCCAGCGGGTCGAGCCGCGGCGGCTGCTCGAGGCCGGCCACGAGTTCCGCCACCCGCACCTGGCGGACGCGCTCGCACACCTGCTCGGCACGGCGGCCGCCCCCATTTCCTCCACCACGGGAGAACCGGCATGACGACGTTGCCCCGTTCCGCTCGTTCACCGCTGGCACTGACCGGTTTCCTCGCGGCGGTCGCCGCGGTGGCCGTCGTCGGCAGCCTGGCCGCGACGCGGTCGCGAACTGTCTACAACGGACTCGTGCAGCCGCCGTCCTGGTTGTTCGGTCCGGTGTGGACGGTGTCGTACGTCCTGATCGCGGTGTCGGGCTGGCTGTTCTGGCGCGCTTCGGGAACCCGCCGCGAATTGGCGGGCTCCGGTCGGGACAGTCGTCACACGGTCTAACGCCGGACGGCTTCGAAGCAGACCTCGCCCATCGGGTTGTCACCGGTGAGGGTGAAGTCGGTCAGTTTGCCCTGGTGGTCCGGGGTTCCGCGGGCGAAGACCGCGATCGCGCCGTGGGGGTGGCAGTAGGTCAGGCCGCCCTGGTCGGCGACCGCGGTGGACTCGAGGGTCTGGGCGAGGACGGTCAGCGGGGCGCCGTCGTTCGCGTGCAGCTCGGTGAGGGCCTCGGCCGGGCTGCGCGTGCCGAACGGGTCGTCCATCAGGCGGCCCAGGGCCGCGTAGTCGCGGTGGCAGGCCGCGTCGTGCACCGCGCGCGCCGGGGCGAGGAGCCCTTCGGCCAGCGGGTGGCCGTCCAGGTCGGTCGTCGTGAGCGGCCCGCACGCCGGTGCGGCCGGAGCCGGTGCGACGGCGGCCGGGCCCGGATCGTCGCCGCGAGCCGCCAGCCAGACCGTCCCGGCGAGGAGCAGCAGCAGCGCCGCGATCGCCGTGAGCCACCGGGTTCTTCTTCGCACGGATCCCCCTCGTCGTCAGCAGTAGGGCAGGGTGCCGAAGCGTTCCGGGTGCGGATCGCGGGGGACGCTGAAGTCGCCCACGGCGAAATACACGACGTGGTAGGCGGCCTCGTGGTTCCCGCTGCAGGCGAACCCCGTCACGCGGAACGGCTTCCCGCCGTCGTCGACGATCGTCTGCTTGATCTGGGTGCCGGACTGGGAAAACACCGCGAGGACGTAGTCGTAGGCGCCCTTGGCCGCCGACGCGGTCACGACCACCTCGCTGGTTTCGCCGTTGCCGAGCTTGATCGTGTGCGCCGGGAAGTACGGGCCGGCCGGGAAGTTCCGGTTGCCGGTCGCGTCGCGCACGGCGGCCTGCAGGACGGGGAACCGGTCGTCCAGCTCGAGCAGCGTCTGCGCCGAATCCTCGCTTCCCTGCGACGGAACCCACACGAGACCGCCGCTCAACGGCGGCACCCGCTTGCGGATCACCGGCCGGATGTCGGTGACGACGACCTGCCCGGTTCGCGGGCCCTCGAGGTGCAGCCGGATCACCTGCTGCTCCAGGCTCGCGGCACCGGAGACCCGGACGTCGTGCGCCACGGTGTCGTCCGTCCCGGCTCCGGGCCGGGCGAGCCGGGCGGCGAGTCCGGGGCCGGGGAAACCGGGGTCTTCACTCGCGTAGCCCCACGGCCCGGCGTCGTTGGCCGACAGGTCCGCGGTCACCCGCAGTTCCGCCGGCCCGGACGGCTGCAGCCAGAAGACGGCGCCGGTCCCGGCGAGCAGGACCACCACGAGGCCGCCGATCAGCCACCACCGCGGCCGCGCGAGCCGACGGCCGAGGTAAACGGGGCCGGTGATGTCGCGGGCCTGCACGACCTGAGCGGCATTTCCCCGAATGCTGTTCTTCGAAGAACTGTCCGCCGAATCGGACGACGTGCCGCCGGTCATCGAACTCCCCAAGATCGCGTTCCCCTGTGCGAAGGAACCCGATCCTACGGCACCCGGAATGGGGACGCGGGTTTACCGGCCGAAGTCACGACGTGCAACTGGGCGCGGTGTAGGTCAGCTTGGCCTCGTCGACGTAACCGCTGATCCCGGTGCGGGCGACCGTGCCGAAGTAGCGGTGCGGGTAGCGGTCGTGGGTCAGCGTGCGGACCTGCACGACGTCGGCGGTGCGGACCTCGCCGATCGGGCTGCCCGCCGCGTCCAGGACCGCGCCCGCGCGGGTGACCCGGTAGTCGCGAGCCGGCACGCACGGTTCGTCCGACGTGCCCAGCAGCGCCACCCCGGCGCCGGTCAACGCCGCCGCCGCGCTGACCACCAGGGCCGTTCTGACGCTGATCCGCCTGGCCGGGGGCGTCTCGGACGGGGCCGGACGACCGGCGGACGCGTCCGGACGGGGGTCGTCCTGCTCGGCGGCGGCCGCGGCGATCCAGCGTTCCTTCCACGCCGGCCCCGGTTCGCCGCACGCCTCGGCCAGCGCCACGACCAGGTCGCAGGCCGGCAGGCGGTCACCCCGGAGCGCGTCGTGCAGTGTGCTGCGGGGGTAGCCGGTTCTTCGGGCCAGTTCCGCGAAGCTCGGCATGCCGTTTCTCCGGCGGATCCCGCGCAGATCGTCGATCAATTGCGTCGTCGTTCCGGTCGGCATCTTCTCCCCGTTTCCCATCCGGATCCGTCCGGGTGCGTCCCGAACCCTAGCCGTCACCGTCGGCCGTTCACTAGGAACCATTCGGTGAGGTCGCCGATTACCGAACGAAAGGAGGCGCGATGGGGGAATTCCGATCCCGGGCCGTGCTCGCCGCACTCGTCACGGCCGGATTGGCGCTGCTGACGGTGGCGCCGGCGGCGGATGCCGGGGAGGTGCACCGGATCAAGACCGCGCCGTCGCCGAGCACGGGCGCACCCATCGACGGGGGCGGGAGCTGGATCGTCAACAAGCCGAGCGGGTACTACGTCGGCCGGGCGATGCCGGGGGACACCTTCGACGACGAGGTCACCACGAGCGCCAACTGGCACTTCGGCCGCGCGCAGTCGACGGTGAACATGTGCGGCTGGGTGCTCCCGGGCTCGATGGGCGCCGACGTCGGGCCGGTGGCGGACAGCTGTTCCGCCACCACCCAGGGGACGATCTCGCACCGCCTGACCGTGGGCCGCGACTACAACGCCCCGGCGCACCAGGCGACCGACGGCAGTGCGGTGCCGGCCAACCCGGCCTGCACGCTGTACTTCAACTACTTCTACGGGACCGACTTCGCGTCGAACGGCGGCCACTGGGCGACGGCGGCGGGCGCGCCGCAGAGCAGCGTCCGCTACCGCTTCACCACGCGTGACGGCCAGGCGGCCGTGGTGCGCGACACCGTGCTCGGCTGGGGATTCCTGCCGATCGGCTGCGTCCAGCGGCCGGCCTCCCTCTACAACGACAACGACTGAACGAAAGGAAACCATCGTGCGCAGTGCGAAGAACGTCATCGGAGCGGGTGTCCTGGTGGCCGCGGCGATCTGCCTGGGAACACCGGGCGTCGCCGGCGCCAGCGGCAGCTCGGTGGACGAGATCCGCTGGCAGTGCGGCGCGGACAGCGTCACGGTCCGCTCGTACCCGGGCGGCCCGGCGATCCCCGGCGAGACGATCGGCTACGGCGTCCGGGTGAACGTCGACAACCACAACGACAACGTGTGGTGGCACATCAACTCCCCGTACGGCGGTTACGTCCTGGCGCAGTACTTCTGCTGACGGCCGGCGGCTCGGGGCGGCCCGTTCCGGCGGGCCGCCCCCGTCCCGGCGGGTCCAGGACGAGGGTCGCCGTCACGCGATAGCCGCCGCCGGGCAAGGGGCCCGTCGTCAGCTCGCCGTGGTACAGCGCGACGCGCTGGGCCATTCCCGTGAGGCCGCGGCCCGATGACGGCAGCCGCGCCGCCGGGGCGTGGCCGCCCGTGTTCGTCACCTCGATGGCGATCCGGTGCGGGGCGAAGTCGATCGCCACGCGGCCCGACGCGTCGGCGGGGGCGTGCTTGACCATGTTCGTGACCGCCTCCTGGACGATGCGGTACGCGTGCAGCGCCGCGGCCGCCGGGAGGCCGTCCGGTTCGCCCGTGACGGCGAGGTCGATCGCGCGGCCCGTCTGCTCGACCAGGGTGCGCAGGTCGGTGAGCGTCGGCTGGGGGCTGCGGGCCGCCTTGCCCGCGTGCAGGACCTCCAGCAGCCGCCGGAGCTCGGCGAGCGCTTCGCGGCCCGTGGCGCCGATCGTGGCCAGGGTGCGGTCCACCACCTCCGGATCGCGGTGCCGGGCGATCCGCGCGCCGTCGGCGTTGAGCACGATCACGCTCATGCTGTGCGCCAGGACGTCGTGCAGCTCGCGGGCGATGCGCGTGCGCTCTTCCGCGGCCGCCGCGCGCGCCTGCGCCGCGGCTTCCGACACCGCCAGCCGCGCCCGCAGCTCCTCCTCTTCGGCGAGCTCACGGCGGGCGCGGGCGAACTCGCCGAGCGCCCACGCCGTCACCGGCAGCGGGAGGGCGCCGGCCACCGCGACCACCGGGCCCGCCGTGTCCGGGCCCCAGACCACCGCCCAGAACGCGTACAGCGCCAGCAGGCACGCGGTGATCAGCGCGCCGAACCGGCGGTCACCCAGCCTGACCAGGGTGAACAGCGCCACCGCGATCGCCAGCTCGCCGCGGCCGCGGTCGTGGGCCCAGACCTCCGTCAGGTACTGGACGGCCGTGGCGGCGACCGCGAGCACCGCGACCGTGCGGGGGAACCGCCGCCGCGCCAGCAACGGCAGGAAGAACAGCGTCGGGATCGCGCGCGGCACCCAGCCCTCGCCCGCGAGCCAGGTCGGGGTGAGGAGGAGGAACACCGCGCAGAGCGACACCGTCCCGCGGTGGCGCCGCGCCCGGACCACGAGCCGCTGCATGCCCGGAACGTATCCGGGCGACGGCGATCACCGCGTCATCCTCAGTGCCGGGCCGCCTCCTCCGCAAGGAGGACCCCGGCCGTCATGCTCCGGGCCGGTTCGCGGTGGGGATCGTGATCGGCGTGCTCGTCGGGGACGACGCCTTGTTGAGGAACAGCATCGCGAGCGCCCGCACGAACTGGTCGAACAGGTAGAACCCGGCCGGGGCGATCGGCAGCAGGCCCTCGCGGAACGCGATGTAGGCGGGCCACCCGGTGCGGACCAGCGCGGCCGCCGCGTAGTCACGCCGCAGGCCGAGCCAGTCGCCCACCTCGTCGCTGAGCACGTACCGCACGAACTCGTCGAGGAACCCGCGGGTGACGCCGAGGTCGACCTGCGCGGTCAGCCCGAGCAGGTCCTCGGCCAGCTCCTTGCCCTCGGTCGTGGGGGCCAGCAGCGGGGTGAGCACCTGGGCCGACTGCGCGTCCGCCTCCGCCCACGTCTTCGGGATGAACTCGTCGCGCACGCCGAGCAGGTGGATGGCCACCTGCCACTGGTGCAGGAAAGCGTCCTCGTCCGCGGCCGACATCGGGACGTGCCATTCGCGCAGCTTCCGGTGCACGAAGGTGCCGAGGCTGTGGAAGGTGACCAGGATGTCGCCGTTGCTGATCGGCACCTGCTCGTCGGAGCCCGCCCGCCAGTGTGCCGACTGCGGCAGCAGGTGCCGGACGGCCGCGTGCACCAGCCGCGTCTTGGTGGCCGTGACCACGAACTGGCCGCCGGGTTCGAACGCGTCGAGGTCGCTGAGGTCGTAGCCGAAGGTGAACGTCTTGGCCGCGCGGTCCTGCATGTTCGCCCCGCCCGCGGACCAGTAGACCGACCGGGCCTCCCGCGGGATGACCGTGCTCATGATGCCGCTGCCCAGACCGTAGAGCAGGAACAGGTAGGTGTCCTTGCGGCGGTTGAAGTCGGCGGCGCGGCGCAGCTTCGCGGCGTCGGCCCAGGACGGCAGCCCGTTCACCCGCCCGAGGTAGCCGGCGAGGTCGGCAGGCAGGCCGCCGGGCAGCGGGTCGCCGTTGTTCACCCACGACCGCAGTGCCGTGTTGACGGCGGGGACCTGTCCGCCGTCGACGAGACCGGCGACCAGGCGGTCCACCTCGTCGTCCCAGACCCACCACGGGTCGGTGCTGCCCGCCGCCCAGGCGGGGACGACGCTCGCCGCGCTCACGAGACCCAGTGCGACACCGAGCGTAAGAACGTTCCTCCTGCTGAGATTGCTCATTTACTTACCTAGCTTCCTTGGTAGGCAGTAGGCCGGTCAGGCCGGGTATCAGCGGTGGTGATCCGGCGTGGGACACGGACGCCGGGAGGAGATTCTCCATTAACATAGGAGGTGACTCGCGCGTCGGCAAGACCCGGGCGTCCTGTGGTTGGATGGCGCCATGGCCCCGTGTCCGCGCACCCCTTCCCGGCGGCCGCGGTGACGGCCGGGCCGGCCGCGGCCGTGCGGCCGCGCAACCGGCGGCAGCTCATCGTCGAGGCCGGCGCGACGCTGTTCAGCGAGCGCGGCTACCACGCGGCGTCGATGGAGGAGATCGCGGCGCGCGTGGGCATCACCGCGGCCGCCCTGTACCGGCACTTCCCGAACAAGTACGCGCTGTTCGCCGAGTGCGCGAACGTCATGGCGGACCGGCTGGTCGCGGCGCTCGGCGACGTCCCCGGGGACGCCGGGCCGGCCGGCGTCCTCGCCGCCGTCACCCGGGTCACCGTCGCCCACCGCGCGTCCGGGGGCGTGTACCGGTGGGAAGCCCGGTACCTCGAGCGGGCCGACCGCAGGCTGCTGCGGGCCAAGTTCGCGCAGGTCGTCGGGCGCGTCACGGACGTCGTGCGCCGCGCGCACCCGTGGCCCGGCGAGCAGCTGCGCGCGGTGGCCGCGCTCGGGGCGATCGGGTCGGTCACGATGCACCACACCTCGATCGCGCAGCGCCGGGCCGAAACCCTGCTGCTGGACGCGGCGCTGCGGGTGGCCGCGACCGGTCCCGCGGCGACCGCGCGCGTGGTCGAACTCCCGGCCGCGCCGGTGCCCCGCACCCGGCGCTCGGAAATCCTCGCGGCCGCCGTCCCGCTGTTCGAGCGGGACGGGTTCGCCACCGTCACCAACGGCCGGATCGCCGAGGCGGTGGGCCTGGTCCCGTCCGCGCTCTACCGGTACTTCCCCGGCAAGGCCGACATCCTGGCGGCGGCGTGCCTGCAGGCCGCCGCCCTGCTGGCCCAGGCGGTCGAGCACAACCTCCGCGGGACGACCGGCCCGCACGACGCACTGGCCGCGCTGACCGCGACCTACGTGGCGTACAGCTTCGAGCACCACACGCTCACCAGCGTGGCCGACGCCGAAATCGCGGGACTGCCGCCGGCGCTGCGCCGCCCGCTGGTGGCGGCGCAGCGCGAGCACATCGCGGTGTGGGAGCAGCACCTGCGCGAGGCCCGCCCGGAGCTGGACGCCCGCCAGGCGCGGGTGCTGGTGCACGCGGGGTTCGGCGTGGTCGTCGAAGCGGGACGCCTGCTGCGGTGGGCGGACCGGCCCGAGCACCGCGCGGCCGTCGCCGCCCTGTTCGCGAGTGCCCTCGGGCTCTGACCCCGGAATCCGCCCGGTTCGATCGACGGCCGGTCCTCCGGGTGGCCCAACCGGAACGCGGACAGCTGATCCGCGTTGCCGGCGGTTCCGTCACGACGGGAAGCGCATCCCCCGCGTGGAGCAGCCGCGCTCACTCGGCGTCTTCGCTTTGGGGACAAAGGGTTTCCGGTTGCGCGGCGGCGGAGCGGACGGCGGCCGGCGCGGGAAAGCGGTCCGCTTGGCGGCACGATTCTGCCGGACCGGGGGAAATCCCGGCCGATCGGGAAGCCGTTGTGACCCGCGGTGAGTGAAGGTCATCAGTTCGTGGACTGATGGATCGGCGGGGAATCTGCGTAACGTGGCCAAGGCGTGAAAAGCGGCGGCCGCCGGAGCACGTTTCCACCCACCCGTTGTTCCTTCCCTTTTCTGGAGTTCCCATGGCCGGAAGGCTGAACCGTCCCGCTGCGGCGGACGGCGTCGTCGCGTACCAGGACAAGGACAAGCAGGACATGTTCCACTACTTCCCGCTGCGGATCGATTCGGTCCTCGGGGAGACGTTGCGCAGCTTCAAAGTCGACTACTACGGCGTGAGCGCCAAGCCGTACTGGGTCGACATGGGCAACGAGAACTACCAGAGCTGCGTCGGCGGCAACCTCTCGGGGACCGCCGTGCCGGAGCTCACCACCGCCCAGCGGGCCAACATCACCAAGGTCATCGGGGACGTCTACGGCGTCAAGAAGCCGAACCTGGTGCCGCTGGTGCTGAACAACGTCACCGTGCAGCCGATCTTCGCCAAGCACATCGTGGACATGGGCACCGGCGGCTCGGCCACCTTCCCCAACGAGCTGTCCATCGGCGCGAGCACCGGCTACCAGATCGGCAGTGGCAACAGCCTGTTCGCCGAGCTGGTCGGCAGCGAACAGGACCACGCGGAGCCGCGGCCGGACTTCGCGATCAACCTCTCCGGCGAGGCCGAGCTGTACGCCGACCCGTGGGTGGCGGAAATCCACGCCGACCTGCGGAGGGTCTGGGAGTACACCCGGACGAAGGTCGACGTCGGGCTGAACCTCGGCTGGTTCAACCTGGGCACCAGCATCGACAAGATCACCCAGGAGCTGATCACGAACAACATCGTCGACATCCGCTACATCCAGGGCAGCGGCGGCAACGAGTTCGGCTGGCAGATGCTCAACAGCACGAAGACGCTGTTCGAGGCGATCAACAAGCAGATCACCGCGGGGGAGGGCCTGTTCAAGTTCGAACCGAATCCGACTCCGCAGGAACCCACCAAGGACGAGAATTGGGCGTCGAAACTGCTGCCGTTCACCACGTCGATCAACGTCGGGTACGTCAGCAATTTCTTCAAGCAGGAAATCACCTTCGACCAGAAGGTCTCGTTCGAAGGGATGATGCCGGTCCGGTTCAACAGCTCGATGGCGCTGGCGGTGCCGTGCGCGGCGAGCACCGAGAGCCACTTCTACGACCTGCAGATGATGGCGCAGGGTTGCGTCACCAAGGCCAAGCACGAGGGGCTGCAGAACCGCATCGACACCGAGAAGGAAGCCAAGCGGAAGAAGCTGCTCCTTTACATGGCGAAGGTCGAATCCGGTGAGTGGACACCGCAGCAGTACTCGACGATGGTCGCGACGCTGAACACCATCACGCTCACGGAGTACCCGTCGATCGGCGGCGTCCGCGAGGACGGCAGCCCGGAGATCACCGCGGCCTCGCCCGAAGAGGTCGACGAGGTGCTGGCGCGCATCGAGGAAGCCGTCACCGGCGGCCTGGTGCCCGCGCAGCGCCCGCGCCGCTCGGCGACTCCCCGCCGGGTCAAGGTCTGACCACGAAACCCCTTGGAGGCAATGCCATGACGATGACCCTGCCGGCGTTCCACCGGCCCGTCCGCAGCCACGTCCGGGTCGGGATGCCGTTCCCGCCCGACGGCCGGGAGCGGGTGCAGCAGACCACCCAGCCGCCCTGGTCGGGC
This sequence comes from Amycolatopsis sp. NPDC051102, assembly GCF_040682815.1. Classification (NCBI taxonomy): domain Bacteria; kingdom Bacillati; phylum Actinomycetota; class Actinomycetes; order Pseudonocardiales; family Pseudonocardiaceae; genus Amycolatopsis; species Amycolatopsis sp. NPDC051102. The sequence goes on from NZ_JBFBBT010000005.1 coordinate 332,864, forward strand.
CTCGGCCTGCTCTCGGCCACGATGCCGGACGGCGAAGTGCTGGAGGCGACGGGGTTCGCGATCGCCCCGCAGTACGTGGTGACCGCGGCCCACGGGGTCTACGACGCCGACCACGGCGGCCGGGCCGTCGCGGTGACGTTCGAAGCCGGCCGGGACGCCACCCGGACACCGTTCGGCGTGACCAAGGCGACCGCGTGGACCTACCCGGGCCAGTACCCCTCCGGTGGCCGGCCGTACGACTACTGCCTGGTGAAGCTCGCGACGGCGCTGCCGCCCCCGGTGACGCTCTACCGGCTGACCGCGGCCTCCGACGCGGATCTGACGGCGGGGACGTGGCAGGTGGCCGGCTACCCGGACGACAAGGCGCCGGAGAACTCGCTGTGGTACGACGACGGCAAGCTGCTCAGCCCGCCGGGCACCCGCATCCTGAACTACCGGATCTCGACCTCCGGTGGTCAGAGCGGGGCTCCGGTGTCGCCGTACCTGGAGGAGCGCGCGCCGGCCGCCGTGGGCATCCACGCCGGGGTGGCGCCGGACAAGAAGTCGAACGAAGCGGTGCGGCTGACCCGGGAGGTGATCGGCGAGATCGAGTCCTGGAAGTAGCCCGCCGGAGGCGGCCGCCGAGCCGGTGCGGCGGCCACCTCCGTGGCGTCCGGTTCACCGCCGGACGGGGGAGACCCCTACGGCGTGGTCAGGTCGAACCGCTGCAGGGTGACCGACCCGCCGAGTGCCTGGCCGGCGTAGTTGAAAACGGCGAACCGGTAGCCCATGAAGAACTGCCACGCGTTGTTCAGCGTGAACGCGCTGCCCAGCGGCGTGAACGTCGTTCCGTCGGTGCTGTAGGAGAACCGGGCCTGGCGGCCGCTGCCGGGACGGATGTCGGCGTTGGCGCGCAGCCAGATCTTCGTGCCCGGCAGGTCCGCGGCCGCGACCTCCGTTCCGGTGCCGGTCGTGTTCCAGTTCCCGTCCATGGTCAGGCCGTTGACCATCACGACGCGGTTGCGGCCGCCGTCGCGCTTGACGCCGATCCACGCCGACGAGTCGCGCAGCATCGCCAGCCCGGTCCGGTCGCCGTCGCGCAGGGCCGTCAGGTCCAGCGTGGCGGTGGCCGTGGAGGTGGGGCCCTGGATTCGGCGGGTCAGGGTGTTGCGGGCCGAGTACAGGTCGTTGGTGACCGTGGCGGTGGACAGCTTCAGCCCGTTTCCCACCGAGAACTTCGTCGTGTCCGGGTTGTGGTTCCACTCCCACTGCGGCCCGAGCGTCGTGCCCTGGAAGGTGTCCGTGCCGGTCATCGGTTCGACCTGGCGGGGTGGCGGCGGCAGGTTCGGCTTCGGGTACGTGACGCCCCAGCGTCCGTTGACCGTCTGCAGCCGCGGCCAGCCGTCGGCCGTCCAGGTGATCGGGGCCAGCACCGGGACCCGGCCGCCGGGGTAGGCGTCGACGAAAGCCATGTAGTACCAGTCGCCGTTCTGCGTCTGCACCAGCCCGCCCTGGTGCGGCACGCCGCCGCCCTGGATCGGGCCCGGCAGGTCCAGCAGCACCTGCTGCACGGTGTAGGGGCCGAACGGGCTGCTCGCCTTCAGGATGTACTGGCCGTTCGCCGGGCGCGTGGTGAAGATGTAGTAGCTGCCGTTGCGCTTGTAGAACCGGGACCCCTCCAGGGTGCCGATGTTCGACGGCGTCTGGAACACCTGCTGCGAGCGGACTTCCGTCTTCCCGTCGGGGGACAACTGGGCGACGCTGAGGGTGGTGTTGCCGTAGGCGACGTACATCGTGTCGTCGTCGTCGATGAGCATGCCCGCGTCGTAGTAGCACTTGTCGATCGTCGTGTGCTTGGACCACGGGCCGTCCACCGCGGTGGCGGTGTAGATGTAGGTCTTGGCGAAGTCGATGCAGCCACCCCAGTAGAAGGTGTTGTTGCTGGCCCGGTGGTTCAAGAACGACGCCCAGATGCCGCGGACGTAGCCGCGTCCGCCGTTCAGGTCGTACTTGGCGCCGAAGTCCAGCTTCGGCACCGAATGCCCGGCGTACTCCCAGTTCACCAGGTCGTAGGAGCGCAGGATCGGCGCGCCCGGCGAGTAGTGCATGGTCGACGCCGAGTAGTAGTAGGTGTCGCCGACGCGGATGATGTCGCCGTCCGCGAAGTCCTGCCACACCACCGGGTTCGTGAAGGTGGACGGCTGGTTCGGCGTCGTGGTGGTGGTCGGGGTGCTGGGGGTTGTCGGTGTCGTCGTTGTCGGAGTCGGCGTGTCGACACCGCCGGTGCAGGCGACGCCGTTGAGCCGGAAGGACGACGGAACCGGGTTGCTCGCGGAAAAGGTGCCGTTGAACCCGAACTCCGCCGTGCCGCCGGTGGGGATGGCGGCGTTGTAGGCGACGTTCTTCGCGCTGACCTGCGTGCCGTCCTGGGTGATCGTCGCGTTCCAGTACTGGCCCACCTGCTGACCGGACGCGAAGGACCACTCGAGCGTCCACCCGCTGACGGCGTCACCGAGGTTGGTGACCGACACGGACGCGCCGAAGCCGCCCTGCCATTCCGAGGTCTTCGTGTAGCTGACCGAGCAGCCGGAAGCGGCCACAGCCGGGGCGGACACCGCGAGCAGGGTCGCGGCCGTCCCGGCGACGACCGCGGTGGCCGCCGCCAGGACCGGCCGGATGGCCGACGAACGTAACGACATGATGTTCCTTCACTGGACGGGGACGGTCAGGCGGCGAACTGCCACCAGTTCACGTTGAACAGGTAGCCGCTCCCGCCGGTGAAGCGCAGGACCAGGTCCTGGGTGCCGGTGGCGCCGGTGACCGGGCAGGACACCGATGCCCACGTTTGCCAGCCGCCGGTGCCGGCCACCGTGCAGCGGCCTACGACGGTTCCGCTCGCGCTGCCCAGGCGCAGCTCGATCGTTCCGCCGGCGGCCGCGGAGGCGACGCGGGCGGTGAACGACTTCGCGCCCGCGCCGAAGGCGACGTTGCGGACCTTGATGCTGTCGCCGTTTTCGAGCCAGCCGACGTTCATGCCGCCTTCGGAAGCCGGTTCGGTTTCGATGCCGGAACCCCAGGCGATGGTCTCCGCTTCCTGCCGCGTGTACGGATCGAGCGTGTCGGCCGGTGGCGGCCCGCCGGTGGTCATGTTGATGGTGGGGATGCTGCCGTCGGCGTTGTAGGCGAACTTCTCCACCGCCACCGAGCGCGTGTAGCCGCCACCGCCGGGCAGCGCGCCGTTGTGGTAGAAGAAGTACGAGCTGCCCTTGAAGTCCACGATGCCGGGGTGGTTGGTGAAACTGCTGCCCTGCGTGGGCATCACCGTGCCGCGGTAGGTCCACGGGCCGGTCGGGCCGGGCGAGGTGGAGTAGCCGATGAACTCCGAGCAGCACTTGGCCGCGAACACGTTGTAGTACGTGCCGTTGCGCTTGTAGACCCAGGGCCCTTCCTCGTACAGCGTCGGGCGGCTGCCCCCGTTCGGGCGGGTGCCGAACCCGGCCGTGGTGAGCGGGACCTGGTTGACACCGCCCGAGAACGACGTCATGTCGGCGTTCAGCCGCACGTACCAGAGATTCGGGTTGCCCCAGTACAGGTACGCCTGGCCGTTGTCGTCGATGAAGACGGTCGGGTCGATCTCGCCGTTCTCGACGAGCGGGTGGCCGAGCGCGTCGCGGAACGGCCCGGTGGGGCTGTCGGCGACGCCGACCCCGATGGCCATCCGGCCGCTGGCGCGGTTGACCATCGGGACGTACCAGTAGAACTTGCCGTTGCGCTCGATGGCCTGCCCGGCCCACGCGTCCTGCTTGGCCCAGCTGAACGTCGACAGGCTCATCGGCGAGCCGTGATCGGTCCAGTTGACCATGTCCGCCGACGACCAGACGCGCCACTCCTTCATGGTGAAGTACGTCGAGCCGTCTTCGTCGTGGCCGGTGTAGAGGTAGACGCGGCCGTCGTGCACCAGCGGCGCCGGGTCCGCCGTGTAGATGTGCTGCACGATCGGGTTGTCGGCGTGGGCGCTGCCGGGCAGGACGGCGAGCGCGGCCACGACGGCAGCCAGCAGACAGGTCAGCTTGCGGCGCACGAGGACGTCACCCCCTCGGCGCTTCCGGTGCCCTGGAAGCCGAACTCGGTCGACTGCCCGGCCGCGACGGTGCCGTTGTAGCTGACGTTGGCCCACGTGACGCTGCCCGTGGTGCCGCTGTTGCCGGCGCTCCAGGAGCTGGTGACGGCGGCGCCGGCGGGCAGGTCGGTCGTCACGCGCCAGCCGGTGAGGCCGGCGGTGCCCGCGGTGACCTTGACGGTGGCGACGAACCCGCCGTTCCACTGGTTCAGCGACACCGACGCGCTGCAGCCGCCGGGGACCGGCGTGGTCGTGGTGGTCGTGGTGGGCGTGGTCGGCGTGGTGGGCGTCGTCGGGGTGGTCGGCGTGGTCGGGGTCGTGGGCACGGTCGGGCCGCCGGCGTTCAGCGCGTCGAGAACGCTGTTGTAGGCGGCTTTCTTGTTGCCGTTGCTGTCGAACAGCAGCGGGTTCTGGCCGGTGCGCCAGGAATCGCTGTCGCGGATGCCCCACACGGTGATCCCGGCGCAGCGGGCGACGGCCAGGCAGGCGCGGGTGACGGTGCCGTAGACCGCGGCCTGGTTCGACCCGGAGATGTCCAGCTCGGTGATCTGGACCTCGACGCCGAGGTCGGCGAACCGCTGGAGGTTGGCCTGGTAGTCACCGGGCGCGGAGTTGGTGAGGTGGGACTGGAAGCCGACGCAGTCGATCGGGACGCCGCGGGACTTGAAGTCGCGGACCATGTTGTAGATACCGGTGCTCTTCGCGTTGACACCGTCGGTGTTGTAGTCGTTGTAGCAGAGCTTCGCGCCCGGATCGGCGGCGCGCGCGGCCCGGAAGGCGGCTTCGATCCAGTCGTTGCCGGTGCGCTGCAGGTTCGAGTCGCGCCGTCCGCCGCTGCCGCCGTCGGCGAACGCTTCGTTGACGACGTCCCAGGCGTAGACCTTGCCCTTGTAGTGGGTGGCGACCTGGGTGACGTGGTTCATCATGGCCTGGCGCAGGTCGGAGCCTTCCATGCGCTGCGCCCAGCCCGGTTCCTGCTGGTACCACAGCAACGCGTGCCCGCGGACCCGCTTGCCGGTGCTGACCGCCTGGTTGAGGATCCGGTCGCCGCCGCTGTAGTTGAACTGCCCCCGGTTGGGTTCGGTGGCGTCCCACTTCATTTCGTTTTCCGGCGTGATCATGCTGAACTCGCGGTTCAGGATGTTCACGTAGGTCGAGTCGCCGAGCTTCCCGGCCGAAACGGCGGTGCCGAAGTACCGCCCGGTCTGGGCGGCCGAGGCGCCGAGCGTCGTCGCGGCGCCGGCGGAGGTGGCGAGCGTCAGCGAAATCCCGAGCGACGCGGCGAGCAGCGCCGAGGCGAGTGCCGCGCGGGAGAAGGACCGCGATGTCAGTTTCATGTGCGCACTTCCTGGAGGCGGTGGTGGACGGGTGGGGGAGAGGTCAGGGCTGGTACGGCCGGCTGTGGCCGGGCTCGCCGGGCCGGGCCCGGCCGGAACGCCCCTCGCGGTCGCGGCCGGCCATCCCGGCGGGCGGCACCGGGACGGAAGTCTTCGCGAGGTTCATCGTGGTTCCTTCGCTCGCCGGTGAATGCATTCCGAGAGCCGGTGCGCCATTCGGCCCGGAAGTTCGGGCGCCGCCTTTCCGGGGTGGCGGCGAACGCAGTGTCGCACCGGATGTTCACGCTCACAAGAGGCGGGCGAGATCGGCGGAATCGGCGAGCTGAAAGGCGGTCGCGGGAATGAAAATTTCACGGCAACCGGTGTTCCGGGAAACGCGGATTGCGGAATTGCCGCGCGCCGGGCGCACCGCCTCGGCGGCACGCCCGGCGCGTGGCCGCGTCAGCCGAGGACGTCGGCGAGCCGGTCGACCTGGTCGGTGTCGGGGGACCAGCAGTAGCAGACCACCTCGTCGGCGCCCAGGCCGGTGAACTCCGCCACCGCCGCGCGGATGGCCGCGGGGGTGGTCAGCAGGCGTCCGGCCGTCGCGGCCGCCAGGGCCGGGTCGAAGGCGTAGTAGGCGAGGATCTGCTCGCGTGCTTCCTCCACAGTGGACTCCGGGCCCAGCGCGGTGGTCAGCTGCCCGACCAGCCGGGGACGGCCCGGGCGGCCCGCGCGGGCCCACGACGCCTCGACGTACTCGAACTGACGGCCCGCGGCGGCCAGCGAGGTCGCGCACAGCAGCCCGTCGGCGAACCGGGCCACGCGTTCCAGTGCCGGCTCGGCGAACCCGCCGATCAGCACCTCGGGGCCGCCGGCGCGGGCCGGGGCCGGGCCGATGGGGCCGCCGGACCAGATGTCGCGCATGGTCTTCAGCTGCTCGTCGAACCGGCGTCCGCGGGTGCGCAGGTCCACGCCGACGAGGTCGAACTCGTCCGCGCGGCCGCCCACGCCGAGGCCGAGGGTGAAGCGGCCGCCGGAGAGCCGGTCCAGGGTCGCCGCCTGCTTCGCCAGCAACGCCGGTTCGCGCAGCGGCGCGAGCAGGACTTCGGTCTGCAGCCGGATCCGGGTCGTCGCGCCGGCGAGCGCGGCCAGCGTGACCAGCGGCTCGGGGTTGTCCCAGATGAGCCGGTCGGCCAGGCCGAGGGAGCGGAACGGGCCGTCGTCGGCGCGCCGGGCCCAGTCGAGCAGCCGTTCCGGGCGGGCGACGGGCAGGCCGAGGCTGAGGGACATCGAAGTCTCCGATCGGGAGGGAACCAGTACGGCCCCACTGTCGCGGCTTCGGCGAAGCAACCCCAGAAAGAAGACGATCTTCGGCGATTTTCTCCGAACAGTGCGCTCAGGCGGCGGTTTCCGTCCGTTTGACCGTGCGCATGACCGGTGCGGTCTCCACCCCGGACACGCCGGGCAGCGCGGCCAGCGGCCCGGTGAGGTAGGCGTAGAGCGCGCGGGGATGGCGGCACAGGACGCTGACGTACAGGTTCGCCGGCCCGGTGGTCGCCGCGGCGAAACAGACCTCGGCGTGCCCGGCGAGGGCGGCGCCGGCCGCCTCGAGGTGCCGGGGAGCCACGGACAGCCACAGCGACGCGGCGGTCCGCAGCCCCAGCACCGACGGCGCGAAGTCGACGTCGAAGTACAGCGCCCCCCAGTCGCGCAGCTCGCCGAGCCGGCGCCGGACCGTCGTCTGGGACCAGCCCGTGGCCGTGGCGAGCTCGCGGAAGCCGGTGCGGCCGTCGTGGCCGAGCTCGGCCAGCAGCGCCCGGTCGCCGTCGGTCAGTTCGACCGGCTCGTCCCCGGCCGCCGGACCGGCGTCCGGCGGCCGGAACTGCTCGACCTGGGCCGCCGTCAGCGGACCGGCCTTGGTCAGCAGGCTGGTCGGGCCGCCGAAGAAGACGTGCACCACGCAGTGCGCGCTGACGTGGGTCACCGGTGGCGTGCGGGGCAGACGCGCGAGCACCGACGACGTCGCCGCCTCGGCCGGGGTGCGGACCATGCAGACGATCTCCGCGCCACCCGAGGCGATGTGCACCCACGACGTCTCGGGCCGGTTGGCCAGCGCCCGCGCGAGCCCGTCGGCCGCGCCGGGGCTGCAGGCGACCCGGACCAGCCAGGCCTCCTCCCCGACGGCGTGCGGCGGCGTCTGCCCCACGACGCGCACGTCCCCGGAGGCACGCAACGCCTGGTACCGGCGCGCGACGGTCTGATCCGACACGCCGAGCACCTCGGCGACCTGGCTGAACGGCACCCGCCCGTAGATCTGCAGTGCCTGCAGCAATCCCAGTTCCACTCGGTCCACCCCGAAACGATAATCGGCGACGGAGGCGGGTGGGGGCGGAAAACCGATCCGGCACCGCGGCCCGGGTCAGCCCCAGGCCATCTCGCCCTTCGCGACCTTCGTGCCGAGCGACGCGGCGATCCGCAACCCGGCGTCCGGGTAGGCGGCCAGCAGCCGCTCCTCGGCGGTGGCCGCGTCGGCGGACTCGGCGACCGTCTTCTCGAAGAACCGCAGGTACTCGGCCGTGTGCCGGATCGCCGTCCGGTCGGTGGGCGCGCCGGCGACGCGGTGGCCGGCCACGACGAAGGCCGGTTCCAGCGCCTCGAGGTCGTCGAGGACGCGGAGCCACTCCGCGCGCTGTTCGGTGGTCGCGCTGTCGGCGGTCCAGACGTGCAGGCCCTCGAACAGCAGCACCCCGCCGAGCAGGGCGCGCCCGGCCGGCTCGAAGACGTACCAGGCGCGGTCGCCCAGCGCCGTGCTGCCGCGGCGGACTTCGAGCGCGGCACCGTCCACAGTGAGCGAAGGCGTGGTCAGCGGCGTGAGGTCCACCAGCCGGGTGGGCAGGTTGGCGCCCAGGTGCGCCCACGCGGTCAGCTTCCCCTCGTAGGTCGCGCGGATGTGCTCGATGACGTCGGCCGGTGCCAGGAACACCGCCTCCGGGAAGGCGTCGGCGAGGACCTCGGCGCCGAAGTAGAAGTCGGGGTCGCCCGCCGTGACCAGCACCGTGGTGAGGCGCTTGCCGGAGTCGAGGACCTCGGCGACGATCCGGTGCCCGTCGGCCCGGGTGAAGGCCGCGTCGACGACGACGGCCTCGGTCTCGCCGGTCACCAGCACGCTGGTCTTGTTCAGCGAGCTGTCGGCCGCGTCGATGACGCGGTAGTCGAGGGTGCTCATGGGGATTGTCCTTTCGGGGTCACGCGGAAACGGAAGCGAGGTGGCGGTCGAGGGCGCCGGTCAGGTGGGCGGGGGCGGCCGCCCGCAACGCGGCGAACCCGCCGGCGGCGGCCGTGGAGTCCATCCGGAACCGGCCGTCGGCGACGAGCACCTGGGTAGCCGGGCCCGAACCGGGCGCCGGTCAGCTCGGCGATGCGGGCGTTGGGCCGTGGCACCAGCCGCAGCAGGCGTCGAACACAGAGGTCAATTTCGCGGTCATGGGCCCAGGTTAGGAAGCTGAACTGGGCTTTTCACGGTACTGACGTGACGTATCGTGGTGAAAATGGGACAGAGCATCCGGCCCGTCCGGTACGCGCCGCCGCCCGGGGTGACCGGCGAGATCGAGCTCACGTCGCTGGCGCGGATGCGGGCCCGCGGCGGCCCGCAGGAGTTCGTCGCCCCGCAGCGCCTCGGGTTCGACCTGCTGATCACCGTCGAGTCGGGCCACGCCGTGCACACCGTCGACTTCACCGGCCACCCGCTCGGGCCCGGCGACCTGCTCTGGGTGCGGGCCGGTCAGGTGCAGCAGTGGGGCGACGTCGAGGCCGTCGAAGGACCGGTGCTGCTCTTCACGCCGTCCGCGATCGACAGCGCCACCTGGGAGCTCGTCCGCTCCGCGGGCGTGGCCACCCCCAACCACTGGGCCGGCGGGACGGTCGCGGGCACGCCCGCGGCGGCCGCGCTGACCGCCGCGTTCGCCACCGCCGCGGCCCCGGGCGCGAACCTCCGGGACGCCGCGCTGGCCCGCGCCCTGGCCGCGGCGCTGCTGCTGCTCGTGCTGGCCGTCCCGGAGGGCAGCGGCCGGCGGCCGCCCACGCACCAGGCGTTCGTGTGGTTCCGCGAGGAGCTGGAGCAGCACTTCCACGAGCGCCACCAGGTCGCCGCCTACGCCGCCCGGCTGGGCTACTCGGCGCGCACCCTCAACCGGCTGGCCCGCGAGAACACCGGCCTGAGCGCCAAGCAGCTCATCGACGAACGCATCGTGCTGGAGGCCCGGCGCCGGCTGGCCCACGACCGCGACCCGGTCGCCCGGATCGCCGCCGACCTCGGCTTCGACGACGCGTCCAACTTCTCGAAGTACTTCCAGCACCGCACCGGGACCACGCCGGCCGCCTTCCGCGAGCGCGTGCGGAGGTCCTGACGCCGGTTTCGGGCCCCGGACCAGCAGTGGACGGCGCGCCGGGTGACTCCGGCCGCGCGTAACAGGGCGGCCGGAGCCCGCGACTCAGCGGGTGCCGGACGCCGGGGCCGATGCGCCGGTGCCGGCGCATCGGTGTCGTCCCGGGGAGGTGCGATGGCTGCTGCACGACCGTCCGAGCCGGGCGCGTTGACGACCGGCGTCCCGGCCCGCCCCGGACACTCCCGGCCGGGGCCGTCGTGAAGGTCCGGCCGATTCCCTTCCCCGAGAAGAACGGCACTGTGCCGTTCAACGCCTCCGGCGTGGTCCGGGTCGGGGCGCGGCACTTCGTCTTCGTCGACAACAAGGACCCCACCGCCCTGTTCGAGCTGGCCTTCGACGCCCGCGTCGTCACGGTGGAGCGGATCCACCGGCGGCGGCTGGCCGGCCCGGGCAAGGGCGACCTGCGCGACCCCGAAGGGCTCACGCGGATCGACCTGGGCGGGGAAACCTTGCTGATCGTCGCCTCTTCGCTGTGCGTCGCCGACGGGCACCGGGTCAGCGACGGCCTCGTGCGCGTCCGGTACCGGCGCGACGGCGACCTGCCCGCCGAACCGATGGACGGCTTCCGTGACTGGCTGCTCGACCGCCTGCCGGCGCTCGCCGAGGCGGGACGGCTGGAGCCGGATGCCGGCGGCCTGAACGTCGAGGGCCTCACCTGGGACGCCGGCACCCTGCTGTTCGGGCTGCGGGGGCCGGCCGCGCCCGGCGAAGCCGCGGTCGTCCGGATCCCGGCCGACGTCGGGGCGGCGCGGTGGACGACCGCGGTGCTCGGGGCCCCCGAAGTCGTTCCGGTGCGCCTGCCGGAGCCGGGCGTGACCTGGGGGATCCGCGACCTGTCCGACACCGGCCCGGACGGGGACCTGCTGGTGCTGCTCGGCCGGTCGGCCGGGACCGGGGACGCGCCGTTCCGGCTCGGCAGCTGGGACCCCGGCCGCGGCCGGGTCGAGCTGCTCGACGTCGCGTTCCACCGGACCGCGAAGCCGGAAGGCGTCACGGTCTTCACGGCCGGCGGCGAGCAGCGGATCCTCGTCGTCGACGACGCCGGCGGGTACGCCGTGCTCTGATCAGGAGAAGTACAGCTTCGAGGGGCCGGGATCCTGGTACACGCGCGGTTTCCCGGCCGGCGTCGGGTCCGTGCCGAACGCCGCGCTCAGGCCGGTGCCGACGTTCTCCAGCGTGAAGTAGCCGCTGGAGGTGAACTGGTCGTCGGCCGGATCGGCCGGGCGGACCGCGAAGGCGTCTTCCGCGGCCTGCGTGGCGAGCAGCCGGTGGCCCTGGGCCGAGGTCGTCGTGGTCGCGTGCAGGAACCGGCCGGACGCCTTGCCGCGCACCGACTGCCCGCCGCCCGAGGTGGCGAAGCACCACAGATCCGCGTCGTCGACGTTCGCCGGCCGGAGCCGGTGGGTGACCTCGAAACCGTCCGCCACGGCTTCGGTGCCGCCGGCGTGCATGCACTCGTTGGTGACGTCCTCGCGGACGTAGGCGCCTTCGGTGCCCGGCAGGCCGCCGCAGAGGTAGCCGGCGGACGTGGCCAGCCGCAGCTGCTTGCGCACGGCGGTGAGCTGTACCGGGACGCCGGGCACGCCGAGCCCGGTCAGCACCGTCGCCATCCGGTCGAGCAGCGGCTTGAGCACGTCCTGCTGGGTCCGGAAGCCGAACACGGTCTCGCGGTATTCGCGGATCCGGTCGAGCACCTGCGCGCGCCGGCCGGGGTCGTCGCGCACCAGCTTGGCGAGCAGCCCGGCCGTGTCGAGCCGGAAGTGCCGGGCGGGCTGGAGGGTCTGGTCGAGGCCCCACGGGATGAGCTTGAAGTCGATGTCGCCGACACCCGGCTGGGCGACGGCGACCACGTCGTTGTACACGTAGGTGTTGTTGGTGTTCCGCGAGTAGCCGTCCCAGTGCTTGAGGAAGAACTCCATCGCGTAGAGCCGGGTGAACTGGTCGAGGTCGAAGACTTCGGCCGCACCGGCCACGCCGTGCGCGGCGATGTGGTCGATGGCGAACCGCAGGTCGGCCTTGTCGTCGAACTGCGACAGCGGTTCCACGCCGATGAACGGGAATCGCCCGTCGACGAAGTCGTCCTGGTGTTCGATCTCGTACAGATTCCCCTTGACGTTGCCGAAGTTGCGCTCGATGTAGCGCGGCATGACCGGTTCGACGTTCACGAAGACGCCGGGGCTGTCGACGCGGGCGACGCCCTGCCCGATCGGCGTGCCGTTCACGAGCACCCGCGCGTAGTTCGCCCGGGAATGGGGCAGCCCGGCGAGCTCGAACAGTTTGTAACCGAGCAGCTGCCGCGTATAGGAGAGGTCCTGGACGGAGTTGTTGAGCGTCAGGTACCGCGAGCCGATCAGCTGCGCGACCGGCGCCTTGTTCGCGTCGAGGAACTTGCCGAAGTCGATGTGCAGGCAGGGTTTGTCGCTGTCGATCGAGCCGCAGAAGGACTTCTTCTTGATCCCGGCGTCGGCGAACGACGTCCGCGCCGGGAACTTCGTCCCGGAGATCGTCACCGTCGTCGCCTTCCGCCAGGTGTAACGGCTTCCGGCGGCCCAGTCGAAGTTGCACACCCCACCGGCGGGCTGCTCGGTACGCACCGCGTCCCAGTCCGCCGGCGGCAGCGTGATTTCGATCGTCAGCACGTTGTCGACGTCGTAGAGTGCGTCGAGGGCGTGCTGCTCCTGGCTGCTCATCTCGTCAGTGTACGGCGGAATTCGCCTGTTCCCGGCGACGGAATTGCGTCGAAATCCCGGAGCGGCTGTGGCGGTGCCGGGACTGGACGACGACCCGGCCCGGGGAGCAGGCGATGGTACACAAAGGACACAGCCGGTCGTTCGACGCACATCTACCTGCGGCCCTCCAGGCCCGTCGAAGACCGGGACGGCACCGGGCTGGCCGAGGCCGTGCGCGGGGGACACCCGAGTACCGGTAGTACGTCAAGCCGGGCAGCTCGCGTCGGATCGCGGCGGTTCCAGCGTCAGCAGGTAGCGGTCCACGGCCGAGCGGGTGCAGGCCGTGCGCGGGTAGACGCCGTGGCCCGAGCCCTCGTACGTCAGCAGGGTCGTGTTCGCCGGTGCCTGGTGGTGGATGGTCAGGGCCCAGGCGTACGGCGTCGCGGGGTCGTATCGGGCGTTCAGCAGCAGGATCCGCGGCGCCCGCGGGATGCTCAGCCGGTGGGGCGGGTTCGACGGCGGGCCGTGGACGCCCAGGCACGCCATCGCCTCGTCGTGGCTCAGCATGCTGCCGCGCATGAGCGGTCCGCGGCGCAGCTCTTCGGCGTGCAACGCCGTGTACTGCGCGAAGTTCCGGATCCGGAGGTCGAAGTCCTGGCAGACGACGGCGAGGCGGATCGAGGCGTAGTTGTACTCGAACTGCGCGGTCATCGGCGGCCGCCCGGCGAGGGTGTCGGCGATGGCCTGGGCCGCGTCTTCCCAGTCCGGCCCGTACATGTCCTCGAACACCCGGTCGCGCAGCCAGTTGTGCGGCGCCGGCAGCCCGTCGGCCACCGCGAGGGCCTGCGGCCAGACCGCCAGGACGTCCCGGCCGTGCAGCGCGCAGGTCGTCGTCCGGTCGCACCAGGCGGCGAACTGGCGGAGCAGCTCGTCCGCGGCGGCGGCGCGGTCGCCGAGGAAGCGCTCGAGGCCGGCGCTGTGGTCGATGGAGCTGTCGAGCACCATCGCCCGCACCCGGTCGCCGTGCAGTTCGGCGTACTGCTGGCCGAGCAGCGTGCCGTAGGAGATGCCGTGGAAGCTGATCCGGGCTTCGCCGAGTGCGCGGCGGACCGCGTCCATGTCCTGGGCGTTGACGGCGGTGTCGGCGTGGTCGAAGACGGGCAGGTTGCGCGCCCGGCACGCGGAGACCGCTTCATCGCTGTAGCTGCGCAGCGCGTCGAACTGCGCGCGGCCGGCCGGCTCGTCGTCCGGCGGGGCGGTCGTGCTGTCGCACCGGATGAATGCGCTGCGGCCGGTGCCGCGCAGGTCGAAGCCGACGACGTCGAACCGGGCCCGGACCTCCGGGCTGAAGAAGGACGGCGACAGCGCGAACTCCGCCCCCGACGAACCGGGGCCGCCGGCGTCGGCCAGCAGCACGCCGAGCCGGTGTGCGGGGTCGGTGGCCCGGTGCCGGGCCACCGCGAGGGTGATCGACGGGCCCCACGGCCGCGCCCAGTCCAGGGGCACCTGCAGGGTGCCGCACTCGCCGTCGGGTGCGTCGGGACTGTCCGGATCGTCGGGACAGGTGGTCCAGGCGATCGGCGACGGCGACCAGCCGGGGCCGGCCACGGCGGGCGTGCCGCCGGTGAGGAGGAACAAGCTCCCCAGAACAGCTCCGAAGATCCGCATGCCGCCTCCCCGTGTCGACTCGCCGACCGTAGGGCTCCCCGGGCCCGGGCCGCAAGGCGCCGGGCGTCCGCGCCGATCGCGACAATCGGCGAGGACACCATTACGGCGTGAAGTTTGTCCGCTTGACGGAGAGCGTGAAGATCTGCGGCGAGCGCCGTCTCGGATCGATCATTTCACCGATCCCGGCGTTACCCGCCAATCGGGTGACGTCCCGTAACGTGGACCACGGTTTTCGATACTTGCTTCTGCGAGTGTATCCGCCCGCTCGGCTCCCGCGGTCACCCGAGCGACGTCGGATCGGTGCAGGTAGGCGCACTGCCGCAAACTCAAACCTCCCAATCGAGGTAACATTTTCCGGCAGAAGAGTGAACAAAAACCGACGTCGAACTACTCGCTGTCCGGGTTAACAGACGCGATTTTTGGACATTTTTGCCAATGCTCCGTTCGGCGGTACGAGCAACGCGTTCTCTAGGTAGCGTGATGCCAATCCGGCTGGTCTTGGGGGCACTTGACGGCCGGGTGACCGACCTGTTGCACGAAGAACGCCGGTTGTCGCGTGCGTTCGGCGGTCGCTGGTGCCGAATGCACCGCGGGGGTGACCGTCGATTTCGGAACTGTTTCCGGAGCTCGCCGCGGCTGTCCGGGTGGAAAGGATCACTGTGTCTTGCGCTCGTTCCAGCGGGTTCGCCCGGCGGGTGGCACGCCGGACGGATTTGTTGAACGAGTGGCAAAAAGAACCGGATCCCGGCGCCGCCGGCCCAGGGGGGCCGAAGCCAGGAACCGGCCCCCAGCTCCATCGCATTTCGTGAATCACCTGGTCGCAGGCCCGATCTGCGTGTGCTCTCCCAGCGCCTGGACGGCCCTGCGCTGACGTCACCCCGTGCTCGAAAGGTTTCCGCAATGCCGCGATACGACGCCTCGGTTCCTGCCGTCGACGACGACAGATCGGTGCCCGTGCGCACCCTCGCCGGGCTGTTCGAGGCGCAAGCCGCCCGCACCCCCGGCGCACCGGCCCTGACCGGCGCCGACGGGACGATGAGCTACGCGGCGGTGAACGCACGGGCGAACCGGCTGGCACGGCTGCTGATCTCCCGCGGCTGCGGCCCGGAAGGGGTCGTCGCGCTCGTCCTGCCGCGCTCGGCCGACCTCGTCGTGGCGCAGCTGGCGGCGGCCAAGGCCGGCGCGGCCTTCCTGCCGGTCGACCCCGGCCAGCCCGCCGAGCGGATCGCGTTCATGCTGGCCGACGCGCGGCCGGTCCTCGTCGTGACGCGCACGGCCGAGACCACCGCCGTCGCCGGCCCGGTTCCCGTCCTGGACCTCGGCGAACCCGGGCTGCTCGACGGCCTGCCCGGCGACGACCCCGCCGATGCCGACCGGACGCGCCCGCTGCACGTCGACCACCCGGCCTACCTCATCTACACGTCCGGTTCGACCGGCGTGCCCAAGGGCGTGCTCGTCACCCACCGCGGCCTGGCCGGCTTCGCCGCCGCGATGCGGGAGCGGTACGACGTACGGCCCGGTGACCGGGTCCTGGAGTTCTCCTCACCGAGCTTCGACGCCTCGATCCTCGAGCTGTGCATGGCGCTCCCCACGGGTGCGGCGCTGGTCGTGCCGCCGCCCGGCCCGCTGCTGGGTGACCACCTGGCCGCCGTGCTGCGGGACGAGGGCGTGACCCACGCGCTGATCCCGCCGGTCGCGCTGGCCACCCTGCCGGCGGAGCACGCCGCCGCGCTGCCGGATTTCCGGACGGTGATCGTCGGCGGGGACGCGTGCCCGCCCGAACTGGTCCGGACCTGGGCGCCCGGCCGCCGGATGATCAACTCCTACGGCCCCACCGAGTTCACCGTGGTGGCGACCTGGAGCGACCCGCTCGTCCCCGGCGGCACGCCCCCGATCGGACGGCCGCTGCCGGAGGCCACCGCCTACGTCCTCGACGAGGCGCTGCGCCCGGCCGCCACCGGCGAGCTCTACCTCGCCGGTCCGAAGCTGGCCCGGGGCTACCTCGACCGGCCCGGGCTGACCGCGAGCCGGTTCGTGGCCGACCCGTTCGGCGGCCCCGGCGCCCGGATGTACCGGACCGGCGACGTCGTCCGCCGCACCGAGGCGGGCGAGCTGGAGTTCGTCGGCCGCGCGGACCACCAGGTGAAGATCCGCGGGTTCCGGATCGAGCCCGGCGAGATCGAAGCGCTGCTGCTGGGCCGCGCGGACGTGCGGGAGGCGGTCGTCGTCGCCCGCGAGGACCAGCCCGGGGTGAAACGCCTGGTCGCCTACGTCGCCGGGGACGCCGATCCGGCGCAGCTGCGCGCCGCCGCGGCCGACCGGCTGCCGCCGTACATGGTCCCCGCCGCCTTCGTCGTGCTCGAGGCGATGCCGCTGACCCACCACGGCAAGCTCGACCGCGACGCGCTGCCCGAACCCGACTGGCAGGCCCAGGTCCGTGCCGCCCACACCGCGCCGCGGACCCCGGCCGAGCGGGCCCTCGCCGAGATCTGGGCCGACGTGCTGGGCGTGCCGGACGTCGGCGTCGACGCCGACTTCTTCGAGCTCGGCGGTGACTCGATCCTCGGCGCCCGCGCGCTCGCCCGGATCCGCGCCCGGTTCGGCGCCGACCTGTCCCCGCGGGTGGTGTTCGACGCCCGCACGATCGCGAAACTCGCCGAGCTGCTGCCGGACGGCGACGCCCCGGCCGCCGCCCGGATCGAGGCCACCGCCCACGACGCCGTGGTGCCGTTGTCGCCGGTGCAGCGCCGCCTCTGGGTGCTCGACCAGCAGAACCCCGGCAGCACGGAGTACAACGCCGGCGTCGGCCTCACGCTCTCCGGCCCGCTGGACCGCGACGCCCTGCGCGCCGCTCTCGACGCACTGGCCGCGCGGCACGAATCACTGCGCACGACGTTCCGCACGGTCGACGGCGAAGGCGTCCAGGTCATCGCCGGCGAGGGGACGATCCCGCTGCGGGAGGCCGCCGCCGAGGCGGACCTCGACGCGCAGCTGGCGGCCGAGCTGGACCGCCCGTTCGACCTGGTCACCGGGCCGCTCACCCGCGCCCTGCTGCTGCGGTGTGGGCCCGAAGAGCACCTGCTCCTGCTGTGCCAGCACCACATCATCACCGACGGCTGGTCGGTCGGCCTGCTCGTCGACGAGCTGGCCGCGCTCTACGCGGGGGAGGAGCTCGCCCCGCTCGAGATCGGCTACCGCGACTACTCCCGCTGGCACCACGACCGGCTGGCCGGCCCGCTGCGCGACCGGCAGCTGGGGTACTGGCGCAAACAGCTCGCCGGGCTCGAACCCCTGGACCTGCCCACCGACCGGCCCCGCCCGCCCGTGCGGGCCACCGAGGGCGCGATCCGCCGGTACGAGCTGCCCGCCGGGCTCGCCGGGCAGCTCGCCGAGCTGGGCCACGACACCGGCGCGACGCTGTTCACCACGCTGACCGCGCTCGTCCAGGTGCTGCTGGCCCGCTACACCGGGCAGGACGACGTCGCCGTCGGCACCGCGGTGTCCGGCCGCGACCACGACCAGCTCGAACGGCTCGCCGGCTTCTTCGTCAACACCCTCGTCCTGCGGTCCGCGCTCGACCCGGCGGAGCCGTTCGACACCTTCCTCGGCCGGGTCAAGGAAACGACGCTGGCGGCCTTCGCCGCCGGTGAAGTGCCCTTCGACCAGGTCGTCGACGACCTGCGGCCGGCCCGTGACCCGAGCCGGACTCCGCTGGTGCAGGTACTGCTGGTGCTGCAGCAGGACCTGGTCCGGCCCCGGGAGGCGGGCGCCCTCCGCCTGGGCGAGCACGATCTGCCCCGCCCCCGGGCCCGGTTCGACCTGGTGCTGGAGTTCCAGCCGCAGGGCCGCGGCTTCGCCGTCGAGTACGACACCGCGCTCTTCGACGCCGCAACGGTCGACCGCTTCGCCGGGCACCTGCGGGCGCTGGCCGAAGCCGTGGTCGCCGATCCGCGCCGGCCGGTCGCCGAACTGCCGATCATGGCCGGCCCCGAGCTGGCCCACCTGCACGAGCTCTCCCGCGGCCCGGTGCTCGACGCACCGGCCGCCACACTGGCTCAGCTGTTCGAGGCGCAGGCGGCCCGCACGCCGGACGCGGTCGCGGTCGTCTGCGAGGACCGCTCGCTCACCTACGCCGAACTGGACGAGCAGGCCAACCGGCTGGCCCGGGTGCTGCTCGACCGCGGAGCCGCGCCCGAGCGGTTCGTCGCCGTCTCGCTGCCGCGCACCGAACGGATCCTGGTGGCGCTGCTCGGCGTGCTGAAGTCCGGCGCCGCCTACCTCCCGGTCGACCCGGCCTACCCGGCCGACCGCAAGGAACTGATCCTCGACGACGCCGCCCCGGCCCTGCTGCTCACCGCGGACGGCCGGGGCCCCGGCTCGGTGCCCGCTCTCGCGTTCGACGACCCGGCCCTGCTCGACGGCGTCTCCGCCGCGCCCCTCGGCCGCGCCACGAACCCGGACCACCCGGCCTACGTGATCCACACGTCCGGCTCGACCGGCCGGCCCAAGGGGGTCGTGGTCGCCCACCGCAGCGCCGCGAACCTGATGGCCTGGGCGGAAACCGACTTCCGGGACGTCTTCCGGCCCGGGTCCACAGTGGTCGCTTCGACGTCGCTGAACTTCGACGTCTCGGTGTTCGAGATCTTCGCGCCGCTGATGACCGGCGCCACCGTCGAGATCGTCCGGGACGTGCTGGCCCTCGGCGAAGGCGAGGACACCGGCCGGCCGGTCGGCCTCGTCAGCGGCGTGCCGTCGGCGTTCGCGCAGCTGCTGGCGCAGGGCGCGGTGTCGGTGCGTCCGTCCACTGTGGTCCTGGCCGGTGAAGCGCTGACGCTGCACGCGCTGCACGACATCCGGAAAGCGTTGCCCGGCAGCCGGATCGCCAACATCTACGGGCCCACCGAGTCCACTGTGTACGCGACCGCGTGGTACCACGACACCGACCGCACCCCGCCGATCGGCCGCCCGATCGCCGGCATCCGCGCCTACGTCCTCGACCGCGGCATGCGGCCCGTGCCCGTCGGCGTGCCCGGCGAACTACACCTCGGCGGCGCCGGGGTGGCCCGCGGCTACCTCGGCCGGCCGGGCCTGACCGCCGGCCGGTTCGTCGCCGATCCCTTCGGCGAGCCGGGGACGCGGATGTACCGCACCGGCGACGTCGTGCGCTGGACCGCCCGCGGCGAGCTGGAGTACCTCGGCCGCGCCGACGACCAGGTCAAGATCCGCGGCTTCCGGATCGAGCCCGGCGAAGTCGAGGCCGCGCTGCGGAAGCACCCGGACGTCACCGAAGCGGTGGTCGTCGCGCGCACCGACGGCGGGCACCAGCGGCTGGTCGCCTACGTGGTCCCGCAGGCCCCCGCGGACCTGCGGGAGTTCCTCGGCGCTTCGCTGCCCGCCCACCTCGTGCCGTCGGCGTTCGTGCCCCTCGAGCGGCTGCCGCTGAACCCCAGCGGCAAGCTCGACCGCCGTGCCCTGCCCGCGCCGGACTGGACGGGCGGCACCACCCGCGTCGCGCCGCGGACCGAGACCGAACGGCTGCTCGCGGCCATCTGGGCCGACGCACTCGGCCTGCCCGAGGTCGGCGTCGAGGACAACTTCTTCGAGCTCGGCGGCGACTCGATCCTGAGCATCCGGCTGGTGTCCGAGGCGGCGAAGGCCGGCCTGCGGATCACCACCAAGGACGTCTTCCGGCACCAGACGATCGCCGCGCTCGCGGCGGCGGCCGGGGTGGCCGCGCCCGTGGCCGAGCGGCCCGCGGCGACCGGCGAGGTGATCGTCACCCCGATCCAGCACTGGTTCCTCGACACCGATCCGGCCGACCCGGACCACTTCGTCCAGCAGCTGGGCGTCCGGCTCGCCGAAGACGTCGACGGAGACCGGCTGCGGGCAGCGGTGAACGCGGTCGTCGCCCACCACGACGCCCTCCGGCTGCGCTTCCGCAAGACGGCCGGAGGCTGGACGCAGGAGCACGCCGGACCCGGCGAGACCGACGTCTTCGGCGCGAAGATCGACATCGAGCACGGCCCGCTGGTCAGCGCCGAACTCGACGGCACGACGCTGCGCCTGGCCGTGCACCACCTCGTGGTCGACGGCGTCTCGTGGCGGATCCTCCTGGAGGACATCGGCCACGCCTACCACGGGCGCGCCCTCGGCACCCGGACGACGTCCTTCCAGGAGTGGGCCGCCCGGCTCGCCGGGCACGACTTCGCCGCGGACCTCTCGTACTGGCAGGCGGTCGACGGCGCCCAGATCCCGCTCGACGACACCGGCGGCGACGGCACGGTGGCGAGCACCCGCACGGTCACCACGCGGCTGGACGCCGAGCTGACCCGGGCGCTGCTGCAGGACGTCCCGGGCGTCTACCGGACCCAGGTCAACGACGTCCTGCTGGCCGCCCTCGGCGGGGCGCTGCGCCGCTGGACCGGCACCGATCGCGTCCTGGTAGACCTGGAAGGCCACGGCCGCGAGGACCTGTTCGACGACGTCGACCTGTCCCGCACGGTCGGCTGGTTCACGTCGATGTTCCCGGTCGCGCTCGACGTGCCCGAGAGCGGCGTCGCCACCCTGCTGAAGTCCGTCAAGGAACAGCTGCGCGCGATCCCGGCCCGCGGCCTGTCCTACGGCGTGCTGCGCCACCTCGCCGGTACCGCCCCGGCGGTGCGGCCCCGGCTCAGCTTCAACTACCTCGGCCGCTTCGAGGTCGAGGGTGAGCTCTACCGGGGCCTCGAACGGGAACTCGAGCTGTCCCAGCACCCCGCGGACGTCCGCGCGCACGCCGTCGACGTCGTCGCCAGGGTCACCGGCGGCTGCCTGGAGATCACCTGGTTCTACTCGGACCAGCTCCACGCCGAAGCCACCATCCGCACGGTCGCCGACGACCTCGTCCACGGGCTGGCCGGGATCGTCGGGCACTGCGCGGAACCGGGCGCCGGCGGCCGCACGCCGTCGGACTTCCCGCTGGCCGGCCTCGACCAATCCACAGTGGACCGGCTGGCCGGCGACGGCCGCGACGTCGAGGACATCTACCCGCTGACCCCGGCCCAGGCCGGCATGCTCTTCCACCGCCTCACCGGCGGCGGCCGCCACGCCTACCTCCAGCAGGTGACGTTCGTGCTGGGCGACGTCCCCGACCCCGCGGCGCTCGGCCGCGCGTGGCAGCGGGTGGTGGACCGGACGCCGGTCCTGCGCAGCCAGGTGGTCTGGGACGGCGTCGACGAGCCCGTGCAGGTCGTGCACCGGCAGGTCGCCCTGCCGGTCGAGTACCGCGACTGGACCACCGCGCCCGAAGACCTGGAAACCGTGCTGGCCGCCGACCGCGCCGCCGGGCTGGACCTCGGCACCGTCCCGCTGATGCGGCTGCTGCTCGCCAAGGTGTCGGCGACCGAGGTGCGCGTGGTCTGGACGTTCCACCACCTGCTGCTCGACGGCTGGAGCCTCTTCCAGGTGCTCTCGGACGTCTCGGCCGCGCACGGCGGGCGCCCGCTGCCGGCCCGCCGCCCGTTCGCCGACCACGTCCGGTGGCTGGCCGCGCAGGACACCCCGGCGGCGGAGCGGTACTGGCGGGAGCAGCTGTCCGGGCGGCCGGAGCCGGTCCGGCTGCGCACGGACCGCGCCGCCGACGGGCACCCGGCCGAGTCGACGGCCGCGCTGCGGATCGCCCTGCCCGCCGGGCCGCTGCGCGCCGCCGCGCAACGCCAGGGGCTGACCCTCAACACGCTCGTCCAGGGTGCCTGGGCGGTGCTGCTGGCCCGCCACACCGGGCGGGCGGAGGTCTGCTTCGGCACCACAGTGTCCGGACGGCCCGCCGAACTGTCCGGGGCCGACGAGATCACCGGCATGTTCATCACCACGCTGCCGGTCGTCGCCGACGTCGACGAGCGCGCCGAGGCCGCGGGCTGGTTGCGCGGCCTCCAGGACGCCCAGGCCGAAGCGCGGCGGTACGACCACCTTTCCCTGGCGCGGCTGCAGGCGTGGGGCGGGGAGTTCGACACCTTGCTGGTGTTCGAGAACTACCCGGTCACCGCGGAGCTCGGGCTGCGCGAGCTGCGGGGCGTGGAGGCGACCAACTACCCGCTCAGCGTCGTCGCCTACCCCGGCGAGGAGCGCCTGGAGTTCCTGTTCGGCTACGACCCCGAGCTCTTCGACGCCGAGACGGTCGCCGGGTTCGCCGGGCACCTGGAAACCCTGCTCACCGAGCTGGCGACGCGGCCGCACGAGCCGCTCGCCCGGCTGCGCATGCTCACCGAAGCCGAGCGCCACGACGTCGTGGAGCGGTGGAACGACACCGCGCAGGACCACCCGGGCGCGACCGTGCCGGCGCTGTTCGCCGAACAGGTCCGCCGCACGCCGGACGCGGTCGCCGTCACCGGGGAAACGACCTTGACCTACGCGGAGCTGGACGCGCGGGCGAACCGGCTGGCCCACCGCCTGCGCGCGCTCGGCGCCCGGCGGGACGCCCTCGTGGGGCTGCTGCTCGGCCGCTCGGCCGACGTCGTCGTCGCCGAACTCGCGGTGCTCAAGGCCGGCGGCGCGTACCTGCCCCTGGACGCCCGCGCGCCCCGCAGCCGGCTGACGGCGCTGCTCGACGGCGTCCACGTGCTGGTGACCGACGACGCCGGCCTGGCGCTCGCCCACGACGTCCACAGTGGACCGTCGGTGTCCGTCGACCAGGCCGGTGACGAGCCGTCCGGCGCGCCGGACGTCGTGCTCCGGCCGGAAAACCTCGCCTACGTCATGTACACCTCGGGTTCGACGGGAAAGCCCAAGGGCGTGGCGGTCAGCCACGGCGCCGTCGTCGCCCTGACCCGGGAGCGGGCGTTCGCCGTCCCCGCCCACCGGACCGTGCTCATGCACTCGGCGCAGGCGTTCGACGCCTCGACGTACGAGACGTGGGTGCCGTTGCTGACCGGCGGCCGGGTCGTCGTCGCGCCGCGGGGCGACCTGGACGCCGAGGTGCTCCGCCGGGTCGTCGCCGCGCACGGCGTGACCGCGGCGTTCCTGACGGCGGGGTTGTTCCGGGTACTGGCGCAGGAGGATCCGGCCTGCCTGCGGGGCGTGCGGGAGGTGTGGACCGGCGGCGAGGTGGTGCCCCCGGCCGCGGTGCGCCAGCTGGCGGCGGCCTGTCCCGGCCTGACCGTGGTGGACGTCTACGGCCCCACCGAGACCACGACGTTCGCCACCCGGTTCCCGCTGCCGCCGGGCGAACCGGTGCCGGACGTGCTGCCGATCGGGCGGCCGCTGGACGACACGGCGACTTACGTCCTCGACCACGGGCTGCGCCCGGTGCCGCCGGGCGCCGTCGGCGAGCTGTACCTGGCCGGCACCGGCTTGGCCCGGGGCTACTTCGGGCAGCCGGCGCTGACGGCCGAACGGTTCCTCGCCGACCCCTTCGGCGCGCCGGGGAACCGGATGTACCGCACCGGCGACCTGGTCCGCTGGACCCGCGCCGGGGTACTGGAGTTCGTCGGCCGCGCCGACGACCAGGTGAAGATCCGCGGCTTCCGCGTCGAACTCGGCGAGATCGAGACCGCGCTGACCGCCCACCCGGACGTCGCCGAAGCCGTCGTCGTCGCGACGGAGTCCGGCGGGAGCAAGCGGCTGGTCGCCTACGTCGTCGCGGACGGGACGCCGGACCTGCGGGAGTTCCTGCTCCGGTCCCTGCCGGACTACCTCGTGCCCTCGCTGTTCGTCCCGCTCGAAGCGCTGCCGCTCAACGACAACGGCAAGGTCGACCGCCGGGCGCTGCCCGCCCCCGACTTCGTCTCCGGCCTCGGGTACCGCCCCCCCGCCACGGACGCCGAGCGGCTGCTCGCCGGCATCTGGGCCGAGGTGCTGCGGGTGGACCGCGTCGGCGCCGACGACAACTTCTTCGAGCTCGGCGGCGACTCGATCCTCAGCATCCAGGTCGTCTCCCGCGCCCGCCGCGCGGGGCTCGACCTGATGCCCGGCCAGGTGTTCGACCACCCGACCGTCGCCGCGCTCGCCCTCGCCGCCACCCCGGCCGCGCCCGTCGCGGCGCACGACGGGCCGATGACCGGTGAGGTGCCGCTGACGCCGGTGCAGCACTGGTACCTCGACCCGCGGCCGGTGCACCCGGAGCAGTTCGTCCAGTCCGTCTCCGTGGAACTGCCCGAACCGCCGGACCAGGCGCTCCTGCGCCGCGCGCTCCGGGAGCTGCAGCGGCACCACGACGCCCTCCGGCTGCGGTTCACCCCCGGCGGCCAGCACTACGCCCCCGACGCCGAAGACGACGTCCTCGACGCCACCATCGACCTCGAAAAGGGGCCGCTGCTGCGCGCCGAGCTGTCCGGCACGACGCTGACGCTCGAAGCGCACCATCTGGTCGTCGACGGCGTGTCGTGGCGGATCCTCCTGGAGGACCTGGACACCCTGCTGGCCGGCGGCGAGCTCCCGGCCCGGACGACGGCGTTCGGCGAGTGGGCCCGCACCCTGGCCGGCCACGCGGCCGACGGCGGTTTCGACGACGAACTCGCGCACTGGGCGGCGATCGACGCCGACCCGGCGCTGCCGGTCGACGGGACCGGCGAGAACACCTACGGCTCGGCCCGGTCCGTGGTCGTGCGGCTGCCCGCCGAAGCGACCCGGGCGGTGCTGCACGACGTGCCGGGGGCGTACCGGACGCAGGTCAACGACGTCCTGCTGGCCGCGCTCGGCCGGGTCCTGCGGGACTGGACGGGCCGCGACCGCGTGCTGGTCGACCTTGAAGGCCACGGCCGGGAGGAC
Organism: Amycolatopsis sp. NPDC051102; assembly: GCF_040682815.1. Taxonomy (NCBI): domain Bacteria; kingdom Bacillati; phylum Actinomycetota; class Actinomycetes; order Pseudonocardiales; family Pseudonocardiaceae; genus Amycolatopsis; species Amycolatopsis sp. NPDC051102. The sequence continues at coordinate 357,807 of NZ_JBFBBT010000005.1, forward strand.
CTGTTCGGCGGCATCGACCTCTCCCGCACGGTCGGCTGGTTCACCTCGATCTTCCCGGTCGAGCTGACCGCCGCCGGCGGGGACTGGGGCGAGGCCCTCAAGGCGACGAAGGAGCAGCTGCGCGCGGTGCCCCGCCGGGGGATCGGCTACGGCGCCCTGCGCCACCTCACCGGCACCGCCCCGCACGTCGACCCGCGGATCAGCTTCAACTACCTGGGCCGGTTCGACCACGGCGGCGGCCTCGGCGGCGCGGCGCACCCCGAGCAGACCCGGCCGCACCAGCTGGACGTCGTCGGCGCGGTCGTCGGCGACGAGCTGGAGCTGACCTGGCACTACGCCACGGGCGTGCACACCGAGGCCACCGTGCGCCGGCTGGCCGACGCCCTCCTCGAGGCGCTCACCGGGATCGTGGCGCACTGCACCCGGCCGGACGCCGGCGGCCGCACGCCGTCGGACTTCCCGCTGGCCCGGCTCGACCAGTCCACAGTGGACCGGCTGGCCGGCGACGGCCGCGGGGTCGAGGACATCTACCCGCTCACGCCGATGCAGTCGGGCATGGTCTTCCACAGCCTCGTCGACGGCGCCGCCGGGACCTACCTCAACCAGGTCCGGCTGCGGCTGACCGGGATCGCCGATCCCGCCCGCCTCGCCCGCGCCTGGCAGCGGGTCGTGGCGGACACGCCGGTGCTGCGCAGCCGTGTCGTCTGGGACGGCCTCGACGAACCCGTCCAGGTCGTCGACCGCACGGCCGGGGTCCCGGTCGTCCACCTCGACTGGTCGGCCCTGACCGGCGCCGAGCGTGAACGCGAGCAGGAGCGGTTCCTCGAAGCCGACCGCGCCCAGGGCTTCGACCTGACGGCAGCGCCGCTGATGCGGCTGGCGTTCGCCCGGCTGCCCGGCGGTGACGTGCTGCTCGTGTGGACGTTCCACCACGTGCTGCTCGACGGCTGGAGCGCCGCGCAGGTGTTCGGCGAGGTGTGCGCCCGGTACGCGGGCGCCGCCGGGCCGGGGCACCGCCCGCCGTTCCGCGAGTACCTGCGCTGGCTCGGCGAACAGGACACCACGGCCGCCGAAACCCACTGGCGCGAACAGCTTTCCGGGCTGCGGACGCCGACGCCGCTGCCCTACGACCGCCGTCCGGTGGAGGCCCACCGCGCGCGGTCCGCCGCGTCGGTCCAGGTGTCGGTGCCCGCCGACGGGCTGCGGGAGCTGGCGCGGCGCGCCGGTCTCACGCTCAACACGATCGTGCAGGGTGCCTGGGGTCTCGTGCTTTCCCGCCACAGCGGGGAATCCGACGTCGTCTTCGGCACCACCGTCTCCGGGCGGCCCGCCGACCTGCCGGGCGTCGAATCGATGGTCGGGCTGTTCATCAACACCCTGCCCGCGCCGGTGAGCGTCCACGACGGACTGACCGTTTCGGCGTGGCTGCGGGACCTGCAGGCGGCTCAGGCCCGCTCCCGCCGGTTCGACTTCGTCTCGCTGGCCCAGCTGCAGGGCTGGGCGGGCGGCAGCACGCTGTTCGACAGCATCCTGGTGTTCGAGAACTACCCGTTCGACGCCGACGCGGTCGCCGCGCACGGGATCGGCCTGCACGAGGAAGGCGACCTGCAGCCGACCAACTACCCGCTCAGCGTGGTCGTCACGCCGGGCGAGCGGCTGACCGTGTCGTTCGACCACGACCCGGACCTGTTCGACCGGGCCACGATCGACCGGCTCGCCGCCCACCTGGCGCTGGCCCTGGAGCGCATCGCCGCCGGTCCGGACCGGCGGGTCGGCGAGCTCGACCTGCTGACCGAGGCCGACCGCGAGCTCGTCCTGCGCACGTTCAACGACACCGCCCACCCGGTGCCCGAAGCCACGGTGGTCAGCCGGTTCGCCGACCAGGTCCGCCGGACCCCGGACGCGCCGGCGGTCGACGGCCTGACCTACGCCGAACTCGACCGGCGCGCCGACGGGCTGGCGAACCGGCTGATCGAGCTGGGCGTCGGCGCCGAAGATCGGGTGGGACTGCTGCTGGAGCGCTCGCCCGAGCTCGTCGTCGCCGAGCTGGCGGTGCTCAAGGCCGGTGCCGCGTACGTCCCGGTCGATCTCCGCGCGCCGGCGAGCCGGATGCGCCTGGTCCTGGCCGAAGCCGGGGTCTCCGTGGTGATCGCGGACGAGTCCTATCGGGACGTCCACAGTGGACCGGTCGTCGGGGTGGACGAGACCGGCCCGGAGGGCACGCCGGAGGTCCCGGTGCGGGCCGGGAACCTCGCATACGTGATGTACACGTCCGGGTCGACGGGCAAGCCGAAGGGTGTCGCGGTGACCCACCGCGACATCGTCGGCCTGGCTTCGGACCGCTCCTTCGCGGGCGCGGCGCACCGGACCGTGCTGCTGCACTCGCCGCAGGCGTTCGACGCTTCGACGTACGAGGTGTGGGTGCCGCTGCTGAACGGCGGCCGCGTGGTCGTCGCGCCGCCGGGGGACGTCGACGCCGACGTGCTGCGCTCGCTCGTCACCGGGCAGGGCGTCACCGCGCTGTGGCTGACCGCCGGCCTGTTCCGCCTGCTGGCGCAGGAAGACCCGGCCTGCCTGGCCGGGGTGGGCGAGGTGTGGACCGGCGGTGACGTCGTGCCCGCCGCCGCCGTCCGCCAGGTGCGGGACGCGTGCCCGGGGCTGACCGTCGTCGACGGCTACGGCCCCACCGAGACCACCACCTTCGCCAGCCGGCACTTCCTGGCGCCCGAAGCCGCCGTGCCGGACGCGATGCCGATCGGGCGGCCACTGGACAACATGGCCGGCTACGTCCTGGACGAGGGGCTGCGGCCGGTCCCGCCGGGCGTCACGGGCGAGCTGTTCATCACCGGCACCGGCGTGGCCCGCGGCTACCTCGGCCGGCCCGGCCTCACCGCCGAACGCTTCGTGGCCAACCCGTTCGGTGCGCCGGGGGAGCGGATGTACCGCACCGGCGACGTCGTCCGCTGGACGGGCGACGGCGTGCTGGAGTTCGTCGGCCGCGCCGACGACCAGGTGAAGATCCGCGGCTTCCGGATCGAGCTGGGCGAGATCGAGACCGCGCTGGCCGCGCACCCGGACGTCGTCGAAGCGGTCGTCGTCCCCCGCGACCGGCGGCTGGTCGCCTACGTCGTCACGACCGGGAAGCCGGACCTGCGCGCGTGGCTGCAGCGTGACCTGCCCGACTACATGGTGCCTTCGGCCTTCGTGCCGCTCGATGCGCTTCCGCTGAGCGCCAACGGGAAGGTCGACCGCCGGGCGCTGCCGGAGCCCGCGGCGGAGCCGATGGCGGGGTACGTGCCGCCGCGCACGGAGACCGAACGCGTGCTCGCCGAGGTCTGGGCCGACGTGCTCGGCGTGCCGGGCGTCGGCGTCGAGGACAACTTCTTCGAGCTCGGCGGCGACTCGATCCTGTCCATCCAGGTCGTCTCCCGGGCGCGGCGCCACGGCCTCGCGCTCACCCCGCGGGACCTGTTCGCCCACCAGACCGTGGCCGCGCTGGCCGTCGCGGCGGGCTCGGCCGCGGTCACCGTCGCCGAACAGGGGCCGGTCAGCGGCCCGGCCGCGCTGACCCCGATCCAGCACTGGTTCTTCGCCGGGGACTTCGGGGACCCGGCCGGGTTCACGCAGTCGGTGCGGATCGAGCGGGCCGAGCCGTTCGACGTCGAGTCCCTGCGCGCGGCACTGGCCACCCTGGCCGAGCACCACGACGCGCTGCGGATGCGCTTCACCGGCGGCGGCCAGGAGAACGCCCCCGCCGAGCCCGCGGAAATCCTCGGCGCGGACATCGACGTGACCCGCGGGCCGCTGCTCAGCGCCGAACTGCTCGACCCGGCCACCCTGCGGCTGACGGTCAACCACCTCGTCGTCGACGGCGTCTCGTGGCGGATCCTCCTGGAGGACCTGGAAACCGCCTACCGCGGCGGCCCGCTGCCGCCGAAGACGACGGCGTTCCGCGACTGGGCCAACCGCCTCAACGCGCACGCCGGGGAGGGCGGGTTCGACGACGAACTGCCGTACTGGCGCGAAGCCCTCGCGGTCGACGCGGCCCTGCCGGTCGACGGCGACGCGTCCGGGGAAGGTGCCGGCACGGTCACCACGCGGCTGGACGCCGAGCTGACCCGGGCGCTGCTGCAGGACGTCCCGGGCGTCTACCGGACCCAGGTCAACGACGTCCTGCTGGCCGCGCTCGGCCGGGTGCTGGCCCGCTGGACCGGCCGCGACGGCGTGCTGGTCGACCTGGAGGGGCACGGCCGCGAGGACCTGTTCGACGACGTCGACCTGTCCCGCACGGTCGGCTGGTTCACCTCGCTGTACCCGGTCGCGCTGCGGATCGGCGGCGACTGGGGCGCCCTGCTCAAGTCGGTGAAGGAACAGCTGCGCGCGGTGCCCCGCCGCGGCGTCGGCTACGGCGCCCTGCGGTACCTCACCGGCACCGCGCCCGCGCTCTCGCCGGAGATCGGCTTCAACTACCTGGGCCGCCTCGACGGCGCGGCCGGCAGCCTGGACTCGGCGGCCGGCGAGGGCACGGGCCGGGCGCACCTGCTCGACGTCGTCGGCCGGGTGGACCGCGACTGCCTGGAGCTGACCTGGTCCTACTACCGCGACACGCACACCGCCGCCACCGTGGAGAAGCTGGCCGCCGACCTGGTGGCCGCGCTGGCCGAAGCCGTCGCGCACTGCGCCGGGCCCGGCGCCGGCGGCCGCACCCCGAGCGACTTCCCGCTGGCCGGCCTGAACCAGCGGCAGGTCGACCGCATCGCCGGCGACGGCCGCGGCGTGGCCGACGTGCACCCGCTGACCCCGATGCAGGCCGGCATGGTCTTCCACGGGCTGTCCCAGGAAGCCCAGGGCGTCTACTTCGAACAGGTCACCGCCGTCCTGGACGGCGTCGCCGAGCCGCGGCTGCTGGGCGAAGCCTGGCAGCACGTGGCCGACCGGACGCCGGTGCTGCGCGGCAGCGTCGTCTGGGAGGACGTCCCGGACCCGCTGCTGGTGGTCCACCGCGAAGCACGGATACCGGTCACCGAACTCGACTGGCGGCACCGCGACCGCGAGGAAGCCCTGCGCGAGCTGCTCGCCCGCGACCGCGGTGTGCCGTTCGACCTGGCGGCCGCGCCGCTGCTGCGGGTCACCCTGGCCCGGCTGCCGGGCGACGCGGTCCAGCTCGTCTGGACCTTCCACCACGTCCTGCTGGACGGCTGGAGCGTCTTCCAGGTGCTCTCCGACGTCTGCACCGCGTACGCGGCCCTGCGCGACGGCACCGCGCCCGCGCTGCCGCACCGCCGCCCGTTCGCCGACTACGTCACCTGGCTGAGCGGTCAGAGCGCCGAGGGCGCCGAGGAGTACTGGCGCCGCGAGCTCGGCGACCTCACCGAGCCGACGCCGCTGCCCTACGACCGGATCCCGGCGGGGGCCCACGAATCGAGCTCGTCGACGTGGATCAGCCGCGACCTCGGCGAGGCCGCGACCGGCCGGCTGGCGGCGTTCGCCCGCCGCGAGCGGCTCACCCTCAACGCCGTGGTGCAAGGCGCCTGGGCGCTGCTGCTGGCCCGGCACAGCGGCGAGGACGACGTCTGCTTCGGCGCCACCGTGTCCGGCCGCCCGGCCGGGCTGGCCGGCGTCGACGACATCACCGGCATCTTCATCAACACCCTGCCGGTGCGGGTCACCGCCGACCCGGCGGCCCCGGTCGCCGGCTGGCTGCGGGACCTGCAGGCCGCGCAGGCGGAATCGCGCCGGTTCGAGCACGTCCCGCTGACCGCGGTGCAGGCGTGGAGCGGGGTCGGCGGCGGCCGGAACCTGTTCGACAGCCTCGTCGTGTTCGAGAACTACCCGGTCACCGCCGACGACGTCGCCGGCCACGGCGTGCGGCTGCGCGACCTACAGGCGATGGAGACGACCAACTACCCGCTCAGCGTCGTGGCCGCCCCCGGCCCGCGCCTGTCGCTCGGCCTGGGCTACGACCCGGCGCTGTTCGACGAGGCGACGGTCGAGCGGCTGGCCGGGCAGCTCGAGCACCTGCTCGACGCGATCGCCGGCGACCCGGCGCGGCCACTGCGGGCGTTCGACGTCCTGACCGGCGCCGAACGCGACCAGGTGCTCGTGGCGTTCAACGACACCCGCCACGAGGTCCCGCCGGTCACCCTCACCGAGCTGATCGAAGCCCAAGCGGCCCGCACGCCCGATGCCGTCGCCGTCGTTTCGCGCGAGGAGCAGCTCACCTTCGCCGAACTCGACACCCGCGCCGACCGGCTGGCCCGGCTGCTGGCCGCCCGCGGGGCGGGGCCGGAGCGGATCGTCGCGCTCGCCTTGGGGCGCTCGGTGGAGATCGTCGTCGCGCAGCTGGCCGTGCTGAAGACCGGCGCCGCCTACCTGCCGGTCGACCCGGACTACCCCGCCGAGCGGATCGCGTTCATGCTCGCCGACGCGAACCCGGTCGTCGTGGTGACCCAGCCGGGCACGCCGTTGCCGGTGGGCAACGTGCTCGTCCTCGACGGCTCGGAGGCCCGTGGCCCGGCCGATCCGCTCGGCCGGCGGGTGCCGCTGAACGCACCCGCGTACGTCATCTACACCTCGGGCTCGACCGGCACCCCGAAGGGCGTCGTCGTCACCCACGCCGGCCTGGCGAGCTTCGCGAGCGCCGAGATCGCCCACTTCGACGTCCGGCCCGGCGACCGCGTGCTGCAGTTCTCCTCGCCCAGCTTCGACGCTTCGGTGCTGGAGCTGTGCATGTCGCTCCCGGCGGGAGCCGCGCTGGTCGTGCCGCCGCCCGGGCCGCTGCTCGGCGAGCACCTGGCCGCCGTGCTGCGCGACGAAGGCGTCACCCATGCGCTGATCCCGCCGGTCGCGATGGCGAGCGTGCCGGACGTCGAACTGCCCGCGTTCCGCACGCTGGTGGTCGGCGGCGAGGCGTGCCCGGCCGACCTGGTCGCCCGCTGGGCGCCGGGCCGCCGGATGATCAACGCCTACGGGCCCACCGAAACCACCGTCGTGGCGACCTGGAGCGACCCGCTGGAACCCGGCGTCACCCCGCCGATCGGCCGCCCGATCCGCAACACCCGCGTCCGCGTTCTCGACGCAGGCCTGCGGCCGGTGCCGATCGGTGTCGCGGGGGAGCTGTACGTCTCCGGCGCCGGTCTCGCCCGCGGGTACCTCGACCGGCCGGGGCTGACCGCCACCCGGTTCCTCGCCGATCCGTTCGGGGCGCCGGGGGAGCGGATGTACCGCACCGGCGACCTGGTGCGGTGGCGGGCCGGCGGCACGCTGGAGTTCCTCGGCCGCGCGGACGACCAGGTCAAGATCCGCGGCTTCCGCATCGAGCCCGGCGAAATCGTGGCGGTCCTGCGCAAGCACCCGGACGTCCGCGACGCCGCCGTCGTCGCCGCCGACCAGCGGCTGATCGCCTACGTGGTGGCCGATCCGGGCACCGGGACCGGGCTGCGGGAGCACGTCGCCGCGACCCTGCCGGCCCACTTCGTGCCCGCCGCGTTCGTCCGGCTCGACGCGCTTCCGCTGACCGCCAACGGAAAGCTCGACCGGCGGGCGCTCCCCGCGCCGGAAGCGCCGGTGGAGAGCGCCGGGTACGCGGCTCCGGAAACCGAGACCGAAGAGGTGCTCGCCGCGATCTGGGCCGAGGCGCTCGGCCTCGACCGGGTCGGCGTCGAGGACAACTTCTACGCCCTCGGCGGCGATTCGCTGCGCAGCCTGCGGATCACCTCGATGACGAAGTCCGCCTTCGACGTCGAACTCACCCCCAAGGACGTGCTCACCGCCGGCACCGTGCTGGCGCTGGCCGAACTGGTCGAAGAACGGGTCCTCCAGGACCTCGAGCGGCTCGCCGCCGGCCACGAGAACTGACCGAAAACCCTCTACCGGAAAGGAAAAGCACATGCAGGACGACGCGGAATTCCAGGTACTGGTCAACGACGAGGGCCAGTACTCGCTGTGGCCGGTGGCCAACGAGGTACCCGCGGGCTGGCGCGCCGACGGCTTCCGCGGCGGCCGCCAGGAGTGCATGGACCACGTCGACGAGGTGTGGACCGACATGCGGCCGCTGAGCCTGCAGCGGCAGATGGCCGCCGACGCCGAGCCTGCCGCGGCCCGTCGTGAGTGAAAAGGCGAGTTAGAACTCGCTTCACCACTCACGACGAGCCGCGGTAGCTGCCGCAGCCCCGACCAGCGCGGAAGGTCCCCCCATGCCCTCTCCTTCGACGTTTTCCCAATCCATACCCGTAGTCCGCCCGGATCGGCGGTCCTCCGCCGACGGGCGGCTGCAGCGGCTGCTGACCGGCCTGGCCCACCGGCACGGGGTGCCCGCCGCGCAGCTGGTCGTGACCGACGGCGGCCGGACGACGTCGGTCACGGCCGGCGCGATCACCGAGGCGGCGAAGTTCCCGGCCGGCTCCATCACCAAGGCGTTCACCGCGGCACTGGCGATGCTGCTCGTCGCCGACGGCGACCTGGACCCGGACGACCCGCTCGGCGAGCACCTGGACGGGCTCGGCCCGCAGGTCGGCAGACCGACCGTGGCGCAGGTGCTGAGCCACACCGGCGGCCTGCCGGCCGCGCTCGGCGCCGCCGCGGACGGCACCGGATCGGCCCGCCGGTACCTGCGGGCGTGCCGCGACGCCGGGCTCGTGCAGCCGCCCGGGCTGGGCTTCTCCTACTCCAACGTCGGGTACGTGCTCACCGGCTACGTCGTCGAGGCGATCACCGGGATGAGCTGGTGGGAGGCGGTGGAGACGCTGCTGCTCGACGAGCTCGGCATCGACGCCGCGTTCGTCGTGGAGCCGGGCGCCCGGCTCCGGTCCGGCGGTCACCTCAGCGGGCACGCGGTGCACGCGGCGACCGGCCGCGCCCGGCCGGTCGCGCAGACCCTGACCGCCGCCGAGGCCGCGGCCGGGGCGCTCGCGCTGAGCGCGGCGGACCTCGCCGCGTTCGGGAGCATGTTCTGCGGCGGCGACGGCCCGCTGCCGGCCGGCCTGGCCGAGCGGATGCGCCGTCCGGTGCCGGGGGCGGAACCGTTCGGCCTGGCCGACGCGTGGGGGCTCGGCCTGGCCGGGTACCGCGGCGCGGACGCGGACTGGGCCGGCCACGACGGCACCGCGGACGGCACCTCCTGCCACCTGCGGATCGACGCCGAGCACGGCCGGATCGTCGCGTTGACCACCAACGGGAGCACCGGTTCGGCGCTGTGGACGGACCTGGTCGCGGCCCTGCGTGCCGAGGGCCTGCCGGTCGGCGACTACGAGCTGCCGAGCGGTCTCGACCGGGCCGCCCGCCCGGCGGCGGACCTGACCGGCAGCTACACCAACGGCGACCTGGAGTACCAGGTCGACGTCCGCGCGGACGGCGGCACGGTCCTCGTCGTCGACGGCGAGGTCTACCCGGAACTGGCCCTGCTGCGCGACGGATCGTTCTCGGTCCGCGAGCCGGCCACCGGCCGCCGCATCATCGGCGGCCGCTTCCTGACCGACCCGGCCACCGGGACGGTCAGCGCGATGCAGGCCGGCGGCCGCGTCGCCCGGCGCCGCCGCCGGGCTTCCTGAACCGCCCGTCCACCCCGGATCACCCGAACTGCGCTTGTGAGGAAACGAAAGCGATGACCACCTCGAGGAAGAGCCGCATCGACGCGCTGCCCGCGGAGCTGCGGGAGACGCTCAAGCGCCGGCTGGCCGGGCGGGCGGAGCGGTCCGACGTCATCGGACGGGCGCCGCGGGAGAACGCCCTGCCGCTGTCGTTCGCCCAGCAGCGGCTGTGGTTCCTCGACGAGTTCCGCCCGGGGGATGCGGAGTACAACAGCGCCGTCGCGCTGCGGCTGACCGGGCCGCTCGACACCGGCGCGCTCACCGGGGCGCTGGCGCAGCTGGTGGCCCGGCACGAGGCCCTGCGCACGACCATCGACGACACCGGCGGGACCCCGGTGCAGGTCATCCACGCCGATCCGGAGATCCCGGTGCGGACGGTCGACCTGACCAGCGATCCCGCGCTGCGGCCGGCCGATCTCGACGAGGTGCTGGAGACCGAGTACAGCCGGTCGTTCGACCTCCGCCGCGGGCCGCTGGTGCGGCTGCTGCTGGTGCGGGTCGCCGAGGAGCACCACGTCCTGCTCGTCACCGCCCACCACGTCGTCACCGACGGCGAATCGATGGGCATCCTCGTCGGCGAGCTCGGCACGCTCTACGCGGCCGCCGTGCGCGGTGAGCCCGTGGTGCTGCCCGAACCGGCCGTCCAGTACGCCGATTTCGCCGTGTGGCAGCGGAACCGCCTGGCCGGGCCGGCCCTCGACCGGCACCTCGCCTACTGGACGACGCAGCTCGCCGGCGTCGAACCGCTCGACCTGCCGGCCGACCGGCCCCGGCCCGCCGTCCGCACGACGGCGGGCGCTGTGCACCACTTCAGCGTCCCGGCCGGCGTCGCCGCCGGGCTGGCCGAGCTGGCCCGGGTCCACGACACCACGCTGTACACCGTTCTCGTCGCGGCCTGCCAGCTGCTCTTCGCCCGCTACACCGGCCGCACCGACATCGCTGTGGGCACCGTGGTGTCCGGCCGGAACCGGCCCGAGCTGCAGCGCACGGTCGGCTTCTTCGTCGACACCGTCGTCATCCGGTCCACTGTGGACATGACGACCCCGTTCGGGACGCTGCTCGACGCCGTCCGCACGACGGTCCTGGAGTCCTTCGAGCACGCCGAAGCCCCGTTCGAAAAGCTCGTCGAGGCCCTGCGTCTCGACCGCGACCCCAGCCGCACCCCGCTGTTCGACGCGATGGTGCTGCTGCACGGGAGCGCCGGCGGGCAGCCGGACTTCGGCGGGCTGACGGCCGAGCCGGTCGAGGTGGCCCGCCGGGCCGCCAACTTCGACCTCACCGTCGAGTTCCAGCCGTCCGCGGCCGCGCTGGAAGGATCGCTGGAGTACAACACCGACCTGTTCGACGAGCGGACCGCCGTCGCGCTGGGGGAGCACCTGACCGTGCTGCTCACCGCGATCGCCGCCGACGCGCAGCGTCCGGTGGGCGAGCTGCCGCTGCTCACCGCCGCCGAAGAACGCCGGCTGCTGACCGAGTGGAACGACACCGCGCTGGACGTGCCCGAGGCGACCGTCACCGAGCTGTTCGAGTCGCAGGCCCAGCGCAGCCCGGACGAGACCGCGCTCGTCGCCGGGGACATCGCGCTGAGCTTCGCCGAGCTCAACGCGATGGCCAACCGCCTGGCCCGCCACCTCGTCACGCTGGGCGCCGGCCCCGAGCGGGTCGTGGCGCTCGCCCTCCCGCGCACGGCCGAGGCGATCGTGGCCTTCCTCGCCGTCCTCAAGGCCGGTGCGGTGTACCTGCCGATCGACCCCGCCCTGCCCGCCGACCGGAAGGAGCTGCTGCTGCGGGACGCCGGGGCCACCCTGGTCCTCGGGCCACCGGAACTCGCCGCCGCACCGCAGAACCACTCCGCCGCGGACCTGACCGACGCCGACCGCATCGCGCCGCTGCGGCCGGACAACACCGCCTACGTCATCTACACGTCCGGATCCACCGGCCGCCCGAAGGGCGTGGCCGTCCCGCACCGCAACCTGACGAACCTGCTCTTCAACCACCGCACCGACTTCGCCGTCCCGGGACGGCGGCTGCGGGTGGCGTTGACGGCGACGCTGTCGTTCGACACCTCCCTCGAAGGCCCGCTGCTGATGGCCGACGGCCACGAGCTGCACCTGATCGGCGAGGACGTCCGGCTCGACGCCCACGCGCTCGTCGGCTACATCGCCGAGCGCCGGATCGACTTCCTCGACCTGACCCCGACCTACCTGCGCCGGCTGATCCCCGCCGGGCTGCTGACCGACCCGCGCCACCGCCCGAAGATCCTCATGCTGGGCGGCGAAGCACTGGACGACACGCTGTGGCGGGAACTCGCCGGCGCGGAAGTCACCGTGGCGCACAACTTCTACGGCCCGACCGAGTACACAGTGGACGCGGTGTCGTGCCGGGTCGGGGCCACCGGACGTCCGGTGCTCGGCCGCCCGCTGGCCAACACCCGTGCCTACGTCGTCGACCAGGACCTGCGGCCGGTGCCCGCCGGCGTGCCCGGCGAGCTGTGCCTCGCCGGGGCCCAGCTCGCCCGCGGCTACCTCGGCCGGCCGGGCCGGACCGCCGGCAGCTTCGTCGCCAACCCCTTCGGCGAGCCGGGGGAGCGGATGTACTGCACCGGCGACCGGGTCCGCTGGACCGCCGACGGGCAGCTGGAGTACCTGGGCCGGCTCGACGACCAGGTGAAGATCCGCGGCTTCCGCGTCGAGCCGGGCGAGGTCGAGGCCGCGCTGGTGCGCCTGCCCGATGTCTCCGCGGCCGTCGTCGTGGCCCACCGGCCCGAAGGCGGGCACGCCCGGCTGGTCGCCTACGTCGTCGCCGGCGGAGAGGTCACGCCGGACGGGCTGCGTGCCGCCCTGCGGGCCACGCTGCCCGACTACCTGGTGCCCTCGGCGTTCGTCCCGATCGACGCGATTCCGCTGACCCCGCAGGGGAAGGTCGACCGCCGGGCGCTGCCCGCCCCGGACGCGCCGGCGGACGGCCAGACCTACGTGCCGGCCCGGACCGCCGTCGAACACCAGCTGGTCGCCATCTGGTCCGAGGTGCTCGGCAACGACCGCATCGGCGTCGAGGACAACTTCTTCGGCCTCGGCGGCGACTCGATCCTCAGCATCCAGGTGGTCGCCCAGGCCCGGCAGGCCGGCCTGCGGCTCACCTCGCGCGACATCTTCCTGCACCAGACCATCGCCGGGCTCGCCACCGCGGTGCAGACCACCGCGGCGCTCGCCCCGGCCGCGGCGGGCCCGATCGCCGGTCCGGCGCCGCTCACCCCGATCCAGCACTGGTTCTTCGACACCCACGGCCCGCTGGCCCACTTCACCATGTCGCAGCTGCTGGAGCTGCCCGCCGACGTCGACCAGCAGGCGCTGCGGACCGCTTTCGACGCGGTGGTCGCCCACCACGAGGCCCTGCGGACCCGCTTCTTCACCGTCGACGGCCAGTGGCGGCAGGAGGTCACGCCGGAGCCGCCGACCGGGCTCCTGCGGATCCGGGACCTGGCGTCGCTCGGCGACGCCGGCCAGCGTGCGGGCATCGAGGCCGCGGCCGCACAGGTGCGCGCCGGTCTCGATCTCGCCACCGGCACCCTCGCCGGCGCGGCGCTGCTCGCCCGCGGCACCCGGCCGCCGCTGCTGTTCCTGGCCGTGCACCACCTGGTGGCCGACGGCGTGACGCTGCGGCTGCTGCTCGGCGACCTCGAAACCGCCTACGGCCAGCTGGTCGCCGGGGCACCGGTCCGGCTCGCGGCCACGGGCACGCCGTTCACCCAGTGGGCGCACCTGCTGGAGCGGCACGTCCGCGCCGGCGGGTTCGACGACGACCTCGGGCACTGGACGCGGGTGGCGGGCCGGGTCCCGGCCGCGCTGCCGTCCGACCACACCGGCGCCGGCACCACCGGCTCGACCCGCACGCTGACCGTGACCCTCGGCGCGGAGGACACCGACGCGCTGCTGCACCAGGTGCCCGCGGCCTACCGGACGCAGGTCAACGACGTCCTGCTGAGCGCCCTCGGACGCGCGCTGGCCGACCGCACGCGGGAAGACGGCGTCCTGATCGCCCTGGAGGGCCACGGCCGCGAGGACGTGCTCGACGGCGTCGACCTGTCCCGCACGGCCGGCTGGTTCACCACCCAGTTCCCGGTGGCGCTCGACCTGCCGCCGTCGGGGGACTGGGGTGCGACGCTGAAGGCGGTCAAGGAACAGCTGCGGGCCGTCCCGCGCCGCGGCCTGAGCTACGAGGCCCTGCGCTACCTCGGCGACCCCGGTGCACCGGGGCACGCCCTCCAGGCGTTCCCGCTGCCGCAGATCTGCTTCAACTACCACGGCCGCTGGGACGCCCAGGCCGGTGACCACGGGCTGTTCCGCGGCCGGCTCGACAGCCCGGGCGCGGACATCGCCCCGGACGAGGCGAGCACCTACCAGCTGGACGTGACCGGTGTCGTCGAATCCGGCGAGCTGTCGCTGACGTGGTCCTACTCCGACCAGGTCAACGACGAAGCCACCGTCCGTGACCTGGCCGAGGCGATGCTCACCGGCCTGCGCGAGATCGTCGCCCACTGCGCGCGGCCCGGCAGCGGCGGCCGCACGCCGTCGGACTTCCTGCTGGCCCGGCTCGACCAGTCCACTGTGGACAGGATCGTGGGCGACGGCCGCGAGGTCGACGACATCTACCCGCTCACCCCGCTGCAGGCGGGCATGTTGTTCCACAGCCTCTTGGATCCCACCGCCGACGCCTACGTCGACCAGGCGCGGATGCTGCTCGACGGCGTCCGCGAACCCGACGCGTTCGCGCAGGCCTGGCAGCAGGTCGCCGACCGGACGCCGGTGCTGCGCACCGAGCTGGTCTGGGACGGCGTCGAGGAACCTCTGCAGGTCGTGCGGCGCCGGGCGGTCGTGCCGATCACCCGCCACGACTGGCGGGGGCTGTCCGAAGCCGAGCAGAACGTGCAGCTGGAGCGGCTTTCGGCCGAGGACGCCGCCACCGGCCTGGACCTGACCACCGCGCCGCTGATGCGGCTGGCCGTCGTCGCGCTCACCCACGACCGCGTGCTGCTGATGTGGACCTCGCACCACATCGTGCTCGACGGCTGGAGCCTCGCCCAGATCTTCACCGAGGTGTGCGAGCAGTATGCCGCCCTCACCGAGCACCGGATCCCGCGGGTGCCGGCGCACCGGCCGTTCCGCGACTACCTCGGCTGGCTCGCCACCCAGGACGTCGCGGCGGCCGAGGACCACTGGCGGGCGGTGCTGTCCGGCTTCGCCGCCCCGACCCCGCTGCCGTGGGACCGGTCCCCGGCCCAGGCGCACCGGACGCGCTCGTCGCGTTCGATCCGGACGTCGTTGTCCACGGAGGACACCAGCCGGCTGCGGGACGTGGCCCGGCGCCACGGCCTGACCGTCAACACCCTCGTGCAGGGGGCGTGGGCGCTGCTGCTGGCCCACTCCGGCGGCGAGTCCGACGTCGTGTTCGGCACCACGGTCTCCGGCCGCCCCGACGACCTGCCCGGCGTCGAGAACATGATCGGGATGTTCATCAATACCGTCCCGACGCGCACGCAGGTCGACAGCGGCGAGCCGCTGCTGCCTTGGCTGCAGCGGCTTCAGGACGAGCAGAACCAGGCCCGCCGCTACGACTTCCTCGCCCTCGGGAAACTGCGCGCCCTCAGCGACGTCCCGTCGGGGGAAAGCCTGTTCGACAGCATGGTCGCGTTCGAGAACTACCCCTTCGACGAGAACGCCGCCGCGCAGGCGGGCGTCACCCTGCGCGAGGTGACCGCGCTCGACGCCACGACGTTCCCGGTCACCCTGCGCGCCTACGTCGACCGCCGGCTGGGCTTCGAGCTCGCCACCGACCCGGCGCTGTTCGACGAGGACACCGCCGCCGCGCTGGTGGCCCGGCTGGAGACCCTGCTGCTCGGGATGGCCGAGGACCCGGACCGCCCGATCGCCCGGCTGCCGTGGCTGTCGGCCGCCGACCGCGCCGAGCTGGTCGCGGACGAGGTCGCGTCGCTGCCCGCGCCGACCATCACCGAGCTGTTCGCCGCCCAGGTCGCCGCCCGCCCGGACGCGGTCGCGCTCACCGGCGAGGGCGTCCGGCTCACCTACGCCGAGCTCAACGCGCGGGCGAACCGCTTGGCGCACCGGCTGATCGCGCTCGGCGCCGGTCCGGAACGGTTCGTCGCCCTGCGCCTGCCGCGCTCACCCGAGCAGGTCGTCGCGATCCTCGCCGTGCTCAAGGCCGGCGCCGCCTACCTGCCGATCGACCCCGCCACGCCGGCCGAACGCGTCGAGCGGATGCTCGCCGACACCGCGCCCGTCGCCGTCCTCGCCCCCGAAGACGTCGACGTGGAGACGGGTCCCGACACGGATCCGCCGCTGCGCTGCACCCCGGACCACCCCGCCTACGTCATCTACACGTCCGGTTCGACCGGGCTGCCCAAGGGCGTGGTGATCCCGCACCGCAACGTCACCCGCCTGTTCGCGGCGACCGCCGCCCGGTTCGCCTTCGGCGCCGACGACGTCTGGACGCTGTTCCACTCCTACGCGTTCGACTTCTCCGTCTGGGAGATCTGGGGCCCGCTGCTGCACGGCGGCCGGCTCGTCGTCGTGCCGCACCTGGTGTCCCGTTCGCCGCGGGAGTTCCTGCGCCTGCTGGCCGACGAAGGCGTCACCGTGCTCAACCAGACGCCGTCGGCCTTCTACCAGCTCGTCCGGGCCGACGAGGACAACCCCGGCGCCCGCCTCGCGCTGCGGTACGTGATCTTCGGCGGCGAGGCACTGGACACGCGCCGGCTGGCCGGCTGGTTCGCCCGCCACGGCGACCGGGCGCCGAGGCTGGTGAACATGTACGGCATCACCGAAACGACCGTGCACGTCACCCACCACGACCTGCAGTCCGATGTGGACACCCCGGGCGTGATCGGAACCGCCCTGCCCGACCTGCGCGGGTACGTCCTGGACGCGGACCTGAACCCGGTGCCGGCCGGAGTGCCGGGGGAGCTCTACGTGGCCGGCGACGGCCTGGCTCGCGGCTACCTGGGCCGGCCGGGGCTGACCGCCGCCCGGTTCGTCGCCGACCCGTTCGGCGCGCCCGGCTCCCGCATGTACCGGTCGGGCGACCGCGTGTCCCGCACCCGCGACGGCGCCCTGCGCTACCACGGCCGCGCCGACCAGCAGGTGAAGATCCGCGGCTTCCGCATCGAACCGGGCGAGATCGAGGCCACCCTGCTGGCCCTGCCGGAGGTCGGCTCGGCGGCGGTGCTGGCCCGCGAGGACGAGCCCGGCCGCAAGCGGCTGGTCGCCTACGTCGTCGCGGCGACGCCGGACGCCCCGAGCACCGCGCGGCTGCGCGAGCACCTGGCGCGGACGCTGCCGGACTACATGGTGCCGTCGGCGTTCGTCACGCTCGACGAACTCCCGTTGACCCGCAACGGGAAACTCGACCAGCGGGCGCTGCCGGCGCCCGCCGCGACGGGGACGGACAGCGCCGGGTTCGTCGAACCGCGCACCGACACCGAACGCACGGTCGCGGCCGTCCTGGCCGCCACGCTCGGCCTGGAACGCGTCGGGGCCGGGGACAGCTTCTTCGAGCTGGGCGGCGATTCCATCCTCAGCATCCGGTTCAGCTCCGCGCTGCGCGAAGCCTTCGGCGTCGAGGTGTCCCCGCGGACCGTGTTCGACCACCCGACGGTGGAGGCGTTGGCGGCGGCCCTGCCCGCCGCGTCCGCCGCCGCGGTCACGGCGGCGATCACCCCGGTGGGCCGCGACGGCGAGCTGCCGCTGTCCTTCGCCCAGCAGCGCCTGTGGTTCCTCGACGACTTCGCCCCCGGCAGCACCGACCACGTCACGGTGTTCGGCGTGCGGCTGCGCGGCGACCTGCGGCCGGACGCGCTCGCCCGCGCGCTCACCACGCTGATCGCCCGGCACGAGTCGTTGCGCACCACGTTCCCGGCCACCGACGGGCGGCCCCGCCAGGAAGTGGGGGAGCCGTGGCAGCTCGCGCTGCCGGTGACCGAAGCTTCCGGTGAGGACGACCTGCGGCGGCTGCTGGCCGAGGACCTCGCCCGGCCGTTCGACCTCGCCCGCGGCCCGCTGCTGCGGGCCCGGCTGGTCCGGCTGGCCGCGGACGACCACGCCCTGGTCCTGGCGATGCACCACATCATCACCGACGGCTGGTCGATGGGCGTCCTGGTCGGCGAGCTGGCCACCCTCTACGGCGACGAGCGGGCCGAACTGCCCGCGTTGCCCGTCCAGTACGCGGACTTCGCCGCGTGGCAGCGCGAACGGCTCACCGGCGAGTTCCTCGACGACCAGCTCGGTTTCTGGCGGCGCGAGCTCGACGGCCTGCGTCCCCTCGACCTGCCGACCGACCGCCCGCGCCCGGCCACCCGGACGTCGAACGGCGCCGAACACGAGTTCACCCTCGGCGCCGAGGCCCTCGCCGGGCTGCGCCGGCTGAGCCACGACCGGGACACGACCCTGTTCACGGCGCTGGCCGCCGCCTGCCAGCTGGTACTGCGGCGCTGGTCCGGCCAGGACGACGTCGCCGTCGGCACGGTGACCTCCGGCCGCGACCACCCGGAGGTGCAGGACCTCGTCGGCCTCTTCGTCAACACCGTCGTGCTGCGATCCCATGTGGACGGACAGCAGAGCTTCGGCCGGCTGCTCGGCACGGTCCGCCGGACGGTCCTGGACGCGTTCGCGCACCAGGACGTGCCGTTCGAGCGGATCGTCGACGAGCTGAGCCCCGACCGCGACCCCAGCCGCACCCCGCTGTTCGAGGTGCTGGTCACGCTGCAGAACGCGGGCAACCGCCTGCCCGCCCTCGCCGGGCTCACCGCGAGCGAGCTGACGCTGCCGATGACCACCGCCGGGTTCGACCTGAGCGTCGAGTTCGAGGAGCGCCCGGAGGGGCTGCGCGGCCTGCTGAACTACAACACCGACCTGTTCGACGCGGCGACGATGGCGCGGTTCGCCGAGCACCTCACGGTCCTGCTCACCGCCGTGGTCGCCGACCCGGACCGACCGGTCGACGCACTCCCGCTGCTGCCCGCGGCCGAGCACGACCTGGTCGTCGAGACGTGGAACGCGACCGCCCGGCCGGTTCCGGAGAAGACCGTCGTCGAGCTGTTCGAGGCACTGGCTGCCCGGACCCCGGACGCGACCGCGCTGATCTGCGGCGAAACGACGTGGACCTTCGCCGAGCTCAACAACCGGGCCAACCGGATCGCGCGCGCCCTCGTCGCCCGCGGCGCCGGGCCCGAGCGACTGGTCGCCGTCGCCCTGCCGCGTTCGGCCGACTTCGTCGTCACGCTCCTCGCCGTCCTCAAGACCGGCGCCGCCCACCTGCCCCTGGACCCGGAGCTGCCCGCCCGGCGGCGGGAGGCGCTGCTGGCCGACGCCCGGCCGGTGCTGGTGCTCACCGAACCGGTGGCCGCGGAGGAACCGGACGCGAACCTGACCGACGCCGACCGGCTCGCGCCGCTCACCCCGGGCGACACCGCCTACGCGATCTACACCTCCGGCTCCACCGGCACGCCGAAGGGCGTGCTCGTCGACCACCGCGCCCTGGCCAACTTCGCCGTCGACCACGCCGGCCAGTTCGCCGCCGCGGCCGGGAAGGACCGGCTGCGGGTCGCGCTGACCGCGGCGTTCTCCTTCGACGCGTCCTGGGAAGCCGTGCTGCTGATGCTCACCGCCGGGCACGAGCTGCACGTGATCGACGCCGACACCCGGCTCGATCCCGCCCTGCTCGCCGGCTACGTCGCCCGGCACCGGATCGACCTGGTCAACTCGACGCCGTCGTTCGTCCGGCACCTCCTGGACGCCGGGTTCGGGGATCACCGGCCGTCCGTGCTGCTGATCGGCGGGGAAGCCGTCGGCGAAGCGCTGTGGCGCGAGCTGAGCGACCTGGACGGCGTCACGGCCTTCAACCTCTACGGCCCGACCGAAGGCACGGTCGACGCGACCCTCTGCCGGATCGGCGAGACCGCGCGCGAGGCGATCGGCCGTCCGCTCGGGAACGTGCAGGCCTACGTCCTCGACGACCGGCTGCGCCCGGCGCCGATCGGGGTGCCCGGCGAACTGCACCTGGCCGGCGTCCAGCTGGCCCGCGGCTACCTCAACCGGCCCGGGCTGACCGCGGACCGGTTCCGCGCCAATCCCTTCGGCCCGCCCGGGAGCCGGATGTACGCCACCGGCGACCGTGTCCGCTGGACCGCCGAGGGGCACCTGGAGTACCTCGGCCGGGCCGACGACCAGGTCAAGATCCGCGGCTTCCGGATCGAGCCCGGTGAAGTGGAGGCGGCCCTGCGCGCTCTGCCCGAGGTCGCCGACACGGTGGTCGTCGCCCGTGATGCCCGGCTGGTCGCCTACGTCGTCCCGGGCGCCGCGGCGGACCCGCTGCGGCTGCGGACGGCACTGAAGGAGACCCTGCCCGATCACCTGGTGCCGTCGGTGTTCGTCCCCCTGGACCGGCTGCCGCTGGCCACCAGCGGCAAGGTCGACCGCCGGGCGCTGCCCGCGCCCGCCGTCCACCCGGCGCCTGCCGCGGGCCGGACCGCCCCGAGCACCGGAACCGAACGGCGGCTGGCGGAGATCTGGGCGGACGTCCTCGGCATCGAACAGCCGGGTGCCGACGACAACTTCTTCGCCCTCGGCGGGGATTCCATCCTCAGCATCCAGATCGTCGCCCGGGCCCGGCGGCAGGGTCTGCGGCTGACCTCCCGGGACGTCTTCCGCCACCAGACCATCGCCGAGCTCGCGCTCGTCGCTGCGGAACCGTCCGCCGAACCCGAAGCGGCCTTCACCGGCTCGGCGCCCCTCACGCCGATCCAGCGGTGGTTCTTCGAAACCGGCCACCACGACCACTTCACCATGTCCACACTCGCCGAACTCGACCCGAACGTGGACCTGACGGCCCTCGAAACCGCGTTGGGCGCGGTGCTGGCCCGCCACGACGCCCTGCGCACCCGGTTCACCCGCACTGAAGACGGGTGGCGGCAGGAGTTCCGGCCCGACGCGGAACTCCCGGCGCTCCGGCACGTGTCCGATGTGGACACCAGCACCGTCGCGGCCGAAGCGCGTGCCACCTTGCGGGTCGAGGGCGGCCCGCTGGCCGCGCCCGTCCTGATCACGTCTCCCGGGCAGCCGCCGCGGCTGCTGCTGGTCGTGCACCACCTGGTGGTCGACGGCGTCTCGTGGCGGATCCTCTTCGACGACCTGGAAGCCGCCTACCGCCAGGTGGTTTCCGGGCAGCCGGCCGACCTCGGCCCGGCGCCGGCCGGCTACCTCCGCTGGGCGGACCGCCTCGCGGGGCACGCGTTCGGCGCCGAACTGCCGTACTGGACCGAAGTGCTCGACGGCGTCGACCCGCAGCTGCCGGTGGACGCGGCGGGGGAGAACACCGCCGGCAGCGCCCGCACGATCAGCGTCCGCCTGGACAGCGACACGACGGATGCTCTGCTGCACCGGGTCCCCGAGGTCTACCGCACGCAGATCAACGACGTCCTGCTCAGCGCGCTCGGCCGGGTGCTGGCCCGCTGGACCGGCCGCGAACGCGTCCTGGTCTCGCTGGAGGGCCACGGCCGCGAGGAGATCTTCGACGACCTCGACCTCTCCCGCACGGTCGGCTGGTTCACCGCCGAGTTCCCGGTCGCGCTCACCGTCGGCGCGGACGACGGCTGGGGCCCGACGCTGAAGGCCGTCAAGGAACAGCTGCGGGCCATCCCCGGCAAGGGCCTCGGCTACGGCGCACTGCGGTGGCTGACGCCGGACTCGCCCCTGCGCGACGGTCCCGTGCCGCAGATTTCCCTGAACTACCACGGGCAGTGGTCCGCCGGCGGCGACGCCGCGGGGCTGTACCGCGGCTGGGGCGGCGACCTCGGCGCCGACATCGACCCCCAGCGGCCGCGCACGGCGCTGCTGGACGTCGTCGGCATCGTCGACGGCGGCCGGCTCGAACTGACCTGGACCTACGCCCCCGGCGTGCACCGCGAAGACACCGTGCGCGGGCTCGCCGAGCAGGTCCTCACGGCTTTGCGCGAGATCGTCGCGCACTGCGCCACCCCGGACGCCGGCGGCCGGACGCCGTCGGACTTCCCCCTGGCCCGGCTGAGCGCGGCCGAGCTGGACACCGTGGCCGGCGACGGCCGCACGGTCGAGGACATCTACCCGCTGACCCCGCTGCAGGCCGGGATGGTGTTCCACACCCTGGTCGACGACGGCTCCCCGGCCTACTTCGAACAGGTCCGCATCCGCCTCGCCGGCGTCGCCGACCCGGCCGCGCTGGCCGCGGCCTGGCAGCGGGTGCTCGACCGGACCCCGGTGCTGCGCACCCGGCTCGTCTGGACCGGCGTCGAAGAGCCCGTCCAGGTGGTGGACCGCACCGCGATCCTGCCGGTGAGCCACCACGACTGGCGGGATCTCGCGCCCGCGGACCGCGAAGCCGCCCTGCAGGAGGTCCTGGCGGCCGACCGGGCCGTCCCGTTCGACCTGACCCGGGCGCCGCTGACCCGGCTGGCGATCGCCGCCCTCCCCGGCGACGAGGTCGACCTGGTGTGGACGTCGCACCACGTCCTGTTCGACGGCTGGAGCTCCGCGCAGGTCTTCGCCGAAGCCTGCGAGCAGTACGCCGCCATGACCGCCGGCGTCCGGCCCGCCCTCGTCACCCGGCGGCCCTACCGGGACTACCTCGGCTGGCTGGCCGCTCGCGACCAGGCCGCGGCCGACGCGTTCTGGCGCGACACCCTGGCCGGCTTCGAAGCCCCGACGGCGTTGCCCTACGACCGCCCGCCGGCCGAAGCGCACCAGTCGCGGTCCACCGATTCGGTCCGGACCGAGCTGGCGCCGGCCGCGACGCTGCGGCTGCGGGAGTTCGCCCGCACGCACGGCCTCACCGTGAACACCGTCGTGCAGGGCGCCTGGGCGCTGCTGCTGGCCCTGCACTCCGGCGACCGGGACGTCGTCTTCGGCACCACCGTCTCCGGGCGCCCGGCCGACCTGGCCGGCGTCGAGACCATGATCGGGCTGTTCATCAACACCATCCCCACCCGCGTCCGGGTGGACGGCGCCCAGCCGGTCGCGCGGTGGCTCGGGCAGCTGCAGGCGGCCCAGAGCGAGGCCCGCGACCACGACTTCGTGTCGCTGGCCCGGCTGCGCCCGCTCAGCGACGTCGCCGCGGGGCAGAACCTGTTCGACAGCATGGTCGTGTTCGAGAACTACCCGATCAGCGAACCCGCCACCGCGGGCGCGCCGCGGGTCGTGGAGGTCGCCTCGGCCGACGCCACGAACTTCCCGCTGTGCCTGCGCGCGTCCCTGGACGAGGGGCTGGCCCTCGACCTCGCCTACGACCCCGCCCTGTTCGACGCGGCCACCGTCACGGCGCTGACCGACCGGCTGGTCCTGCTGCTCGACGCCGTCACCGCGGACGCCGGGCGGCCGCTGGCCCGGGTGCCGTGGGCCGGCGCGGCGGAACGCGCCCGCGTGCTCGCCGACGCGCACGGCCGCAGCGCCGCCGGGACGCCGTCCACCGTGCCCGCGCTGTTCGCCGAGCAGGTGCGGCGGCATCCGGCCGATCCCGCCGTGCTGGCCGGCGAGAAGGTCCTGAGCTACGCCGAACTCGACGAGCGGGCGAACCACTTGGCCGCGCGGTTGGCCGATCTCGGCGTCACTGTCGAAGACCGGATCGGGCTGCTGCTCGAACCGTCGATCGAGCACGTCGTCGCCGAACTCGCCGTGCTCAAGGCGGGCGCGGCCTACGTGCCCCTGGACACCCGGGCGCCGCACGAGCGGCTGCGGGCCGTGCTCGCGGAAGCCGGGGTGTCGGTCGTCGTGGCCGGCGACACCTGGGTCGCGACCGCCGAAGCTGTCCACAGTGGACCGGTACTGACCGTGGGCGAGCAGCGGTCGCGGACCGCTGCGGAATCCGGCGTGGCGCCCGAAAACCTCGCCTACGTGATGTACACGTCGGGCTCCACCGGCGTCCCCAAGGGCGTGGCCGTCCGCCACCGCGACATCACCGCGCTCGCCCAGGACAGCCGGTTCACCGGCGGCGCCCACACCCGGGTGCTCGCGCACTCGCCGCTGGCCTTCGACGCCTCCACCTACGAACTGTGGGTCCCGCTGCTCACCGGCGGCGCGACGGTCCTGCCCGACGGGCCCGACCTCACCGTGGAATCGTTGCGGCGCGCGGTGTCCGGGCACGACGTCACGGCGGCGTGGCTGACCGCGGGGCTCTTCCGGCTGCTGGCCCAGGACGCCCCGGACGGCCTGCGCGGCCTGCGCGAGGTGTGGACCGGCGGCGACGTCGTCCCGCCCGCCGTGGTGCGGGCGGTCCAGGCTGCCTGCCCCGGCCTGGTCGTCGTCGACGGCTACGGCCCCACCGAAACGACCACCTTCGCCACCTCCTACCGCATCACCGGCGAAACCGGCGTGCCCGAACCCGTGCCGATCGGACGGCCGCTCGACGGCATGCGCGCGTACGTGCTCGACGCCGAGCTGCGGCCGCTGCCCGCCGGGGCGCCCGGCGAACTGTGCCTGGCCGGCGCGGGCCTGGCCCGCGGCTACCTCGGCCGGCCCGGCCTGACCGCCGAGCGGTTCGTCGCCGACCCGTTCGGCGCGCCGGGGGAGCGGATGTACCGCACCGGCGACGTCGTCCGCCGCGGTCCCGACGGCGAGCTGGTGTTCCTGGGCCGGTCCGACGACCAGGTCAAGCTGCGCGGGTTCCGGATCGAGCTCGCCGAGGTCGAGGCCGTGCTGGCCGCGCACCCGGCGATCGCCCAGGCGGTCGCGACCGTCCACGCGGACGCCGCCGGCACCCGGCGGCTGCTCGCCCACGTCGTGCCCGCAGCCGGACGGGCCGCGGACCCGGCCGAGCTGCGCGCGCACGCCGCGGCGGCGCTGCCGGAGTACATGGTCCCGGCCGTCATCCTTGTCCTGACCGAGCTTCCGTTGAACCGCAACGGAAAGGTCGACCGCCGCGCGCTGCCGGTCCCGGACGGCCCGGTGCCGTCGCAGCGGCCCTACGCCGAGCCGGCCACGCCGACCCAGCGCGCCGTGGCCGGGATCTGGCAGCGGCTGCTCGGCGTCGAGCGGGTCGGCGCGCAGGACAACTTCTTCGAGCTCGGCGGCGACTCGATCCTCAGCATCCGGCTGGTTTCCCGGCTGCTGGCCGAATGCGGCGTCTCGCTGTCGCCGCGGGCGGTGTTCGCCCACCCGACGGTGTCCCGGCTCGCCGCCGCCATCGAAACGGTCGGCGCCACGGACCGGGACCCGATCCCGGCGGTGCCCCGCGACGGCGAGCTGCCGCAGTCCTTCGCCCAGCAGCGGTTGTGGTTCCTCGACGAGTTCGAGCCGGGCGGCACCGAGTACGTCACCAGCTCCGCCGTGCGCCTGCGCGGCGAACTCGACGTCGAGGCGCTGGCCGGGGCGTTCACCGCGCTGGTCGCCCGGCACGAGCCGCTGCGCACCACGTTCGGTTCCGTCGACGGCCATGGCGTCCAGGTCGTGCACCCGCCGTCGCCGGTGCCGCTGCCGGTCGTCGACGCGCGCGAGGAGGACCTCGCGGACATCCTGCGCGCCGACGGCGAGCAGCCCTTCGACCTCACCGACGGCCCGCTGCTGCGCGCGAAGCTGATCCGGCTCGCGCCCCGGGAGCACGTGCTCACCTTGGCCGTGCACCACATCGTCACCGACGGCTGGTCGAACGGGCTGATCGCCGAAGAGATCGGCGCGTTCTACGCGGCCGCCCTGCGCGGCGAACCGGCGCAGCTGCCGCCGCTGCCGGTGCAGTACGCGGACTTCGCGGCCTGGCAACGCGGCCGGCTCGCCGAGCGGGTCCTGTCCGGCCAGACCGAGTACTGGACCGAGCGCCTGCGCGACCTCACGCCGCTGGAGCTGCCCACCGACCGGCCCCGCCCGCCGGTGCGCACCACCCGCGGCGCGACGCGCGAGATCGTCGTCCCGGCGGCGGTGACTGCGCGGCTCGAGCAGGTGAGCCGGCAGCGCGAGACGACCCTGTTCACCACCCTCGTCGCCGCCTGCCAGGTGGTGCTCGGCCGCTGGGCTGGACAGGACGACGTGGCGGTCGGCACGGTCACCTCCGGCCGTGAGCGGCCCGAGCTCGAGGGGCTGGTCGGGTTCTTCGTCAACACGCTGGTGCTGCGGTCGCGGGTCCGCCCGGACCGGGCCTTCACGGCCTTCCTCGACGACGTCGCCGCGGGGGTCCGCGAAGCGTTCGACCACCAGGACCTGCCGTTCGACCGGGTCGTCGACGCGGTGCAGCCGGGCCGCGACCCGAGCCGGACGCCGCTGTTCCAGGTGATGGTGGTGCTGCAGAACAGCCCCCGCGAAGCGACCCGCCTGCCGGGCCTGGAGACCGAAGAGCTCCCGCAGGCCGCGTCGGCGGCGAACTTCGACCTGACGCTGGAGTTCCAGCCGGACGGCGAAGTGCTGCGGGCGGCGCTGACGTACAACACGGACCTGTTCGACGCGGCCACCATCGACCGGCTGGCCGCGCACCTGGGCGTCCTGCTCGCGGGCGTCGCGGAGGATCCGGACCGGCCGCTGTCCCGGCTGCCGCTGATCGGCTCGGCCGAGCGCGACCTGGTCCTGGGTACCTGGAACGAGACGGCCCGCCCGGTCGGGCCGGAGACGCTGCCGGAGCTGGTCTCGGCCCGCGCACGCCGGACACCGGACGCGACGGCGGTGATCGGGGGCGAGTCCCTGACCTACGCCGAGCTGGACGCCCGTGCCGGCCGGCTGGCCCGGGTGCTGGCTGCGCACGGCATCGGCCCGGAGCGGATCGTGGCCCTCGCCTTGCCGCGGTCGGTGGAGATCGTGGTCGCGCAGCTGGCGGTGTGGAAGGCCGGCGGGGCGTTCGTGCCGGTCGACCCGACCTACCCGATCGAGCGGATCACGTTCATGCTCGCGGACGCCCGCCCGGCGCTGGTCCTGACCCTCGACGGCTTGGCCCCGCCGGTCCCGGCGGGCGTGCCGGTGCTGACCCTGGACGACCCGGAGCTGTTCGACGGCGAGCCGGTGCCGCCGGTCGCCGTCCGCCCCGAGCACCCCGCGTACGTCATCTACACCTCCGGCTCCACCGGCCGGCCCAAGGGCGTGGTCGTCACCCACACCGGGCTGGCCGGCTTCGCCGCCGCCGAAGCCGAGCACCTCGGGGTCACCGAGGGCGACCGCGTCCTGGCCTATTCCTCACCGAGCTTCGACGCCTCGATCCTGGAACTGTGCCTGGCGTGGGCGTCCGGGGCCGCGCTCGTCGTGGTCCCGCCCGAGCCGCTGCTGGGCGAACCCCTCGCCGAGTTCCTCGCCGCCCACCGGATCACCCACACCCTGATCCCGCCCGCCGCGCTGGCCACCGTCCCGGCGGCCGGCCTGCCGGACCTGCGCACGCTCGTCGTCGGCGGCGACGCCTGCCCGCCCGAGCTCGTCGATCGCTGGGCCCCGGGGCGGCGGATGATCAACGCCTACGGCCCGACCGAGTCGACCATCGTGGCGACCTGGAGCGACCCCCTGGTGCCGGGCACGCCACCCCCGATCGGCCGGCCGATCCCGAACACCCGCGTCTACGTCCTCGACGCCGCGCTCCAGCCGGTGCCGATCGGCGTGGCGGGCGAGCTGTACGTGGCCGGGCCGAGCCTGGCCCGCGGCTACCTCGACCGGCCCGGCCTCACCGCCGGCCGGTTCACCGCCAACCCGTTCGGCGCGCCGGGGGAGCGGATGTACCGCACCGGCGACGTCGTCCGGTGGACCGCGGCCGGGCACCTGGAGTTCACCGGCCGGGCCGACGACCAGGTCAAGGTCCGCGGCTTCCGCATCGAACTCGGCGAAGTCGAGGCGGCGCTGACCCGGCACGCGAGCGTGGCCGCCGCCGTCGCCGCGGTCCAGCAGGACTCCTCGGGGCACAAGCGCCTGGTCGCCTGCTTCGTCACCGAACCGGGCGCGGACCCGGTCGGCGCCGGCGAACTGCGCGAGTTCCTGAGCCGGTCGCTGCCCGGGCACCTGGTGCCTTCGGCGCTGCTGGAACTGCCCGCGCTGCCGCTCGGCCCGAGCGGCAAGGTCGACCGCCGCGCGCTGCCCGTGGTCGCCGCCGCGGCCGAGCCGGCCACCCGCCACGTCGAGCCGGTGACGCCGGCCGAGCGGGCGCTGTGCGAGATCTGGGCGCAGGTCCTCGGCCTGGACCGGGTCGGCACCGCGGACAACTTCTTCGAGCTGGGCGGCGATTCCATCCTCAGCATGCAGGTCGTGTCCCGGGCCCGCCAGGCCGGGCTGCGGGTGTCCACAAAGGACATCTTCCTGCACCAGACCGTCGCCGCGCTCGCCCCCGAGGCCGGCGCGGTGACCGAGGAAGCGGCCGAGACCGGGCCGGTCGTCGGCGAGGTGCCGCTGACCCCGATCCAGGACTGGTTCTTCGCCACCCACACCGTCAACCCGCACCACTTCAACCAGTCGATGCTGGTCGAGCTCGCCGACGGCTTCGACGCCGGCGCGCTCGAGCGGGCGCTGGCCGCGGTCTGGACCCACCACGACGCCCTCCGCATGCGGTTCACCCGCAGCGAAGCGGGCTGGCAGCAGCACAACGCCGGCGTCGAGCCGGTGCCCGGGCTGCGGCACGAGGACCTGAGCGCGGTCCCCGAGGCCGGCCGGGCGGGCGCGCTGGAACGGATCGCCGACGCCGTGCACGCCGGGTTCCACCTCGCCGAGGGCCCGCTGCTGACCGCGGTCCTGGTCACCGCCGATCCGGCGTGGCGCCCGCGGCTGTTCCTGGCCGCGCACCACGTCGTGGTCGACGCCGTCTCCTGGCGCATCCTGCTCGACGACCTCGACACCGCCTACCGCCAGGCCGCCCGGGGCGTCCCGATCGACCTCGGCCCGCGGACGACGTCGTTCCGGGACTGGGCGCACCGCCTGCGCGACCACGTCCGGGCCGGCGGGTTCGACGACGAACTGGCGTACTGGGCCGGCCTGCCCGCCGCGGGCGAGCTGCCGGTGGACCACGACCGCGACACGACCGGCACCGCGGAGGTCACCGTGGTGCTCGGCGCCCAGGACACCGACGCCCTGCTGCGGTCGGCGCCCGCGGCCTACCGCACGCGCGTCAACGACGTCCTGCTCACCGCACTGGCGTGGGCGCTGGCCCGGTGGACCGGGCGCCCGGACGTGGCGATCGCCCTGGAAGGCCACGGCCGGGAGGACGTCCTCGACGGCGTCGACCTCAACCGGACGGTCGGCTGGTTCACCACGCTGTTCCCGGTGGCACTGTCCATAGCGGACACCGAGGGCGCGGACTGGCGGACGCTCGTCAAGTCCGTCCGCAAGCAGCTGCGGGCCGTGCCCGGCAACGGGTTCAGCTTCGGTGCCCTCCGCCACCTCGGCGACCCGGACGTCCGGGAACAGCTCGCGGGGACCAATCCGCAGATCTCGTTCAACTACCTCGGGCAGTGGGACAGTTCCGGCCCCGACGCAACGACGTCCGAGAGCCTCTACGCGGCGGTCCGCGGGTCGCTCGGCCGCGACCACGACCCGGCCGAGCACCACCCGCACCTGCTCGACCTGGTCGGCGCGGTGCAGGACGGCGAACTGGTGTTCACCCTGATCTACCAGCCGGGCCGCCACGACCGGCGGACCGTCGAAGCGGTGGCCGGCGACTTCGCCACCGCGCTGCGGCGGATCGCCGCCGACTGCCAGGCCCCGGCCCGCCGGAAGGAGCGGCGGTGACCACGCGCCTTTCGCGGAACCGGAACTACCAGCTGCTGTGGGGCAGCCAGGCGCTGTCGGAAGCCGGGTTCAGCGCGTCGATGATCGCGTTGCCGCTGCTGGTGCTGACGGTGACCGGCTCGCCGGCGCTGTCCGGGCTGGTGCTCGGCGTCGACGCGATGGCCCAGCTGGTCGCGGGGCTGCCCGCGGGCGCGCTGGCGGACCGCTGGGACCGCAAGAAGATCCTGCTCGGCTGCGAGGCGGTCTACGCGCTGGCGGTGGGGAGCCTGGCGGCGGCGATCTGGTGGGACGTCGTGAGCGTCCCCCAGCTCGTTGCGGTCGCGGCGGTGATGGGCTGCTGCCGGTCGCTGTTCGGCCCGGCCGAAGGTGCGATGCTGGCCGGGGTCGTGCCCGCGGCCCAGCTGCCCACCGCGGTGGCGATGAACTCCGCGCGCGGCGCGCTCGGCCAGCTGTCGGGCACCGCGGCCGGCGGGTTCCTCTACGGCCTCGGGCGGGCCGTCCCGTTCGCCTTCGACGTGCTCGTCCACCTCGTTTCGCTGGTCGCACTGGTCTTCGTCCGGGCGCCGCGTCCCGAAGCCGCGCCGGCCGGCGGCGGCCACCTCGGCCGGGAGATGGCCGAGGGGCTGCGCTGGGTGTGGAGCGAGCGGCACGTGCGCGTCACGGTGGCGTGCGCGGTGAGCCTGAACTTCTTCTTCAGCGCCTACTACATCGTCATCATCGTGCTGGCCAAGGAACGCGGCGTCACCTCGGGCGAGATCGGCGTGATGGCCGCGATGCTGGGTGTCGGCGGGGTGGTGGGGTCGCTGATCGCGCCGTACCTGCAGCGGCGGCTGCGGCCGTACATCTCGATCGTCAGCGTGTTCTGGGTGCTGACCCTGCTGACCCCGCTGGCGGCCGCCATCCACGACGGCTACCTGCTGGGCGCGCTGTTCGTCGCGATGGCCCTGCTCCCGCCGACCGCCAACACGACGATCGGCACCTACCAGCTGCTGCTCACCCCCGACCGGCTGCGCGGCCGGCTGACCAGCGTGATGGGCGTGATCGGCGGGGTGTCCGCGGCGACCGGGCCCGCCTTCGGCGGCCTGGTGGTGCAGGCGTTCCCCGGCACCGACGCGGTCCTGCTGTGCGCGGCCGGGATCGCCCTGGTGACGCTGGTCGTCACGGTCAGCCCCACCCTGCGCCGGTTCCCCCGCGCCGACACGCTCGTTCCCGCCCCTGAGCCGACGACGACCGAGGAGAAAACCCCATGACAACCCAGGAATCCGGCCTTTCCTTCGCGTTCGAGGAGCTGCTGGCCCGTGCCGCCGAGCTGCGCGAACGCGGCCCGGTGCACCACGACGAGGAGCGCGGCCTGTGGCGGGTCCTCGACCACGCGTCCGTGTCGCGGGTGCTGTCCGACCCGGCGGTGTTCTCGTCGGACTTCAGCGGGCTCACCCCGGTCCAGGAGGACTTCGAGACGTTCCGCAAGGGCAACTTCGTCGGGATGGACCCGCCGGACCACCGCAAGCTGCGCACGCTGGTCAGCCAGGCGTTCACCCCGCGCGTGGTGGCCGGCCTGGAGCCCCGGATCCGCGTCATCGCCGGCGAGCTGCTGGACGAGGTCGCCGGGGCCGCGCGCTTCGACCTGGTGGACGCGCTCGCGTACCCGCTGCCGATCATCGTGATCGCGGAGCTGCTGGGCGTCCCGGTGGCGGACCGCCCGCTGTTCACCCGCTGGGCCCAGGTGCTGTTCAGCGGCGACGAGCTGGGCGAGACGGCGGACATGGCCGACATCCAGCGCGCGCTGGACGCGATCGCGCCGACGATCCGCGAGATGAACGCCTACATCCTCGACCACATCCGCCACCACCGCGCCCACCCGGGCCCCGGCCTGACCAGCCGCCTGGTGCAGGCGGAGTTCAACGGCGAGCGGCTCGAGGACCAGGAGATCGTCGGCTTCGTGGCGCTGCTGCTGATCGCCGGCCACATCACCACGACGGCGCTGCTGGGCAACGCGGTGGTGACGTTCGACCGCAACCCGCTCGCGGCGGCGGCGCTGCGCACGTCCCCGGCGGGCCTGCCGGCGGCGCTGGAGGAGGTGCTCCGCCTGCTGCCGCCGTTCCCCGAGCTGGGCCGCCGCACGACACAGGAGGTCGAGCTGGGCGGCCACCGCATCCCGGAGAATTCGATCGTGATGGCCGACCTGGCGGCGGCCAACCGCGACCCGGCGGTGTTCGACCACCCGGACGAGTTCGACCCGGCGCGCACCCCGAACGCCCACCAGACGTTCGGCCACGGCATCCACTTCTGCTTCGGCGCCCCGTTGGCGCGGCTGGAGGGCCGGATCGCGTTCGAGGTGCTGTTCGAGCGGTACCGCGACATGGCGGTCGCCACGGATGCACCGGTCGTGTTCCAGAACCCGTCGGTGATCGTCAGCGTGCGTCACCTGCCGCTGGACGTCCGGCCGGCCTGACACCGGGCATCCAGCCGGGCCGCGACCACCCCGAGGCCGGTGGTCGCGGCCGCGCCGAGCAGGAGAACCGGGCCGCTCTGGCCGACGGCACCGGCGAGAGCGGCCCCGGCGGCCGCCATGGCGACCTTGAGCCCGGCGCTGGTGACGAAGACCTGCGCCTGGGCACCGGCCGGGGCGTAGGCACCGCGGGCGGCGAGGGTCGCGGTGAACGAGGTGGCGTTCAGCAGGCCGAGCACCCCGAACCCGGCGATCGCGTAACCGGGGGCGAGCGCGCACGCGGCGGTGGCGACCGCCATGGCGGCGAAGAGCCGGACGGCGAGTACTTCGGGTTCGCCTTGCAGGGGCCGGGCGGTGACGAGCGCGGAGCCGAGGAGGCTTCCGGCCCCGTAGGCGACGGTGAGGGTGGCCCCGGCGGCGGCGCTGCCGTGCAGTTCGGCCCCGAACCGCACGGCGATGACGGGCAGGGCCCCGAGCTCGACGGCGCCGAGCAGGGTGAGGACGGTGACCCGCCGCAGCGGCGGACGGCGGACGAGGACGGCGAGCCCGGCCCGCAGGCTGACGGTCTCCGCGGCTTCGGTCCGGCCGGTCAGCGGCAGGGCGAGTGTCAGGGCACCGCCGGCGAGGGCGGAGACGGCCAGGACGAGAACGGCGGCGAGGGAACCGGAGAACGCGGTGAGCCCGGCCGCGGCGGCGGGTCCGGCGGTGTTCCCGACACCGTAGGTCAGCGCATCCCACCCCCGCCGCCGCCGGCTCGGGTCGGCATCACGCGGTGCGGCCCGCCCTCGGCGACGGCTCGGGGCGGGATCCGCCGCGTTCGTGGCGCAGGTGCCACGGCCGGCGCAGCCCGGGCCGAGATCGCCTGGCTTGTCCCACCCGAGGCCGTGCGCGGCGTTCGTGGCGCCGGTGCCGGTGCCGCCGGCCCGGCCAAGAGCCGGTGCGTTCGCAGCCCCGCTGAAGCTGCCTCCTGGCGTGGTCCGGCTCGAACCCAGGTCGCCCAGGACGCTGCTCAGCCCGCCCGTCAGCAGCGGTCCGCAGGCTCCGGCGAGCGCCACCGCCGCGATCGCGGCCACCGTCGGGAGCCGGCCCAGCGCCAGCGCGCCCGCCGACAGCGCCACTCCGTACACCACGTACGCCGCCGCCAGGAGCCGCCGGCGGTCCGCGGCCCGGTCCAGGCGGGCGGCCAGCCAGGGGCCCGCTAGATGCGGTGCGTTCAGCGCCGCCACCAGCAGCCCGCCCACCGCCGCCTGCTGGTGGCGGTCCGCGGCCAGGAGCAGGAGCCCCACCGTTGCCCCGCTGTCGGCGCCGCGGACCAGGACCGCCGCCGTCAGGTATCGCGCCAGGCCCGCCATCACACCCCCGTCACCCCACTGTCCAGTGACGCCAGCTTGGCAGGCGACCTCGTCACCGGTCAATATGGTGACGTGTTCTCCTTCCTCGGCGGCCGTCCCTGCCTGGACCTCACGACCACGCTGCAGGTCCGGCACCGCGAGCACCCCCGTGAACTGCTGAAAGCCCCCGCCGACGTCACGCGCTGGCTGGCGGAGGCCGGCTACGGCCCGGACATCGCCGTCGACGAGGACGGGCTGCGCCGGACCGTCGTCCTTCGCGAAACCATCGACCGGCTGTGCCGGCGGACCGGCCGTGACACCGACCGCGCCGAGCTGAACGCGTTCGCCGCGCGGCCGCCGCTGGTGCCGCACTGGACGGGGACGGCGGTCGAGTACCGCGGCGACCTCCGGCAGGCGCTCGCCACCGTCGCCCGCGACGCCATCGACCTGCTCGCCGGCCCGCACGCCGACCGGATCCGCGAGTGCGCCCACCCGGACTGCAGCCGGCTGTTCCTCGACGCCTCCCACGCCGGCCGCCGCCGGTGGTGCGACATGACTGCCTGCGGGACGAAGGCCAAGTCCGCGGATTACCGGCGGCGCCGGGGCAGCGGTTCGTGACGCCGATGGGTGGCCGAGGTTCCGGACGGCCCTTCACTGGGTAGCCCAGAGGTGTGAGCTGAGCAGGCCATGCCTGCTGCGACGAGTGAGAGGTGATCACATGAGCCAGGGCGACGCCCCGGTCGGGCGATCGGTGAAGACGGCGGCGGCCGGCGTACGGGATCTCGCCGCGGAGGCCGCGCGGGTGGGGGCGGCCGCGGCCGCGCGGGCGGTCGAAATCACCGACCGGAAGCTGGCCGAGGGCAAGGACGAACTCGCGAAGGTCGGCCGCGCGGCGACCAAGGACCTCGACAAGAGCACCCGGTCGTCCCGCCGGGACGTGCTGGCCCACTCCGGCGCCGCGCGCGACGAGGTGCTGGCCCGGGCGGCCAAGATGCGTGATCCGGGCCGCAAGGCGGCGCAGGCGGTCGCGACCGTGGTGGGCTCGGCGGGTGAGTCCGGCCGGCGCCGCCGCAAGACGGTGGCGGCGGCGAAGCGCGACTTGGCGGTGGCGCTGCAGGAAGCCAAGAGCGTGGCCCGCGGCGAGCGCACCAAGCGCACGCGCTGGCCATGGCTGCTGGCGCTGGGCGCGCTGGCGGCGGCGGTCGTGGCGGTGGCCAAGGTCCGCCGGCCGAACCCGCTGGCGGAGCACGACACCACGCCGAAGCCGGCCACCCAGCCGACGGAGAACGCGGCGCCCTCGCCGGCCGAGAAGCCGGCTGCCTCGTCGGCCGAGAAGCCGGCGGTCTCGCCGGTCGAGAAGCCGGCGGCCAAGCCGGAAACGGCCGAGGCGCTCGCGCCGAAGCCGGGGGAGAAGCCGGTGACCCCGAAGCCGCCGGCCTCCGGCGAAAAGGCGACGCAGGCGGCCAAGGCCGACGCCACGAACGGCCGCGCCCCGGCCGGCCGCGGCCAGAACAAGGCCCACTAGAACAAGGTCCACTAGGCCGGAGCCCGGTGCCCGCACCCGAGTGATCACGGGTGCGGGCACCGCCCTGCCCGCGGCGCCGGCGAATCAGCTCCGCTCGAGGGGATTGGCCGCCATGCGCGTCGCAAGATCGTTGCGCATCGCCGCCGCGGCCGCGCTCTCCGGCTTGCGGGCCGCCTGGTCGCCGAAGCAGCGGAGGAACTCCTCCACCAGGTCCAGCCGCGGGTAGCGCT
Source organism: Amycolatopsis sp. NPDC051102 (assembly GCF_040682815.1). Classification (NCBI taxonomy): domain Bacteria; kingdom Bacillati; phylum Actinomycetota; class Actinomycetes; order Pseudonocardiales; family Pseudonocardiaceae; genus Amycolatopsis; species Amycolatopsis sp. NPDC051102. Next base: position 392,641 of record NZ_JBFBBT010000005.1, read on the forward strand.
CGAGCACCTCCGCGCGGAAGCTCTCGGGCAGGGCCGCCACGTCGCGCCCGGCGATGTCGGCCGCCGCCGCTCTCGACAGCAGGAATCCCTCCGGGTCCGCCGCCGGGTCGACCTCCGCCCACATGTGCCGGACGATCACCTCCGCCAGGCGCGCCCGCCGCTCGGGCGGCCAGCCCGCGCCGGCGGCGAACACCCACGCCACGTGGCCGCCGGCCACCTCGAACGGCTTCGTGTGGCTGTCGAACTCCGCCGCCAGCCCGACGTCGTGGAGCATGGCCGCGACGTACAGCAGTTCGGCGTCGAAGCCGACCTCGTGCACCTCGCCGAGCGCGGCCGCCCAGGCGTACACCCGCAGCGAATGGTTGAACAGCGACGGTGCCGAGTAGGCCGCCGCGACCTCGGTGGCGTGCCCGCACGCCGGGCCGCCGGGCAGGGTGAGCTTCATCCCCGCAGCGTACGACCGGTCAGTGGCCGGAGAAGTTCACGTCGCTGCAGAAGTAGTACGACTGGTCGAGGTGACTCGCCTGCCAGATGGTGTAGACGACGTGCCGCCCGGTCCGGGTGCCCGCGTTCACCGCGACCTGGTACTGCCCCGCCGGCGCGTAGCGGCCCGTCTGGGCGACCAGTTCGAGGTTGCCCCAGCCCATCGGCTGCGTCGCCGGGTCGAAGCCCTGTTTGGTGATGTACACCAGCAGGTAGTCCGCGCCGTGGTGGGCCTGGTCGGTGACGGTGAGGGTGAACCGGTTGTCCTTGTTCGCCATCTGCCACGCGCCGACCGTGTCGAGGGCGTTGTACCGGGGCGCCTGCGTGCGGCCGCCGCTGCACAGCGTTCCGTCGGGGATCGCGCCCTGGTGGTTGCCCTTGACGCCTTCGCGGTAGAGCCCGTTCCAGTTCCACATCGCGTTCGGGTCGGCCTGCCAGGCCTGCCAGCACATCGGGTCCTTCGTCGCCATCGTGGGGTTCTGGAAGTCGCTGCCCCAGCGGTTCCAGCAGCCGTAGTTGCGCGAGGGCGGGTCGGTGGCCGAACCGTGCGCGTCGGCGACGCCGGTGAGCACGCCGCCCAGCAGCACGGCGGTCACCGCCGTCACCACCAGGGAGAGCAAAGTCTTGCGGGGGCGGGGAACCACGCTGTCCTCCTTCGTCGAGGCCGGATACGGGAGCGCTCCCAAGGTCGTGCCGGACGACCATACGCGGCGGTGCGCGCCCACGGCCACCGAGCGATCTCCGGAAACCCTTGCGACGCAGCGGTTTCCGGCACGGAGGTGGACTGAACGGTCACTGAACGGCGGACGGCCGCGGGTGCCGGGCCGCCCGATCGGTCCCGGGCTGCGGGACGCCCGGTGAACACGGACCCGGCCGGCTGCTCCGCCCGGGTGTATCCGGAAAAATCCTCACCGGAGGATGCGTGGCCCCGACGCCGGCGAGACGGGTCGGGGCGCGGCCGGACCGGCCGCGCCCCGGAAGTACGTCCTCAGCTCTGGGACCGCACGTTTTCCCGTGCCTCCTGGGCGCGGTCGGTGACGTCGCCGGTCGCCGACCGGGCTTCGTCCTTGACCGTCGACGCCGCGTCGGCCGCTTCGGCCTTCACCGACTCCGCCGCCTGCTGGACCGGCTCGCTCAGGTTCTCCTTGAGTTCCGCGGCCGCGTGCTGGGCGACCGGGGCCACGTGCTCGCGGGCCAGGTCGGTGGCCTGGCTCGCCAGCCGGCGCTCCGGCTCGCTCGCGGGCAGCAGGGACGACACCAGCCAGCCGGCGCCGAAGGCGATCAGGCCGGCGGCGAGCGGGTTGCCCTGCGTGCCGCGGCGGATCGACGCCGGGGCGTCGCCGACGGCGTCCGCCGCGGCACTCACCTTGTCCCCGGCGGCCGAGGCGACCGAACCCACCTTGTCGCCCGCCGTCGACGCCTGGTCGGCCGCCGTGCCCATCACGCGGTCGCGGGCGTTGCCGACCGCCGCGCGCATCCGGCCGACGCGGCGTTCCACGATGCGGCCCGGGGTCACCTTTTCGGTGAGGGCGTTGACGTCCGTGCTCAGACTGCGTTGCGTGCCTTCGATTTCGCGGCGGATCCGCTCCGGTTCCGTCATGGTCGTTCGCCTTTCAGTGCGTCCGGGACCTGCTGGAGGGTCTCGACGGTGCGTTCGGGTTTCGGGTTGATCCGGCGGACCTCGCGCCGCCCGGTCGCGTAGAGGACGCCGCCGGCGATCGCCCACACCACCGCGACGATCAGCGCCGCCCAGCCCGCGTCCATCACGTTCGCCAGGCCCTGCCACAGGGCGATGGAGAGGAACAGCAGGACCATGTAGCCGGCGAAGCCCGCGCCGCCGAGCATGCCCGCGCCCCTGGCGGCCTTGCCCGCCTCGGCCTTCACTTCGGCCTTCGCCAGCTCCACCTCCTGCCGCACCAGGGTGGAGAGGTCCTTCATGACGTTGGACATCAGCTCGCCGACCGAGGTGCCGGCGACGTCGACGGGTTCGGCGGGGCCCTGGGTCATCACGGCACCTGGCCCGGCGCGGAGAAGCGGGGGTCCGGCTGCGGCAGGCCCGGCTGCGGGCCGTCCGGGGGCTGCGGCGCGTTGTACCCGGCGGGCGCCGCGCCCGGACGGCTCGGCTGCGGAAGCCCGCCCCCCGGCTGGGGTGCGTTGTACCCGCCCGGGGCGGCGTACCCGGTCCCGGCGTGGTAGCCGGCGGGCTGCGGGAGACCCGCGTCGCCCGGCTGGGGGTAGCCCGGTTCAGCCGGTTGCGGGATCGGCGGCGTCGCGGCCGGGCCCGCGTGCGGCTGCGGTGCGCCCGCCCGGTCGTCCGGGGAGTTTTCCTCCTTCTGCTGCGCGACGACGCCGCGGGTGAGCCGCCCGACGAGGGCGCCGGCCACGGCCGCGCCGAGCAGGAACGTGCCGGGACGACGGCGGGCGAAGCGCCGCACCTCGTCCAGGAGGTCACCGGGTTCGCGGTGCTCGAGCCAGTCGGCGACCGAGCGCGTCCGGTCCGACGCCTGGCGCGCGAGGTCCGCGGCGACGCCGGGGGAGTCGGTCTGCTCCGCCATCCGCTCCAGCTGACCGGCCAGCTGGTGGAGGCTGTCGGCGGCCTTCCGCTGGCCGTCCCTGGCCTGCGCCTGCAGCTGTTCCCGGCCTTCGCGGAGCAGATCGCGCGCTTCCTGCTGGGCGTGCTCGGCGACGTGCTTCGCCTGGCCCGCGGCCGTTTGCGCGACCTGCCCGCCCCGGTCGGCGGCCGTGGCGGCCACTTCGCGGGCTTCTTCCTTGGCGGTGTCCGGCATCGACGGCGATCCGCCGGCCTGCTGCGGCGGTGACTGACCGCCGGGTCCCTGCGTCATCTCGACCTCCTGCGGGAGTAGCACTTCCGCGCCTTCGTGGGTGCCGGTGGCTACCACCGGCCTGCTAAGGCGGCTGGCTACCCGGGCGCTCCGGGGATAAACCGGGCGGCCGGTGCGGGGTCGGGCAGTCATGGTCGACAGGGACACGGCGTCGCCAGTGCCATGCGCAGGGCTTCGAGGGGGAGCGTGTGCCGCTCACTGTCCACACAGGCCGGCGGCGTGACCCCGGCCGGGGCGGGGATGCGTTGCAGGGAAACGAAAATAGCTCACGGCAGGCAGGCGCCGGAGAAGGCGGAGCAACGGCACCGCCCCCGCCGTTCAGGTGACGGCGGGGGCGGTCGCGGTTCGCCGGGTCAGTTCCCGGGCCGCTGGACGTCGCCGCGCCAGGCGCCGGTCTCGGCGCCGCCGCGGTCCTCGATGAACGTCTTGAACCGGCCGAGGTCACCCTTGACGCGGCGATCGAGGATGCCCAGCTTGTCGGCGACGTTCTCGACGAAGCCCTCCGGGTCGATGTCGAGCTGCGCGGTGACCCGGGTGTGCCGGTCGTCCAGGCGGTGGAAGGTGACGACACCCGCGTGCGTCGGGCCGGAGTCCGACTTCCAGGCGACGCGCTCGTCGGGGTGCTGCTCGGTGATCGTGGCGTCGAACTCCCGGGTCTGCCCGCCGACGCTGATCTTCCAGTGGGTGTGGGTGTCGTCGAGCTGCCGGATCTCGTCGACACCCTCCATGAACCGGGGGAACGACTCGAACTGCGTCCACTGGTTGTAGGCGGTGGTGACGTCGGTCTCGACGTCGACGGATTCGGTGACGGTGCTCATCGCGGCCTGTCCTTTCCTCGGGGGCGGGATCGTCCTTTCCCGGTTACCCGGCAAATCGATGACAAAACGATGCAGTCGTTCTAGGGTGCGGGCATCGACGGAAGGAGGGCACCATGCCCGACGAGCCGGCGCCCTTGCTGACGGTGCGCATCCGCACGGTGCCCGAAGCCGCCGTCGTCTCGGCCGACGGCAACCTGGACCTCGGCACCGCGGCGGTGCTGCGCGCGGGAGCACGGGCGGCGCTGGCCGGCGAACCCGGGGCGCTCATCGTCGACCTGGGCGGGATCACCTTCTGCGGCTCGGCCGGCCTGCAGGTCATCGCCGAGCTCGTCACGGCGGCCGAGGCCGCGCGGCTGCCGTTCGCGGTGGTCGCCGACGGGCGCCCGGTGCTGCGGTCCCTGCAGATCATCCGGCTGGACCGGGCCCTGGCGCTGCACCCCACGGTCGACGGCGCCCGCGCGTGGATCCGGGAGCGCGCCGCGTGAACGGCGGTTAGGTCCGGTGCGCCCGCGGGTAGTCCCCGGGCATGGAAGCGGAGGCGCTGCTGCAGAGCCTGACCCGCGTCGTGACCGCGCTCGACGGCACGGGCATCCGGTTCGCCGTCGCCGGCGGCCTGGCCGTGTACGCCCGGGGCGGCCCGCCGTCGGACCACGACGTCGACTTGTTCCTCAAGCCCGGTGACGCGGACCGGGCGGCGGAGGTGCTCACCGCCGCCGGGCTGCGCCGCGTGCACCCGCCGGAGGACTGGCTGACGAAGGTCTACGACGGCGAAATCCTGATCGACCTCATCCACGGCCCCAACCACCGGCAGGTGACCGACGAGCTGCTCGACCGCGCCGCACTGATGCGGATCGGGTCCACCGCGGCGCCGGTCGTCTCCGGCACCGACCTGCTGGTGGACAAGCTGCTCGTGCTGAGCGCGCACCGGTGCGACTTCGCGCCGTTGCTGCAGATCGCCCGTGACCTGCGCGAACAGGTCGACTGGACCGACGTCGCCGTGCAAGTGTCGGCGTCCCCCTACGCCCGGGCGTTCCTGGCGCTGCTCGGCGACCTGGCCGTGATCGACCCGAAGGAGGCCCTCGTGCCCGAACCACCGCAGTACCTCGTCGCCCGGCTCAGCCGGGCCCTCGCCGAAGACCCCCGCACCGCCGAGCTCGGCGTGCACGTGACCGTGCGGGGCGAGCACGTCCACCTGACCGGCGAGGTCACCTGCCCGGCCCGCAGGACGGAGGTGGACGCCGTCGTCGCCGAGTACCTGACCGGGGAACTGGTGCACAACGACATCCGGGTGGCGGACGTCCGCGAGCCGGCGAGCGCGGAGGAGATCGGCCGATGAGGATCGCCGCGGTCGGGGACATCCACCTGGGCGAGGACTCCCGCGGCCTGCTCCGGCCGGCTCTGGAACACCTCGCGGGCACGGCCGACGTCCTGCTGCTGGCCGGGGACCTCACCCGGCACGGCACGCTCGAAGAAGCCCGCGTGGTGGCCGAGGAGATCGCCGGGCTCGGCGTACCGGTCGCCGCGGTGCTCGGCAACCACGACCACCACAGCGACGCCGCCGAGCCGATCTCGAACCTCCTGCGCGAGACGGGGGTCGCGGTCCTCGAGGGCGAGGCGGTCCGGTTCGACCTGCCGGACGGCTCCCTGGGCGTCGCGGGCGTCAAGGGCTTCGGCGGCGGGTTCGCCGGCAAGTGCGCCAGCCGGTTCGGCGAGCGCGAGATGAAGGACTTCGTCGAGCACACGATGGCGTCGGCGGATTCGTTGCGCAAAGCGCTGCAGAGCCTGGACACGGACGTCGTCGTGGCGTTGACGCACTACGCGCCGATCCCCGGCACCCTGCACGGCGAGCCGCCGGAGATCCACCCCTTCCTCGGGTCGTACCTGCTCTGCGAGCCGATCGACGAGGTGGGCGCGGACCTGGCGTTGCACGGCCACGCGCACTTCGGGTGCGAGCAGGGCGTCACCCCGGGCGGGGTGCGGGTGCGGAACGTGGCGCAGCCGGTGATCCGGAAAGCGTACGCGCTGTACGAACTGCACCCGGCGGAGCTGTCCGCCCGCCGCTGAGCCTCAGGCGGCCAGCTGCGCGGCCGCCGCCAGTACGTGCGGCGCCAGGCCTTCGGCGATCACGGCGTACCCGGCGGACGACGGGTGGAAGCGGTCGGCGGAGAACAGGGCGGGTTCGGCCGCGAAGCGGGCGGCCAGTTCGGGGCCCGCGGTGGCCACGGCGCCACCGGCTCGGATGGCCGCTTCGGCCTGGGCCTGCGCGTAGTGGCCGCTGGCCGCGGAGACCAGCCGGCGGTACGGTCCGGGCACCCGGTCCACGATCCCGAGGTCGGGCGCCGGCACCACGATCACGCGGGCGCCGGCGCGGACCAGGCGGGCCACGGCGTCGTGCAGCTGGCCGGCGCCGACCGCGGGGGCCACGAAGCCGGCGAGGTCGTTCGCGCCGATCACGATCAGCGCCAGGTCCACGCCCTCGGCGAGGGCGACGCCGACCTGGCGCTCCAGGTCCGCCGAGCGGGCTCCGGGCACGCCGAGGTTCCGCAGGTGGACGGCGTGGCCCGCGTCGCGCAGCCGCCGGGTGAGCCGGCGGCCGAGGGTGTCGTCCTCGCGGGTGCTGCCGACGCCCGCCGCCAGGGAGTCGCCGAGGACGCAGAATCTGAGGGGTGCAGTCATCACCGGGTACAACGCGGCCGCGGCGCGGTTGTTTCCCGCGGGCGGGAGGTGTGGTGCTCAGGGTCGTGCTGGTGGCCGTCGTGGTGGTGCTGCTGGGGCTCGTCGCACTGTGGGCCTTCCAGCGGCGGCTGATCTACGTCCCGGACGCCGCGCCGGTGCCCGCCGCCGCGAGTGTGCTGCCCGGTGCCGAGGACGTCCGCCTGCGCACCGCCGACGGGCTGGAGCTGGGTGCCTGGTACCTCCGCCCGCCGGGCCGGGAGCCGGCGGCGACGGTGCTCGTCGCCGGCGGCAACGGCGGCAACCGCGCCGGGCGTGCTCCGCTGGCCGCGAAGCTCGCCGAGGCCGGGCTGGCCGTGCTGCTCCTGGACTACCGCGGTTACGGCGGAAATCCGGGTGACCCGAGCGAAGCCGGCCTCGCCCTGGACGTCCGCGCGGCCCACCGCTTCCTGACCGAAGACCGGCGTGTCCCGCCCGGGCGTCTCCTCTACTTCGGCGAGAGCCTCGGCTGCGCCGTCGTGACGGAGCTGGCCCTCGAACACCCGCCGGCCGGGCTCCTCCTGCGGTCCCCGTTCGCCGACCTCGCTTCGGTGGCCGCGGAAATCTACCCGTACCTGCCGGTGCGCCTGCTGCTGCGCGACCGGTTCCCCGTCCGGGAAGAGGCCGCGCGCCTGCACGTCCCGGCGGTCGTGGTCCTCGGCGGCCGGGACTCGATCGTCCCGCCGGCCCAGAGCCGCGAGGTGGCGGCCGCGGCCTCGGCGCGGCTGGTGGAGGTCCCCGGCGCCGGCCACAACGACCCCGTGCTCCTCGACGGCCCCGCGGTCGTCGACGCTGTGACGTCGCTGGTGCCGCGCTGAACCTGGTCCTGGCAGACCCAGGTTCGGCCGGGCCTGCCCCGGCTCCCGCGGCCGCCGCAGGATCGAGGCATGACGAACAGCATGAAGGCGGTCACCATCCCCGGCTTCGGCCCGGCCGAGGTCCTGCGGCTCGCGTCCGTGGCGGTCCCGGAGCCCGGGCCGGGCGAGGTCTCGATCGACGTCGCCTACGCCGGGGCCAACTTCGCCGAGATCCTCTACCGGCAGGGCGTCGTGGACGTCCCGCTCCCGTTCGTGCCGGGCATCGAGGTCTCCGGGCGGATCCGCGCGCTCGGCGAAGGCGTCACGGGCCTGGCGGTGGGGGAGCCGGTCGCCGCGCTGACGATCGTGGCGAGCGGCGGCTACGCCGAAGTCGTCACCACCGCCGCCGAGCTCGTCGCCCCGCTGGGCGGGACCGATCCGGCGGTGGCGGCCGCGGTGCCGTCCAACAGCACCACCGCCTTCCTCGTGCTGGAGCTCGTGGCCGGGCTGAAGCGCGGCGAGCGCGTGCTGGTGCACGCCGCCGCGGGCGGGGTCGGCAGCCAGCTCGGGCAGGTCGCCCGCCTGCTCGGGGCCGGCCGGGTGGTCGGCACCGTCGGCAGCGAAGCGAAGATCGCCGCGGCGCGGGCGTATGGCTACGACGAGGTCGTCCTGCGCGACGACGTCGGCGGCACCGGCGAGTTCGACGTCGTGGTGGACATGGTCGGCGGCCCGGCGCGCCGCGCGAGCCTGGACCGGCTGGCCCCGATGGGCCGCCTGGTGGTGATGGGGAACGCCTCGGGTGCCGAAGACGCCGGCATCTCCGCCAACGAACTGTGGTTCACGAACAAGACCGTGGCCGGCTTCAACCTCGCCGCGTTGTCCGACGTCGCCCCGGAAACTGTGGGCCGGGCCCTGCGGCGTGCCGTCGCGGCCGTCGCGGACGGCACCCTGCGCGTCGACGTCGAACCGCTGCCGCTGGCGGAGGCGGTGACCGCGCACCGCCGGATCGAATCGGGGTCGACGACCGGGAAGCTCGTGCTCCGCGTGCGGTGAAGCCGGCTCAGGTGCCCAGTTTCTTCATCAGTTCGCCGAGGTCGACGACCTGGTCGGCGGCCGGCGGCCGGATGTCGACGGGCGTGCCCCAGTCGCGGTAGTCGGTCGTGCCCCGGGTGGGCACTGCCTGCGGCAACCCGGCGGACAGGTCGACGGCGAACCGCACGGGCCGCCGCGCCGCGTCGAGCCACAGCTCGGCGGGCAGCTTGGCGGTGACCGCCTTGGCGGGTTTGCCGTTCACGGGTGGCTCCGCGAACTCGGGGAACAGCTCCGGCGCCTTCGCGGCGTCGAGCTCCAAGACGTAGTGGTTGACCGGCAGATCGCCGAGCCGGACCTGCTCCGCCGCGGTGATCCGGCCGGTTCGCTCGATCTCGATCAGGGCCCGGCCGAGGTCGGGCAGCTTCACCAGCACCGGGACCGCCGCGCCGGCCGCCCGGGCGATCGGGTCGCCGCTGTCGGGATCGGTGCCGACCCACTCCTTCCCGGGTATCCCGGCCGGCGCGTGGGTGAAGGTCTTCTTGCCGATCACGCGGACCTCGCTGCCGTCGACCACCATCGTGAGGCTGCTCGTGCTGCCGTCGAAGCTCAGCGAGCCGGGAGCGGTCTTCGTGTCCGGCCCGAGTGTGGCGGTCGTGGTGAAGGCGGCGGACGGCGCCTCGGCGATGCCGGCGCGCGCGGCCGCGACGAGCTGCCCGACGTCGGTGACCGGAGCGGTGAGCGTGGCGGGGGCCGCCGGCGGCGTGCCGCCGGGGCCGGGGTCGCAGGCGGCCAGCAGCAGCGCGGCCGTGGCGATCGACAAGCCGGTCCTGCGCACGGGGCCCCCTCGGTGTCGTGGTCCGGGGAAGGTATCGGGAAAAGGTCACGTTCCGGACCGCATCGCGGCGGCGGGTGTGACGTGTGTCCGCCTTGAGACCCTCGGCGTATCGCGCATAATGGCCCCTGACCGACTGCTTGGTATGTGCCGGGCACCACAGCCGAAGGAGACCCGTGAACTCGTTCAAGGATCGCGTCGCGATCGTCACCGGGGCCAGCCGGGGCATCGGCCTCGGGATCGCGAAGACGCTCGTCGAGCGGGGGGCCAAGGTGTGCCTCACCGCGCGCAAGCCGGAGGCCCTGGAGGAGGCCGTCGGCTCGCTCGGCGGCCCGGACGTCGCCATGTTCGTGGCCGGCAAGGCCGACGACACCGACCACCAGGACGAGACGGTCGCCAAGACGATCGAGACCTTCGGACGGCTGGACTACCTGGTCAACAACACCGGCATCAACCCGGTCTACGGCCCGACGCTGGACATCGACCCCGCCGCCGCGGCGAAGATCCTCGGCGTCAACGTGCTCGCGCCGCTGGGCTGGACCAAGCGCGCCCGCGACGCGTGGATGGGCGAGCACGGCGGAGCCGTCGTCAACGTCGCGTCCGTCGCCGGCCTCGGCGCTTCGCCGGGCATCGGCATGTACGGCGTCAGCAAGGCCGCGCTGATCCGGCTGACCGTGGAGCTCGGCGCCGAACTGGGGCCGAAGATCCGCGTCAACGCCGTCGCCCCGGCTGTGGTCAAGACGAAGTTCGCGACGGCGCTGTACGAGGGCCGCGAGGAGGAGGTCGCCGCGGCGTACCCGATGAAGCGGCTCGGCGTGCCCGCCGACATCGCCGGCGCGGTCGCCTTCCTGCTGTCCGACGACGCGGGCTGGATCACCGGGCAGACCGTGGTCCTCGACGGCGGCGTGACCCTCGGCGGTGGCCTGTGAGCGGCGTCGTCGTCACCGGCGGCGGAGGCGGCATCGGCGCCGCGCTGGCCCGCCGGTTCGCCGCCGGCGGTGCCCGGGTCGTGGTGGCCGACCTCGACGGCGACAAGGCCGCCGAAGTGGCCGCCGAAGTCGGCGGGACGGCGTTCGCGGGCGACGTCGCGAGCCCGGAAGGCGTCGCGAAGCTGATCGACAGCGCCCGCGCGACGCTGGGGGAGATCGACGTCTTCTGCGCCAACGCGGGCATCGCGCCCTTCGGCGGTGCGGAAAGCCCCGAAGAGGTGTGGGCGCGCACCTGGGACGTCAACGTCATGGCGCACGTCCGCGCGGCCAACCTGCTGCTGCCCGCGTGGCTCGAGCGGGGGCAGGGCCACTTCATCGCGACGGTTTCGGCCGCCGGCCTGCTGACCAGCCTGGGATCGGCGCCGTACTCGGTGACCAAGCACGGCGCGCTGGCGTTCGCCGAGTGGCTGTCGGCGACCTACCGCCACCGCGGGATCACCGTGCAGGCCATCTGCCCGCAGGGCGTGCGCACGGCGATGCTGGAGAGCACCGGCACCGCGGGCCAGCTGCTGATGGGCGCCTCGGCGATCGAGCCGGAGCAGGTGGCCGACGCGCTGTTCGCGGCGATCGACGAGAAGCGGTTCCTGGTGCTGCCGCACCCGGAGGTCGCGGGCTACTACGCCGCGCGCGCCACGGAGACCGACCGGTGGCTGGGCGGGATGAACAAGCTACAGCGCAAGGTCGAAGAGGCGCTCGGGCAGCAGTGACGTCCGCGCCGCACCCCGCCGCCCGCGACGGCGGCGGGGTGCGGCGGGCTCACCCGAGCACGCGGTACCAGTGCGGCGCGAGCGGTTCGAGCTTGACGGCCGGGCCCGGCCGGTCGAACATCCGGACCCCGGAGCCGAGCAGCACCGGCACCGGTAACGCCAGGATCTCGTCGAGGAAACCGGCTTCCAGGCACTGCCGGGCGACGTCGGCGCCGAGGACGTTGACGTACTTCTCACCCGCCGCCGCCTTCGCCGCGGCGACGGCTTCGGCCAGGTCGCCGACGAACGTCACGCCCGGCACCGGAGCCGGGGCGTGGTGGGTGAGCACGAACTGCGGTCCGTCCCAGCCGCCGCCGAACGCCTTGCCCTCGCCTTCGCCGCCCCGGTGGGGGTCGTCGCCGCCGAACGTCCGGCGGCCCACCAACAGCGCGCCGATCCGCGGGATCAGGTCGTCGACCAGCGGATCCGGGCCCAGGTACGGGGTCAGCCAGGACATGTCACCGCCCGGGCCGGCGATGAAGCCGTCGACCGAGCAGCTGAACGCGTAGAGCAGTTTCGCCATGGGACCTACCTCCGTGAGGATGCCGGACGCAGGTACTGACGGCGGACGCCGCCGGAACTCATCGGCCGGCCGGGAACCGCGGCGGGCGGCGTTCGTTCCAGCTCGCCAGGCCCTCGGCCAGCTCCGGGCGGCCGAAGGAGTCCAGCATCAACGCCGTCGCCTCGCGGGCCGCCTCCGGCAGCGGCAGCAGGGCCTCGCGCGCGAACTGCTCCTTCATCACCGCCATCGACCGCGGCGCGCTGTAGGTCGCCAGCTCCGTGGCGTAGGCGTGCGCGCGCAGCAGCAGCTCTTCGGCCGGGACGACCTCCTGGACCAGGCCGTAGTCCTGGGCCTGCTCCGCGGTGAACGTGCGGCCGGACAGCAGCAGGTCGCGCGCCCGGCCTTGGCCGACGAGCTCCGGCAGCAGCTTCGCGATGCCGTACTCGGCGATCAGCCCGCGGCGGGCGAACGCGGTGGTGAACTTGGCGCCCGCGGCGGCGAAGCGGACGTCGGCCGAGCAGGCGATGACGAACCCCAGCCCGGCGCAGCCGCCGTTGACCGCGGCGACCACCGGCACCCCCACCGAGGTCGCCACGAGCACGTCCCGGAAGTTCTCGGTTTCGTCGTCCCGGACCGGCTGCCCCCCGGCGAGGGTGTCGAGCAGGCCCAGGTCGGCGCCGGGACAGAAGGCCCGGCCCGCGCCCGTGACGACGACCGCGCGGATCTCCGGATCGGCGTCGGCCTGCCGCAGCACGGCGCCGTAGCGAGCCTGCATCGGCACGTCCATCGCGTTGCTGCGATCCGGTTTGTCGAACGTGCACGTCGCGACCGCACCGTCCGCCTCGTACCGCACACCATCCACAGTGGACATCGCCGCCTCCTCGCGTCAGTCGCCATACTAAGCGGTCGCTTCCCGGAAAGTCGAGCGCGGAGTTCGAAATCATCGAACCCTTTGATTGTCAGGAAAACTTTGTGCCATAGTGCTTTCCGCCCGCACATCGCCGCGCTGGAAGGGGCTCACCCGATGCCGGAAGCAGAACCGAGCGGTCTCCGCAGGCGGGTCGTCCTCGGCGGGGTCGGTGCCGCCATCACCGTCTCGGCCGTCGCGCCGATCGCCCGGGCCGCCGACGCCGTCGCGCCGCCGGGACCGGCCCGGGAAAGCGATTTCACCACCGGCTGGCGGTTCGTCCTCGCGAACCCCGACGGCGTCACGGACCCCGGCGGCCGCTTCGCCCACGCCCCGGATCCCGCCTTCGACGACTCGGCGTGGCAGGTCGTCGACCTCCCGCACGACTGGAGCATCGAGCTCCCGCCGACCGAGAAGGGCGGCACCAGCAGCGGCTCCGGTTTCTTCCGCGGCGGGCTCGGCTGGTACCGCAAGACGTTCACGCTGCCGCCCTCGGTCGACGGCAAGCGCGTTTCGGTGGAATTCGACGGCGTCTATTCGGACGCCCACGTGTACTTGAACGGCGAACTGCTCGGCAACCACCCGTACGCCTACACCGGGTTCGCCTTCGACCTCACCGGGCGGCTGCACACCGGCGGGCGGCCGAACGTCCTCGCCGTGCGCGCGACGAACCCGCTGCCCAGCAGCCGCTGGTACTCCGGCAGCGGCATCTACCGCCGCGTCCGCCTGGTCGTCACCGAGCCGGTGCACGTGGCCCGGCACGGCACGTTCGTCACCACCCCGGACATCGCCGCCGGCCGGGGCACCGTGCGGGTGGCCACGGACGTCGCGAACGACTCCGGTGCCGCGGTGACGGCGCAGGTGCGCACGACGGTCACCGACCCGGCGGGCCGGGTGGTGGCGAACGGCTCGGCCGGCGTGGCGGTGCCGGCCGGACGGACGGCGACCGCGGTGTCCGGGCTGCAGGTGGAGCGGCCCCAGCTGTGGTCGGTCGGCGCACCCCGGCTGTACCGGCTGCGCACCGACGTCGTGGTGGCCGGGCGCGTGCTCGACACGACCACCACGGACTTCGGCTTCCGCTTCACCGAATTCCACCCGGACAACGGCTTTTCGCTCAACGGCGTGCCGATGAAGCTGCGCGGGGTCAACCTGCACGCGAGCCAGGGTGCGCTCGGCGCGGTGATCGACCCGGCCGCGCTGGAGCACCAGATGCGGCTGATGCTCGCGATGGGCGTCAACGCGCTGCGGACCGCGCACAACCCGCCCGATCCGCAGCTGGTGACGGTCTGCGAACGGCTCGGCATCGTCATGATGGTCGAGGCGTTCGACTGCTGGCGGACCGGCAAGCTCGAGTACGACTACCACCGCGACTTCGACGAGTGGAGCGGCCGCGACATCGCCGAAATGGTGCACGCGGCCAAGAACTCGCCCGCGGTCGTGCTGTGGTCGATCGGCAACGAGGTGCCGGACGCGTCGATGGCGGGTGGCCCGGAGATCGCGGCGGGGCTGATCGCCGCGGTCCGGGCGATCGACAGTACCCGGCCGGTCGTGATGGGCTCGGACCGCTACCGCGGCGTGCCCGCGCCCGGCTCGCCGCAGGACCTGATCCTCAAGCAGCTCGACGGCCTCGGCGTCAACTACAACACCGCCCAGTCGATCGACGGGCTGCACAAGCAGTACCCGGGCAAGTTCTTCTTCGAGTCGGAATCGTCGTCGGAGACCTCGACGCGCGGGGTTTACCAGGACCCCGACCTGCTCAACACCGGCGAGAACCACACGCCGGGCAAGCGGGCGACCTCGTCCTACGACAACAACCTGGCGTCGTGGACGTTCAGCGGCGAGTACTCGCTGAAGAAGGACCGCGACCGGAAGTTCTGCCAGGGCCAGTTCCTCTGGGCCGGGCAGGACTACCTCGGCGAGCCGACGCCGTACGACGTCTTCCCGGTCAAGACGTCCTTCTTCGGCGCGGTCGACAGCGCCGGCCTGCCGAAGGACGCCTTCCACCTGTTCCGCAGCCAGTGGACCACCGCCCCGATGGTGCACCTGACCCCGATGGACTGGACGAACCACCGCCCCGGCGAGCCCGTCGCGGTGTGGGTGTACTCCACTGTGGACACCGTCGAGCTGGTGCTCAACGGGAAGTCGCTGGGCGTCAAGAAGTTCGACCGTAAGACCACTGTGGACGGACGGCCGTACCTGGAGACGGCCGAACCCACCGGTGACGACAAGAACGATCCGTCCGGCAGCTACGTCAGCCCGAACGGCAGCACCGGCAAGCTGCACCTGAGCTGGACCGTGCCGTTCGAGCCCGGCACCCTGACCGCGATCGCCCGGTCCGGCGGCCGCGAGGTGGCCCGCGACCGGCTCGTCACGGCCGGGCCGCCGCGCGCGATCACCCTGGCCGCCGACCATCCCGGCGGGGGCGTGGTTCCCGGGGCGATGACGTTCGTGACGGCGTCCGTCGTGGACGCCGGCGGGGTCGTCGTGCCCGGCGCCGAACCGGTGCTGCGGTTCGGCGTCCGCGGGCCCGGGCGGATCGCCGGGGTGGACAACGGGCGGCAGGAACTCGCCCAGGGCTACCAGCAGCCGGCCATCCCGGCGTTCCACGGCCTGGCCGTCGTCGTCGTCGCGGCGACCGGCGGCCGTGGCCCGATCACCGTGACGGCGAGTTCGCCGGGCCTGGCCCCGGCGAAGCTCACCCTGCCGGGCACGGACCTCGGGCAGCGCAACGGCCCGGGCGCGCGGATGACCGAGGCGGCCGTGGTCCCGGCCGTCCTGGCCGCGGACGCGAGCTACTCCGGCGCCCCGGACACGCTGCCGTCGGCGATGCTGGACGGCAACCCGGCCACCGGCTGGTCGAACTTCTATGTCAAGCCGGCGACGGCGACGCTGAACGCGGTGAGCAGGCCGCGCGCGCGGGACTGGGTTTCCCTGTCGTGGCCGTCGGTCCAGCGGATCACCGCCGTCACGGCGAACTTCGTCGTGGACGGGACGCTGACGCTCCCGGTCGCCGCCGAAGTCGCCTACCGCACGGCCCGGGGTTTCGAGCCGGTGCGGAACCTGCGGATCACGTGGGGGAGCGGGGCGAACGACCCGACGACGTTCGCCTTCGACCCGGTCGGTACGACGGAGGTGCGTGTCACGCTGACCGCACGGGGATTCCTGCGGATCAGCTCCCTGCTGGCGCGTTGACGGCCGCGGGTCCGGCGGGGCGCACCCCCCGCCGGACCCCGGTGGTCACCCGCTACAGGGCGCGAGGGCGTCGAGGCCCTGCGGCTTCGCGGCGTTGCGGCCGATCGCGGTGGCGATCCGGTTGATCGTCGCGACGCGCTTGTCCTCGAGCGGGCCGAGGATCGCGTTCTGCACGAAGTTGGGCCCGCCCTGGCCGACGGTCGTCTGGAGGCGGTTGTTGGCTTCGGCGATCTGGGTGTTGAGCAGGTCGAGGTTCCGCTGGACCTCGGCCTGGGCCTGGGCGGGGATGGCCGGGAGCTTGCTCGCCACGTCCGGGCAGGAGATCTGCCCGACGCCGGTGTTGCCGCTGTTGCCCTGGTTCCCGTTCTGGCCCTTGTCGCCGTTGTTCTGGTTCTGGCCGCCGTTGCCGGTGCCCTGGGCCGGTGCCGGAGCGCCGGCCTGGCCGCCCACCGAGCACGTCGCCAGGCTGTCGAGGCCCTGCGGCTTCTCGGCGCGGCGCCCGATCGAGATGGCGATGCGGTCGATCGTCGACTTCCGCTTATCCGCCAGCGGGCCGAGGATCGCATTCTGGACGAAGTTGGGTCCGCCCTGGCCGACGGTCGTCTGGAGGCGGTTGTTGGCTTCGGCGATCTGGGTGTTCAGCAGGTCGAGGTTGCGTTGCACCTCGGCTTGGGCCTGGGCGGGGATGGCGGGGAGTTTGCTCGCCACGTCGGGACAGCTGATCTGGCCGACCGCCGCCTGACCGCCGGAGGCGGCGTTGGCGGCGCCGGGGTCACCGAAGGTCGTGGCGACCGCCAGCGCGCCGCCCGCGATCGCGAGGGCGAAGACCCCGGTCGCGATCTTCGTCCGCTTGGAGAGGCGGTGTCGTCCACCGGAAGCAGGCATGAATGACTCCGTTTTCGTACGTGAGTTAGCGTGAACATATGGGTTCTCCGCCGTGTTCGGGGGATACGGCGGAGTATTCGGATGGGGCGGACCGATCTGGTCGCCGACGCCATGGTGACCTCTGGGCCAGGGGTTTGTCCAGTGTGATCCGGTCGGAAAAGAAGATCTGAACCATTTCGAACCGGGGCACGTGTACCCCTGTGACGGCGGCATCTGGCCGCGTTGTTTTATGTTGTTGCGGCGCACGGGAATTGTCGTGCGCCATTTCGGCGTGCGCGGCCGGGCTTGACGCGGACCGTCGCGGCCTCCTAGCGTCCACATACCGACCGGTCGGTGTCCAAAGGAGGTCACGGGATGAGCTGGTACGACGCGAAGCCCTGGCTGGCGAGCTACGACGAACGCGTGCGGGCGGCGGAGCCGGCGCCGCCGACGACGTTGCCGGAGACGTTCCGCCGCGCCGTGGACCACGTCCCCGACCGGGCGGCGATCGCCTATTTCGACGCGCGGCTGAGCTACCGCGAAGTCGACGAGCTCTCCGACGGTGTCGCGCGGTACCTGACGGCCCACGGCTTCGCCCGCGGCGACCGGCTGGCCCTCGTGCTGCAGAACATCCCGCAGTTCGTCATCGCGCTGCTGGGCGCGTGGAAGGCCGGCGGGATCGTGGTGCCGGTCAACCCGATGTACCGCGAACGCGAGCTCACGCACGTGTTCACCGACGCCGGCGTGAAGGCGGTCGTCTGCTCGCAGCGCGGCTGGAACGCCTACATCGGCGAGACGGCGGCCGCCAACGGGGTCGGCCTCGCGCTCACCACGAGCGAACTCGAGTTCCAGACCCGCGACGACGAGCGCGTCCTGGCCAAGGTCGAGCGGGAAGCGACGCCGGGCGCGACCGAGCTGCTCGAAGCCGCGGCCACCCCGGGCCCGAAGCCGCCGGAACCCGCGTTCGCGCTCGACGACACCGCCCTGATCAGCTACACCTCCGGCACCAGCGGCACGCCGAAGGGTGCCACCAACACCCACGGCAACATCGGCATCAACGCCGCGGGCCTCGGCTCCTTCAGCGGCCTGCCCGCGGGCTCGACGCTGTTCGGGCTCGCGCCGCTGTTCCACATCACCGGCATGGTCTGCGAACTCGGCTCCGCGATCGACATCGAAGGCACGCTGGCCCTGGCCTACCGCTTCGAGCCGGGTGTCGTCCTCGACGCGTTCCTGGAGCACAAGCCGTCGTACACGGTCGGGCCGTCGACGGCCTACATGGCGCTGATGGCCCACCCGTCCTTCAGCCGCGAGCACTTCGCTTCGTTCGCGCTGCTGTACTCCGGCGGGGCCGCGCTGCCGCCCGCCGTCGTCGAGGCGTTCCGCGCGAAGACCGGCCACTACATCCACAACGGCTACGGCCTCACCGAAACCACGGCCGGGTGCGTCGTCGTCCCCGGCACCCTCGAGGCACCGATCGACCCGGAGTCGGGCACGATCTCGATCGGCCTGCCGGTCCCGGACACGATCGTCCGGATCCTCGGCGAGAACGGCGAAGAGCTGCCACCGGGCCGGCCCGGCGAGATCGCCGTCGAGGGCCCGATGGTCGTGTCGGGCTACTGGAACCGCCCGGACGCCACCGCCGAGGCCCTGCCCGGCGGGCGGCTGCTCACCGGCGACATCGGGTTCATGGACGAACGCGGCTGGGTCTACGTCGTCGACCGCAAGAAGGACATGATCAACGCGTCCGGCTTCAAGGTCTGGCCGCGTGAGGTCGAAGACGTCCTGTACACGCACCCGGCGGTGCGCGAGGCGGCCGTCGTCGGGATCGCCGACGAATACCGCGGCGAGACGGTCAAGGCGTACGTCAGCCCGGCGCCCGGCGCGAACGCCGATCCCGCGGAACTGGTCGCCTGGTGCAAGGAGCGGCTCGCGGCGTACAAGTACCCGCGCACCATCGAAGTCCTCGACGAGCTGCCGAAGACGACCAGCGGCAAGATCCTGCGCCGCGAGCTGCGGGCGAGGGGCTGATGATCGAAACGGTCCGCGGCGCGATCGCGCCGGAAGCGCTGGGCCGGGTGCTGATGCACGAGCACCTCTTCGTGCTCAGTCCCGAATTCGCCGAGAACTACCCCGAACACGAAGGGTTCCGCGAAGAGGAGCACGTCCCGGAGGCGATCCGGCGGCTCAAGGAGCTGAAGGAAGCCGGGATCGACACGATCGTCGACCCGACGGTGATCGGCCTCGGCCGCTACATCCCGCGCGTGCAGCGGGTGGCCGCCGAGGTCGACGTCAACATCGTCGTCGCGACCGGGCTCTACACCTACAACGACGTGCCGCACTACCTGCACTTCCGCGGGCCCGGCACGCTGCTGCAGGGCGATGACCCGCTGGTCGGGATGTTCGTCGGGGACC
Organism: Amycolatopsis sp. NPDC051102; assembly: GCF_040682815.1. Lineage (NCBI taxonomy): Bacteria > Bacillati > Actinomycetota > Actinomycetes > Pseudonocardiales > Pseudonocardiaceae > Amycolatopsis > Amycolatopsis sp. NPDC051102. The sequence continues at coordinate 411,770 of NZ_JBFBBT010000005.1, forward strand.
TGCGCGAGGGCATCGCGGGCACCGGCGTCAAGGCCGGCCTGCTCAAGTGCGCGACCGACGAACCGGGCGTGACGCCGGGCGTCGAGCGCGTGCTGCGGGCGGTGGCGAAGGCGCACGTCGAGACGGGCGCGCCGATCATGACGCACACGCACGCGGGCACGCGGCGCGGGCTGGAGCAGCAGGAGGTGTTCGCGGCCGAAGGCGTCGACCTGACCCGCGTGCTCATCGGGCACTCGGGCGACTCGACGGACCTGGACTACCTCACGGAGCTGGCCGACCGCGGCTCGCTGCTGGGGATGGACCGGTTCGGCCTGGACCTGCTGCTGCCGTTCGAAGAGCGGGTGGACACGGTGGCGGCGCTGTGCGAACGCGGCTACGCGGGCAGCATGGTGCTTTCGCACGACGCGTCCTGCTACATCGACTGGCTGCCGTCGGCGCAGCTGCCCTCGATCGCGCCGAACTGGCACTACCTGCACATCACCCGGGACGTGCTGCCGGCGCTGCGGGAACGCGGGGTGTCCGAAGCGGACATCACGACGATGCTGGTGGACAACCCGCGGCGGTTCCTGTCGTGGCGTTATCCTGGTGCGTCCTGAGAGGGGGTACTGCGGTGACCCGAGCAAGCACCCGCAAGCCGGGCGAGGCCACCGGCGACGACCAGGCCGCCGTCCCGCGGCGGCTGCTGGAGCACGCGACGAAGCTGTTCGCGAAGAAGGGCTTCGACCGCACCTCGGTCCAGGAGATCGTCGAGGCGGCGGGCGTCACCAAGGGCGCGATGTACCACTACTTCGGCTCGAAGGACGACCTGCTCTACGAGATCTACGCACGGGTGCTCCGGGAGCAGACGCGCCAGCTGGAGAGCGTGGCCTCGTCGGACGCACCGTTGCGCGAGCGCCTCGCGGCGGCGGCGTCCGACGTGGTGGTGTCGAGCATCGACAACCTGGACGACAACACGATCTTCCTCCAGTCGATGCACCAGCTGTCCCCGGACAAGCAAAAGGCGGTCCGCGCAGAGCGGCGCAAGTACCACGAGCGCTTCCGCGGCCTGATCGAGGAGGGCCAGCGCTCGGGCGAGTTCCGCACGGACAAGCCGGCCGACGTGGTGGTGGACTTCTTCTTCGGGTCCGTGCACCACCTGGGGTCGTGGTACCGGCGGAGCGGCTCGTTGACGGCGCGGCAGATCGGCGACCACTACGCGGACCTGCTCCTGGACGCCCTGCGGCCGCCGGTGGCCTAGTGCGTGCGCGACCTGAGCAGCCCAAGTCACCGTCCGCCGTGGCTGGGCTCGTGAGTGGTAAGGCGAGTTAGAACTCGCTTCACCACTCACGACAAGCCGCGGCAGACCGGCTTACGGGACTGTCCTGGACGCCCTGCGGCCGCCCGTGGGCTAGTGCTGCCGGATGTGGTCGAGCAGCAGGGCGCTCACCTCGTCCGGTGCCTCCATCGCCATCCACTGGCTCGCGCCCTCGACGATCTGGAAGCGGTACTCCGCGTCGATGTGGTGGACCGTCAGCTCCGCCGCGCTCTGGCTCAGGTACGGGTCCTCGCGGCCCCACAGGTACAGCGTCGGGACCTTGATGCGGCCCGCCGGGATGTCGAACGCGTCGTTCGTCGCTCCGCGGTACCAATTCAACGTCGCCGTCAATGCGCCCGGTTCGGAAAGGCGCTCGACCGTTCGCTCGACGACCGTGCGGGGAATGCGGCGGTTGTAGACAGCCCGTAATTGCGCGGCTTCGTCGCGTAAGAGGTATTTCTCGGCTTTGCCGGCCTCGCGGCGGAAGAAGCGGATGTAGCCCAGGTCGTGGAACTGGCCGTCGTCCGTGGCCGCCGCCTGCCGGAGGGCCGCCGGGTGCGGGGTCGAGAGCACCGTCAGGGACCGGAGGCGGTCCGGGTGCGCCGCGGCGAACACCCACGCGACCATGCCGCCCCAGTCACGGGCGATCAGGTGGAAGCGGTCCGCGCCCTGGCTTTCGGCGAACGCCAGGACGTCGCCGACCAGGAGATCCAGGGTGTAGTGCTCGACGCCCTCCGGGCGCGCGCCCGCCGCGTAGCCGCGTTGGTCGACCGCCAGTGCGCGGTAGCCCGCCTCGCCGAGGGCGTGCAGCTGCTCGGTCCAGGACTCCGCGAACTCGGGCCAGCCGTGCAGCAGCAGGACGAGCTCGCCCGACGCCGGGCCGGCCGCGAGGGCGGTGTGGTGGTGGCCGCCGACGGCGATGGTCAATTCTTCCAGCGCGGCGGCGTCCGCCGGGGCGACGGCTGACTCCATGGCGCACAGGCTAGATCCGCACCGCCCGGGAGAACCATGGGGATAAGGGCACGGTTCCCACACTTTTGCGCTCGAAGTGGCCTGGCTCACAGAATTCTCGCTCAGATGAGCGAAAATTCCCCCGGAAACTGAAGTTTCTTCATGAAGAACCCAGCCGCCGGAGGTCCACCACGGCCTTGTCGACCGTGAAGACGTCGGCCGGGCGCCGGTTCCCGGCGAGCAGTGACACGTAACAGCCGTAGTCGATCGCATACCCGTCGTACAGGCGGCCCGGGCGCCGCGGGTCGACCACACCACGCCGGAGGATGTGCAGCAGCCGCGCGTCGCACAGCGTGTCGATCGCGGCAGGGCGGTCCCGCGCGGGCAGCAGGAACGTGCGGCAGCGGCGCCGGCCCACCACCTCGTCGACCAGCAGGCCCAGCACCCGGTCGGCGTCGTCGTCCCGGCTGATCACCGACTGCTTGTCCCGCAGGTACCAGTCCCGCGCCGCCCGGCGGACGTGCGCCAGCGTGATCTTCTCGTCGTGGGCGTGCTGGGCGGCCAGCGCCGCGATGTTGATCGCGTCGCGCGGGACGCCCTCGGCGGCCCGGACGAGCTCGGGGAACGCGCCGCCGTGGAAGGCGGCGTCGACGAACTCGCCCGGCACCGACGTCCGCAGCATCGAGGCCAGGATCGGCCGGACGTGGTTGCCGAAGAGCTCCCGGAAGAACGCCTGGGCCGCTTCCGGCGACTGGCCGAACACCAGGGCGTCGTCGAGGCTGACCGCGGAGGCCGCGTCCGAGCCGACCTCGATGCCCAGGTAGTCGTCGTCGAGCGGGACGGCGAACCGGGCGCGGTGCTCGATCGCGGCGATCTTCACCGTGATCCCCCGGACGGGCAGGACGCTGCGGCGCAGCAGGTCCGCCAGGAACGGCTGCAGGTCGAGCGGCACGCTGCTCCACTCGTCGAGCAGCAGCCACAACCGGGCGGGCCGGACGCCGTCCGCCACGGTCTGCACGGCCCGGCTCAGCGGGCCGAACAGCACGCGGTGCTGCTCGACGCCGGTGCGCCGGCGGCGGCTCGACGCCGTCGCCGACGTCCGGTGCCGCGCGCCGGCTTTGGCGCCGACGTCCGGGGCGATGGACAATTCCGCCGAGCATTCCCGTTCCACGGCGTCGCCGAAAGTCTGCTCCTGTTCGGTTTCGCCGATGACTTCCACTTCGGTGGCGGCGGCGACCAGCGCGTCGAGACCGCGCAGAAGGGTGTCCTGATCCGGGGAACTGCCCTCGACGGCGAAGGCGAAAAGCCGGTCGTGGACGGCTTCGAGGGTGTCGACCAGCAATTGCGTGCCGCGCTGGGCCGGGCTCAGCGCGGTGTTGGCGTACAGGCCGCCGGTGGACCCGATCGTCCGCAGGTCCAGGTGGATCGCGAGGTCACCGGTGCCCTCGGCGAGTTCCTGCAGGTGCAGCAACGCGTGCGTCTTGCCGGTGCCGCGGCGGCCGAAAAGGATCTGGTGATCGGCCGAATTGATCATCGCGGAAAACGAGCCGGCGGCGACGTAGGTCGCGGCCAGTGTCGACCGGTCGGCGCTTTCCGCCCGCCGGGGAATGCGCATCAGTGCCTGGTTGAGGTGCAGCTGGATGGCCTGGGCCATGAGGGCCAGCGTACGGCAGCCGTCGTGCCGTCCGGCACGGCCGAATGTGTTGCAGAATGCGGAAACGGCCCGTCCCCGGCCGGGGACGGGCCGTTTCCGGGAAATCAGGCGGGCAGGTCGACCAGCTCCGCCAGCCGGGCGCGGTGCCGGCCCGGGGTGCCGAGCGCGATCTCGTCCGCCTTCGCCCGCTTCAGGTACAGGTGCGCCGGGTGCTCCCACGTCATCCCGATGCCGCCGTGCAGCTGGACGGCCTCCTCGGTCGCGTGGACGGCGATCGGCGCGTTGCGGGCCTGCGCGACCGCCACCGCGATCGGCACGTCGGTGCCGGTGGCCAGCGCGTCCGCCGCGTTGCGGGCCGCCGCGCGGGCGAGCACCAGGTCCGTGTACAGGTTCGCCAGCCGGTGCTTGAGCGACTGGAACCCGCCGACCGGGCGCCCGAACTGGTACCGGCCCTTCAGGTAGCGCACGGTCTCGGTGAGCGCCCACTCGGCGACGCCGGTCTGCTCCGAGGCCAGGATGCCGGCCCCGAACAGCAGGGCGTTTTCCAGCGCCGAAGCCGCTTCCGGGCCCGAGGCGACCAGCGTGGCCGGCGCGTTGTCCAGCGACACGTCGGCCACGCGCCGCGTGAGGTCGAACGACACCAGCTCCGACACCGTCGCCGCCGAAGCCTCGACCACGTACAGCGCGGGCCCGTCCGGGCCGGCGGCCGGGACGACCAGCAGGTCCGCCACCGACGCGTCGGCGACCGTGCCCACCCGGCCGGAGAGCGTGCCGTCCGGGGACGCCGTCACCGACGACGGGAAGCCCGCGCCCGGCGCCGTCGACAGCGGCACGGCCAGCGCGCCGATCGCCTGCCCGGCCGCGAGCCGGCCGACGAAGTCACGCGCGCCGGCGTGCACCAGCGCCGTCGTCGCCAGCACGACGCTGCCGAGGAACGGCACCGGCGCGACGCAGCGGCCCAGTTCCTCGGCCACGACGGCGACCTCGCGAGCCGAAGCGCCGTGGCCGCCCAGCTCCTCCGGCACCGCCAGCCCGGCCACGCCGACCTCGTCGGCCAGCGTGCGCCACAGCTTCAGGTCGTACGGCTCGGCCGTTTCCACCCGCGCCAGCAGCGCCTCGGCGCCGGCCTTGTCCGCGAGCAGGTCCCGGACCGAAGCCCGCAGGTCCTCTTCGACGTCTGAATACAGCAAGTCGGGCGGTGTTTGACTCATCGGGGGAGGTCCTTCCAGGCGACGTCCTTGTCGACGCGCGGCTCCGAGGGCAGCCCCAGCACGCGCTCGGCGATGATGTTGCGCAGGACCTCCGAGGTGCCGCCCTCGATGGAGTTGCCCTTCGCGCGCAGGTAGCGGTAACCGGCTTCGCGGCCGGTGAAGTCGACGATCGCCGGGCGCCGGAACGTCCAGTCGTCGTAGGCGAGGCCCTCTTCGCCGAGCAGCTCGACCTCCAGGCCGGTGAGCGCCTGGTTGAGCTCGGAGAAGGCGACCTTCATGGCCGAACCCTCCGGCCCGGGCGCGCCGACGGCGAGCTGCTGGCGCAGCCGGGTGCCGGCCAGCCGCAGCGTTTCCGCCTCGACCCAGCGCTGGACGAGCCGGTCGCGCAACTCCGGCGTGCGCAGCTCGGGCCGCTCGCGCCAGGTCTTCGCGACGATCCCGATCAGGCCGCCTTCGCGCGGCTGGACGTGCCCGCCGATCGCGACGCGCTCGTTCATCAGCGTCGTCTGCGCGACCTTCCAGCCCTCGCCGACCGCGCCGAGGCGCTGGGTGTCCGGAATCCGGACGTCGGTGAGGAACACCTCGTTGAACTCGGCCTCGCCGGTGATCTGGCGCAGCGGCCGGACCTCGACGCCGGGCGCGGTCATGTCGCACAGGAAGTACGTCATGCCCTGGTGCTTCGGCACGTCCGGGTCGGTGCGGGTGACCAGGATCGCCCACTGCGACTCGTGCGCGCCCGACGTCCACACCTTCTGGCCGGTGACGATCCAGTCGTCGCCGTCGCGCACCGCGCGCGTCCCGAGGGCGGCGAGGTCGGAGCCGGCGCCGGGTTCGGAGAACAGCTGGCACCACACCTCCTCACCGGTCCACAGTGGACGCAGGAAGCGCTCGCGCTGCTCCGGCGTGCCGAAGGCGAGGATGGTCGGCGCGGCCATGCCGAGGCCGATGCCGATCCGGCGCGGGTTGTTGTCCGGCGCGCCCGCCGCCGTGAACACCTCGTCCACAACGGACTGCAGCGCACGCGGCGCGTTCTGCCCGCCGAGCCCGGCGGGGAAGTGGATCCAGGCGAGCCCGGCGTCGAACCGGGCGCGCAGGAAGTCCATGCGGTCGGTCGACGCGGGGTCGTGCGACGCCAGGAACTCGGTCGCCTGGCGGGTCAGGTCTTCGGCGGTGACAGTCACTTCGCGCCCTCCGAGAGGTACTTCTTCAGTTCGCGCCGGGCCAGCGAGCGCTTGTGGACCTCGTCCGGCCCGTCGGCCAGGCGCAGCGTGCGGTTCCCGGCCCACATGGCGGCCAGCGGGAAGTCCTGGCTGACGCCGCCCGCGCCGTGCACCTGCACGGCCTTGTCGAGGATCCACTCGACGGTGATCGGGGTGGAGATCTTGATCGCCTGGATCTCGGTGTGCGCGCCCTGGTTGCCGACGGTGTCCATCAGCCACGCGGTCTTGAGCACCAGCAGCCGCTGCTGCTCGATCTTGACTCGCGATTCGGCGATCCAGTCCTGCACGACGCCCTGCTGCGCGATCGGCTTGCCGAACGCCTCGCGGGAGATCGCGCGGCGGCACATGAGCTCCAGTGCCCGCTCGGCCATCCCGATGGCACGCATGCAGTGGTGGATGCGGCCCGGGCCGAGCCGGGCCTGGGCGATGGCGAACCCGTCGCCCTCGCCGGCGATGAGGTTTTCGACCGGCACGCGGACGTCTTCGAAGATCACTTCGGCGTGGCCGCCGTGGTCGCTGTCGTCGTAGCCGAAGACGTGCATGCCCCGCTTGACCGTAACGCCCGGCGTGTCGCGGGGGACCAGGATCATGCTCTGCTGCTTGTGCGGCGCGGCTTCCGGATCGGTCTTGCCCATCACGATGAAGATCTTGCACGCCGGGTTCATCGCGCCGGAGATGTACCACTTGCGGCCGTTGACGACGTACTCGTCGCCGTCGCGCCGGATCGCGGTCTCGATGTTGCGGGCGTCGGAGGAGGCGACGTCCGGCTCGGTCATCGCGAAGGCGGAGCGGATTTCGCCGTTGAGCAACGGTTCCAGCCACTGCTTCTGCTGCTGTTCGTTGCCGAACATGGCCAGCACTTCCATGTTCCCGGTGTCCGGCGCGGCGCAGTTGAGCGCGGTCGGCGCGAGCCGGATGCTGCGGCCGGTGATCTCCGCCAGCGGCGCGTACTGCAGGTTCGTCAGGCCCGCGCCGTGGTCGCCGGGGAGGAAGAAGTTCCACAGCCCGCGCTTGCGGGCCTCGGCCTTGAGCTCCTCGACGACCGGCGGGATGGCCCACGGGTCGTCGCGTTCGGCGAGCTGCTGCTCGAACACCGGCTCGGCGGGGTAGACGTGGGAATCCATGAACTCGAGCAGCTGCCCGCGCAGCTGTTCGGTCTTCTCGTCGAACGCGAAGTCCATTTACTTCTCCTCTTTGAGAATCTCGTTGCCGTGCGCGACGAGCGGCGCGACCCCGGCCCCGACGCCTTCGAAACCCGCCCCGACCGTCTGGCCCTTGCTGAAGCGGTAGTAGATGCCTTCCAGGATCACGGCCAGCTTGAAGAACGCGAAGCTGACGTACCAGTTCAGCTGCGAGACGTCCCGTCCGGACAGCTCGGCGTAGCGGGCGACGACCTCGTCGGTGCGCGGGTAGCCGGGTGCCGAGCTGGCGTTGGAGACGAACGGCAGCGAAACCTTGTCGCGCTCGGCGTAGGCCACCAGCAGCGCGAGGTCGGTCAGCGGGTCGCCCAGCGTCGACATCTCCCAGTCGAGCACCGCGGAGATGTTGTCTTCGCGGTCGACCAGCACGTTGTCGAGCCGGTAGTCGCCGTGGACGATCGACGGCGTCCCGGACACCGGCACCGCCGCGGCGAGCCGGTCGTGCAGTTCCTCGATGCCCGGCAGGTCACGGCTGCGGGAGGCGTCGAGCTGCTTCTTCCACCGCCGCAGCTGCCGCTCCAAGAAGCCCTCGGGCCGGCCGAAGTCGCCCAGCCCGACCGCGGCCGGGTCGACGGCGTGCAGGTCGACGAGCGTGCCGACCAGCGCGTCGGCCATCGCCCGGGTGCGGTCCGGGCCGAGCTGCGCGAGCTGGTCCGCGGTCCGGTACGGCGTGCCCTCGACGAAGCTCATCACGTAGAACGGCGCCCCGACGACGTCGGTGTCCTCGCACAGCAGCAGCGCTTCGGGCACCGGCACGGCGGTGTCGCGCAGGCCGGAGATCACCCGGAACTCGCGGCCCATGTCGTGCGCGGTGGGCAGCACGTGCCCGAGCGGCGGCCGGCGGACCACCCAGCGCGACCGGCCGTCACCCACCACGTAGGTGAGGTTCGACCGGCCGCCCTCCACGACGTCCGCGGTCAGCTCCCCGGCGACCAGCCCGGGCCGCCGCGCGTCCAGGTGGGCGCGCAAGCGGGCCAGGTCGAGACCCGGCGGGTCGGTGCGGCTCATCGTGCCTCCTCACACTCTTTCCGAAAAGCATACCGACTGGTCGGTATGCAGTACAGCGGGATCGGGAGGGCACTTTCACGTGAAAGTGCCCTCCGGCGACGTCACGCCAGGAACCGGGTGACCCACTCGGCGACGCAAGCGGGCTTCGCTTCGCCGTCGATCTCGACCGTCCACTTCGACACCGCCTGCTTGCCGCCCGGGATGTCGGTGATCTCGACCAGCTCCGCGCCGGCCCGCACCTTCGAGCCGACCTTCACCGGCTGCGGGAAGCGGACCTTGTTGAGGCCGTAGTTGATCCCCATCCGGATGCCGTTGACCCGGTAGATCTTCGGGCCGAACGCCGACAGCAGCGACAGCGTCAGGAAGCCGTGGGCGATGGTGCCGCCGAACGGGCCCGCGGTCGCCATCGGCTCGTCGACGTGGATCCACTGGTGGTCGTCGGTGGCGTCGGCGAACTGGTTCACCCGGTCCTGGGTGATCTTCAGCCACTCGCTGTAGCCGAGGTGCTCGCCGGCCGCGGCGGCGAACTCGTCGAGGTTCTGGAATTCCCGCATCGGTCTCAGTCCTTCGGTCCGCCGGCGACGTAGATGACCTGGCCCGAGACGAACCCGGCACCCTCGCTGACCAGGAACGACGCCAGGTTCGCGATGTCCTCGGGCGTGCCGACGCGCTGCACGGGGATCTGCGACGCGGCGGCGGCCTTGAAGTCCTCGAAGCTCATGCCGATCCGTTCGGCGGTCGCCGCGGTCATGTCGGTGGCGATGAAGCCCGGCGCGATGGCGTTGGCCGTGACGTTGAACTTGCCCAGCTCGATGGCGAGGGTCTTGGTGAACCCCTGCATGCCGGCCTTCGCGGCGGAGTAGTTGACCTGGCCGCGGTTGCCCAGCGCAGAGGTGCTGGAGAGGTTGACGATCCGGCCGTACTTCTCCTGCGTCATGTACTTCTGCACCGCGCGGGTCATCAGGAAGGACCCCTTGAGGTGCACGCCGAGCACGGAGTCCCAGTCCTGCTCGGTCATCTTGAAGATCAGGTTGTCCCGGGTGATACCGGCGTTGTTGATGAGCACAACGGGCGGCCCGAGCTCATCGGCGACCCGCGTGACGGCCGCTTCGACCTGCTCGGCGTCACTGACGTCGAGGGCAACGCCGACGGCCCTGCCGCCCTTGGCCACGATCGCCTCGGCGCCCTGCTTGACACCGGCCTCGTCCAGGTCGAGCAGCCCGACGGCAAAGCCGTCAGCGGCCAGCCGCGCGGCAACGGCGGCACCGATGCCACGGCCGGCACCGGTGACCACGGCGACACGGGAAGGGGAATCGGTCACGGGGGACCTCCTCGTCGTTGAGTAACGGGCTCGTGCCCGCGAGCCTACTAAGCGGTTGGTCACATGACGATACGCGAGATCGGCTTCCGGATGGGCGACACCGCGCGCAGGATCATAGCCGTGGTCGGAGGCGGGAACCGGACTGCTCCGCTTGGGGGAACCGCGATCAGGTAGCCGCTCCACCACGGCCTTGACTCGCCTGAGCAGACTCGTGTAACGGCCCTGGCAGGCCCTCGCCGGTGTCCTCACCGCCGGAATCGGCACCCGCGAAACGCGGCAGCGTCCGTTGGGTGACCCGCAATGGGAACGCCAATACCGTTCCCCGAGAACAAGGGAGCGCGTGGCCGGCAATCCGACCATGTGTGACACCGAGTCGGTCAAGCCCGCCCGCGCCGGCGGTATCACCTATGTCGACATGGTGTTCGCGCGACGCGATCTGAACGAGCCGGAGCATTGGCGCTACGAGGACCGCGCGGACCCGGGAACCGAAAGTGCGCAGGAGGAACTGGGAGGCGGCGCGGCTCGACTGGTATGGCGAGCAATTCGAGTTGCGCTGGCTGGACAACGACAAAGCGACCGGAGTTTTCCGCGAGGTGTTCCACGACGGTGCCGAACAGGCGTAGGAGAGACCGGCCGGGCGGCGTTTGCGTGCGTGTCGCGGACACGGCGTCGTGAGCCGCACTCGAAAGCCAAGGTGCGCTAGCCGGCCCACTGCCCCTTCTTGGGCCGGGTGAACCACTCCGCAGCGTGGCCCGCCAGGTCCTCGGTCGATGACCGTTCGCCGGGAAGACCAGGCCGTCGGGCCCCGTCCGCGACGCGAGCGGCTGTTCGGCGACGTCGCCCGCTTCAGATCAGCCGCGCCAGCTGGGCCCGAAGGGCGGGGCCCTCCGCGTGGCCGAGCTGCTCGAGGATCGCCAAGGCTTGACGCAGCGCCGCTTGCTCTGCTTCGTCATTGCCCGTGGTGCGGTGGACAGCGGCGACGTGGCGCAGTGTGGTCGCCTGCGTGTAGAAGTTGCGGTGCTGCTCGCGGATGTGCAGTGCCTCGAGGTAGCAGGCCAATGCTTGCTCCGGGTCACCGGCACCCAGGTAGGCGCTGCCCAGGCAGCCCAGCGTGTGGGCCAAGCCGTCCGGGTCCGTGTCGAGGTTGCGGAACAGGTCGAGGGCCTGGCGGCTGTAGTCCAGGGCCTCGGCGTGGCGTCCCGCCTCGATCAGGCACCACCCGATGTTGTTCAGTGCTTTGGCTTCCCAGACTTCGGCGCCGCTCTCGCGGGCGAGCGTCAGTGCCTGTGTCGTGCGGTCGAGAGCACGCGAGGTGTCGCCGGCGCAAACGTCGAGGTAGCCGAGTGCGTAGTTCGTGTGCGCCTGGCCGGTGATGTCGTCTCCGAAGAGTTCGAGCGCGCGGCTGAGGTGGTCGCGGGCTTCGCCGAGTTCGTCCCGGCGGCAGAGCGCGCGGGCGAGCAGACGGTGGGCGTAGGCCTGGCTGTTGGCGTCGGCGACTTGTTGCGCCGCCGCGAGTCCGGCGCGCTGGGTGCTGACGAAGTCGCGCCAATGCCCGTGCCGGTCGAGATGGGTGACGAGCGAGCGAGCCAGCCGCCAGGTGTGGCTGCTGGACCATGCCGGGTCTTCGACCAGGGCGACGAGAACGGCGTGTTCGGCGGCGAACCATGCGGCAGCTTGTCCGGCGTCGGTGAACGTTTCGGGGCATGTCCCGGGCTGCGGTGGCTCGAGCGTGAACGGCTCCCAGGGCGAGCCCAGGTGACCGTCGGCGGCGACGCAGGTGTGCAGGTAGTGGTCCAGCATGCGGAGTACGGCCGCGTCCCGCGGGTGATCCTGGGCGTGGTGCTGTGCGTACAGCCGGGTCAGGTCGTGGAAGCCGTACCGGCCGCCGGGACGGTTTTCGAGAAGGTGGACGTGGGTCAGCTCGTCGAGCAGCCGGTCCGCCTTTTCCGCGGCGATCGAGGTTGCCGCGGCCGCGCTGAAGTCGGGGCCCGGATGCAGGCTCAGCAGCCGGAACAACGCCGCGGCGGCAGGGCTGAGCGCTTGGTAGGACCAGGAGAACACGGTGCTGATGTTCACGTCGGTTTCGCCGGAGTCGATGGTTTCCAGCCGGGCGTCACGCAGTCGCCGGGCGAGCGTGTGCAGCTGCAGGTCCGGCCGGTCGGCGAGCCGGGCTCCCAGGATGGTCAAGGCGAGGGGCATCCGTGCGCACAGCTCGACCAGTCCTTCTGCCGCGCCGGGTTCCGCCGTCACTCGATCGGTTCCGGCGAGGGCTCCCAGCAATGTCGCACACTCGTCGATCTGCAAGCTGTCCATCTTGATCGGGCGGGCGCCGGCTTGCCCCACGAGACCGGTCAGCCGCTGCCTGCTGGTGACGATGACGTAGCAGGCCCCGCTGCCCGGAAGCAGGTGTCGCACCTGGTCGCTGTCTCGCGCGTTGTCGAGGACGATCAGCATGCGGCGTCCGGCCAGCATGCTGCGGTACAGAGCGGCCTGGGCGTCCAGGTCGAGAAAGGGCGTGTCGCGCGGCGCGCCCAGTGCGTGCAGAAAGCCCCACAGCGCCTCCCCGGGCTGCATCGCCGCGGCGGGGGAGAAACCGCGTAGGTTGGCATAGAGCTGGCCGTCGGGAAACCGGTCGGTGTGCTGCCGGGCCCAGTGGATGGCGAGGGCCGACTTGCCGATCCCGGCCATGCCCTCGACCGTCGAAATCGCCACCGGCTCCGGACTCGCCACGGCCTCGTCGAGATAGGTGGTCAAGGCGGCCAATTGCCTTCGGCGGCCGACGAAATGCCGCACGGTACCGGGCAGTTGCCGAGGCACGCTTCGAGGCGAAGCGGAGTGCAAATGGACGTCGCCATGGATTTCCGCGGTCTGCAGGACGTGGCCGGTGGTTGTCCCTGTGACGATGTTGTGCGGCTCGTCTCGGCTCACAGCCGGCAACGGTATCGCAAAAGCGGGAAATCACGGCCGGCCCGGGACGCGGTCAGCTGGAAGCGGCGAGTACCTGGGCGATGAACTGCTCGGCCACCTCGCGCAGCTTGACGTTCTGGTTCTGTGATTGTTTGACCAGCAGGTCGAAGGCTTCGTCGGCCGGGACGTGGTGCAGGACCATCAGGATGCCCTTGGCCTGGTCGATGACGGCCCGCGAGGTCAGCGCGGTGCGCAGCTGCGCGACGGTTTCCTGCGCGGTCTGGTAGCGGCGGGCACCGCGCAGAGCGGCTTCGGCGGCGGTGTAGAGCTCCAGCAGCGCGGCGTCGAGGGCGCCGAATCCGCCGCCGGCCGTGCTGTAGAGGTTGAGCGAGCCCTGGTATTCGCGGTCGATGAACAGGGGAGCCGAGAGGTAGCTGGCGACGGCGTCCTTGCCGGCGGCCGCAGCGAACGCGGGCCATCGCTGGGCGGCTTCGGCCACGTCGACGCGCTGCAGTTCACCCGTGTGGGCGGCTTCGAGGCACGGGCCTTGGCCGGCGTCGTACTGGGCTCGGTCGATGCGCAACGCGCTCTCGCCGGTGGCGGTCGCCGTGTAGGGTGCGCCGGCGCGCAAGAGGGTGACGCTGGCCATCTCGGTGTCCGGCACCGCCGACACCACCTGCCGGGAGACCCGCTGCAGCAGCACGGCCAGGTCTTCTTCCTGCTCGAGCGCGATCGTCAGGCGCTCCAGCGCCCCGGTGACCTCATCGACTCGCTGCACGGCCTCCGGCTCGCCGAACTGGTCCGGTTTCACACCCATCGCTTGCCTTCCTGCGGATCAACCCGTCGGTGCGCCCAGCGTAACCACGAGTCACTTGCGCCCAGCGCCCGAACGGCGATTCATACGCGATGCAAATGACGACCTGTCGTTGCAGGATCGATCTGCCGGTGTCACGGTCGGGGAGCGGGGACGACCGGGAGGAGCGGGGCGCCGATGAGTTCACTCACCACGCCGACGAAGGGGCCGAGTGCGCCCGCGCGGCACCTGGGCGAGGCCGCGAACAACGCCGACCAGCGGTATCAGCTGGCCAAGGGTCTGCGGCACCAGATGAACAAGGTGTTCCCGACCCACTGGTCGTTCCTGCTGGGCGAGATCGCGCT